>JAKBAV010000097.1 GCA_021826225.1 Pseudomonadota bacterium | reverse complement strand
CCTTTCGCACCATGCGCGGCCCGGCTTTGGTGCATTGCAAGTCTGGCGCCGACCGGGCCGGATTCGCGGGGGCGGTGTTCCTGCTCGGCCAGGGCAGACCCGCCGCCGAAGCCCGCCGCCAGCTCAGTCTGCGCCACGGCCATATGGCGGGTTCGCCGGCCGGCATTCTCGATGCGTTTGTGGCCGCCTGGGGGCGCGAAGAGGGCAGCGGCAAGAGTTTCGCGCAATGGGTGGCGCAGGATTACGATGACGCTGCTCTGGCGCGCGGCTTCAAGGCCCGCAGGCTCAGCCGTTTATTCAACGACAGGATACTTTCGCGCGAATAGGGTTGACCCCTACATTGCCTGGCCGTAATTACAATTAAGTTATTATTTTGTGATAAGCAGGGGCAGGACGTGGATTTCACGCCAATTGAAGTGGTCCCGGCGGCGTGCGATGGCGCCGCCTCCTGCCGGGTTTGCGAGGGCCGGGAGGCGCGCCTGGCTTTCGTCAAATCGGGCTATGAGCTTTATCGCTGCGCCGCCTGCGATTTTATTTTTGTCCACCCGTTTCCCTCGGATGCTGCGATTGCCGCCTATTACGCAACCGCGTATCGCGGCGCGGCGCCTGGCTTCTACCCGAAAAGCCGTTCGCGGCGCTGGCGCGCCTTTATCCGCAGCCTGCATTTTTTCCGCCATGTGCGCGGGCGGGATGTACTCGACCTCGGCTGCGGCGGCGGGTTCATGGTGGAGGCTTTCGCGCGGCTTGGGGCGCGGGCTGAAGGTATCGATATCAGCCGGAACAGTATAGATTACGCGCGCGGCCGGTTTCCGGCCCAGCGCTTCTACTGCGAGAGCCTGAGCGATTTCACTCAGCGTGGGAAAAAATACGATTTCGTGTTCTCATCCGAGGTGCTGGAGCATCTGCCGGGGCCCGGCGAGTTCATGCGCACGCTGGCCGCGATCGTGCGGCCGGGCGGCTTCGTGTATCTGTCGGCGCCGGATGCGGGGCATGCGCGCGTGCCGGCGGATATTTCCACCTGGGACGATGTCTGCCCGCCCGAACATCTTGAATTCTTCAACGCACGGAACCTGGCGTTGTTGTTCGCGCGCCATGGTTTTGCGCCATACCGGCGCTACCGCACGAAAGACCCGGCGCATTCGGTGGTGTTCCGGAACATGGGCTGATCCTTCGCGGCCGGCCGCCGGGGGAATGGCTTGCCGCATTTTCTCAGCGCATTTTCTCAGCGCATTTTCGATTTTATTTCGATTATCTTGCCGTCCACCGCGAACCGGCCATAGCCCTGATGATGGATGGTCCGGGCGTCATCGAGTTCGGGGTTCTGCCAGGCCTGCACGCATTCCAGGATGAACATGTTGTAGCGGTTGACCAGATGGGCGTCGCGCACCAGGCATTCGAGATTGACGACGCACTCGCCGATGAGCGGTGCCACGACATGTCCGGCGGGCAGGGGGGTGAGGTTGAAGCTGGCGAATTTATCGGTGTCGCGGCCCGTGCAATTGCCGATGCCGGTGACGGTTTTCGCCATCGTGGAAGGGGGAATGGCGATGACACATTGCCGGGTTTTACGCAGTGCCGCGAAGCTGTGATTGCCGGCGCCGACAACGCAGGCGACGAGAGGAGGCTCGAAATCCACCATCATATGCCAGGACATGGTCATGACATTGGGCTTGGCGCCGCCTGCCTGGGTGGTGAGCAATACCACCGGCCCTGGCTCGATGAACTGGTAGACACGTTCCAGCGGGAGGGTCGTCAACATGGCGGGACGCTATGTCGGCCACCGCTGTTCCGGGTTGATCCAGATCAATCCAGGGCCGCTGATTCAGCCGGGCAGGTATCCGAGAAGCTCCTCCCCGCTCATCACGCTGCAATAGATCATGTTCATGATGGTGAGCTCCTGCAGGTGCAGGGCATGGTCGCCGGCGGCGCAGGCATCTTCCACCACGATCACGTCGAAGCTTTCATCGGCGAGCGAGCGCACCGTGGAGGCGATGCATTGGTCGGTGAAAATCCCGGCGCAGACGACATGGGTGATGCCGAGATTGGTGAGGATGAGCCGCAGATTCGTGCCGGTGAGGGCGGAGTCCGTGGTTTTGGTGAGTACGATTTCATCGCCTTGGGGGCTGAGCGCGGGGATGATCTGCGAGTCCCACTCGTTTTTAGGCAGCAGCAGGTTGTTCCAGCCGGGCTTTTTCTGGGAGAGCGAACGGTCGCGGCCATTTTCGGTATGGCAGGCGATGCGGGCGAAGATGACTTCATGTCCGCCGGCGCGAAATTTGGCGATGAGTTTTTCGATGTTGGGGATGACGATGTTGTGCATGCGCTCGTGGAAGGGCGTCCAGGCATCGTAGCGGGCTTGTTCGTCGGGCGGGAGCGTGGCGCGGTCGGCGCGGGCGAGGTAGGTGTTCTGCACGTCGATCACGAGCAAGGCGGTTTTGCCGCGCACCAGCATTGGGTCTTCGGGTTCGGGGGCACCCTGGTAGTAGAGGGAGCGGTGGGCGGTTTTCCAGGTCATGGTCTATCCCAACTGCTTCGTCACGGCCTCATTCACCAGCGCCGGATTACCCTTGCCCTGCATCGCCTTCATCACCTGGCCGACGAAGAAGCCGAATAATTTGTCCTTGCCGGATTTATATTCCGCGACCTTGTCGGCATTCTCCGCCAGCACTTTTGTCACAGCGGCATCGATGGCGCCGGTATCCGTGACCTGGCGCAGGCCTTTTTCTTCCACGATGGCGGCGGCGGGTTTGCCGGTTTCGACCATTTCCTCGAACACATCCTTGGCGATGCGGCCGTTGATGGTTTTATCCGTGATCAGGTCGAGCAATTCGCCGAGGGCGGCGGCGGAAACCGGGGAGGTTTCCAGCGTCGTGCCGGTGCGGTTCAAGGCCGCGAAAAAATCGCCGGAAATCCAGTTGGCGGCGAGTTTGCCGTCGCGCCCCTTTGCCACGGTCTCGTAAAAATCCGCCATGGCCTGGTCGGCCACGAGTACGCCGGCATCGTAGAAGGGGATGCCGTATTCGGCGCAGAAGCGGCGGCGTTTCTCATCGGGCAATTCGGGGAGTTTCGCGGCCAGCGCGTCCACCCAGTCCTGCTCCAGGATCAAGGGCAGCAGATCGGGCTCGGGGAAATAGCGGTAGTCATGCGCGTCTTCCTTGCTGCGCATCGAACGGGTTTCGCCGCGCGCGGGATCATATAACCGGGTTTCCTGCTTCACGGCGCCGCCGGATTCCCAGACCTCGATCTGGCGCAGTGCCTCGGTTTCCACGGCATGCATCACGAAGCGCACGGAGTTGACGTTTTTGATCTCGCAGCGGGTGCGGAATTCCTCGCCGGCCTTGCGGACCGACACGTTCACATCCGCGCGCATGGAACCTTCTTCCATGTTGCCGTCGCACGTGCCGAGGTAGCGCACGATCTGGCGGATTTTGCGTAGGTAAGCGCCGGCTTCTTCCGGGGAGCGGATATCCGGCTCGGAGACGATTTCCATGAGCGCGACGCCCGCGCGGTTGAGGTCGATGACGCTCTTGGCGGCGTGCTGGTCGTGCATCGACTTGCCGGCATCCTGCTCCAGGTGCAGCCGCGTGATACCGATATGTTTTATGGTCCCGTCCTGCAGCTCGATCTCGACCACGCCGGTGCCGACGATGGGATGCTCAAACTGGCTGATCTGGTAGCCATTGGGCAGATCGGCGTAAAAATAGTTTTTGCGGTCGAAACGCGAGAACAGGTTGATCTGCGCCTTCAAGCCCAGCCCGGTGCGTACCGCCTGGGCCACGCATTCCTGGTTGATGACCGGGAGCATGCCGGGGAAGCCGGCATCGACGAAGCTCACATGGTCGTTGGGCGCGCCGCCATAGGTGGCGGAGGCGCCGGAGAAGAGCTTGGATTCGGAGATGACCTGGGCATGGATTTCCAGGCCGCAAACCACTTCCCAGGTGCCGGTACGGCCTTCCAGCGTATATGCCATTATTTTGCTCGCAATTCAGGCAAAGCGGTAAACCCGGCCGCTTTTTCCAAAGCCGCCGAGACCGCGAAAACGGTTTCCTCGTCGAAATGCCGGCCGATGACCTGCAGGCCCAGAGGCAGGCCCTCAGATGATAGTCCGGCGGGCACGCTCATCGCCGGTACGCCGGCGAGCGAGGCCGGGACGGTGAACACGTCGTTGAGATACATGGTTACGGGGTCGTCCATCTTCTCGCCCAGGCCGAACGCGGCCGAGGGCGCGGTGGGGGTGAGGATGGCATCGACCTTGGCGAAAGCCTCGGTGAAATCGCGCAGGATCAGGTTCCGGACCTTTTGCGCCTTGAGGTAATACGCATCGTAATAGCCATGGCTGAGCACATAGGTGCCGATCATGATGCGGCGTTTCACCTCCGCGCCGAAGCCGGCGGCGCGGGTGCGCTCATACATGTCGATGAGGTCCACGCCATCGACCCGCGCGCCGAAGCGCACGCCATCGTACCGGGCGAGATTGGAGGAGGCCTCGGCGGGGGCGACGATGTAATAGACCGGCAGGCCGTATTGCGTGTGGGGCAGGGATATGTCGACGATTTCGGCGCCCGCGGCCCGCAGCCATGCCAGGCCCTTATCCCAGAGTGCCAGGATTTCCGGGTTGGTGCCTTCAAGCCTGTATTCCGCCGGAATGCCGATGCGCAGGCCCTTCACGCCACGGTTGAGTGCCGTCGTGAAGTCGGGCACGGCGCGCTGGGCGCTGGTCGAGTCCCGCTCATCGAACCCGGCCATGGCGTTCAGCAGCAAGGCGCAGTCTTCCACATTGCGCGCCATCGGCCCGGCCTGGTCGAGCGAGGAGGCGAAGGCGATGATGCCGTAGCGCGAGCACCGGCCGTAGGTGGGCTTGATGCCCGCGAGGCCGGTGAAGGCGGCGGGCTGGCGGATGGAGCCGCCCGTATCCGTGCCGGTGGCGCCCAGCGCCATGCGCGCCGCCACGGCGGCGGCCGAGCCGCCGGAGGAGCCGCCGGGCACCAGCCTGGCATCCGAGCCCGTGCGCTTCCACGGGTTTTCCACCGGGCCGTAGCCAGAGGTGATGTTGGACGAGCCCATGGCGAATTCGTCGAGATTGGCCTTGCCGAGCATGACCGCGCCAGCGGTTTTCAGCTTGCCCGAGACCGTGCTCTCATAGGGCGGAATGAAAGGTTCCAGGATTTTGCTGGCGGCGGTGGTACGCACGCCGGCGGTGCAGAACAAATCCTTCATGGCGAGCGGAATGCCGGTGAGCGGCGTGGCCTCCCCCGCCGCGATGCGCGCATCCGCCGCCTTGGCCTGCGCCAGAGCGAGGTCCGGCGTGGTGGTGATGAAGGCGTTGAGGCGTGGGTTGAGCGCCGCCACGGCGCCGTTATAGGCGGTTACCAGCTCCACGGAGGAGATCTGTTTCGCCGCGAGCGCGCGTGCGGCCACGGCGATCGTCAAATCAAAAATGCTCATTCCACGACTTTCGGCACGGCAAAGAACTGACCCTCACGATCCGGCGCATTGGCCAGGATCTGCTCCACGATGCCGCCATCGGTTTGCACGTCCTGGCGGCTCCTGAGTGCCATTTGCGCGCCGCCGGAGAGTGGCTCGATGCCGTCCACATTCACCTGCGCGAGCTGCTCGACATAGCCCAGAATGGCGTTCAGCTCACCCCGGAGTGTCTCCACCTCTTCATCTCCAACCCGGATGCGGGCCAGTTTCGCGATGCGGCGTACCGTCGCGGAGTCCAATGACATTTTGCCTCAATCCCTTGGCTGATCAATTCGGGCGGACCATACAGGCGGGCATGGCACTCTACAATATCGCGGATTTTCGCAGGCTGGTCGCCCCGGATGCACGGCTGCTCGGGCTGGACCCTGGGGCCAGGCGCATCGGCGTGGCACTCTCGGATGTAGGGCGGCAGGTGGCCAGCCCCTACGCCACGCTGGCGCGGGTGAAGCTGAAGCAGAATGCCGCCGAGATTGCCGCCATCGCGGCGCGCGAGGGGGTGGGGGGGCTGGTGATCGGGCTGCCGCTGGATGGCGAGCAGCAGATGGGCCCGCGCGCCCAGGCGGCGCGCGACTGGGCACATGCTTTATCTGCCGCCACCGGCCTGCCTGCCGCCATGGTGGATGAAAGCTTCACCACGGCGGAGACGCATGAGCGGCTGATCGAGGCGGGGCTGAGCCGCGAGCGGCGGGCGGAAATCGTCGACAAGCTGGCCGCCGCGGCGATATTGCAGCGCGCGCTCGACCTGTTGCGCCAGCCCGGCGGTTAGCTGCTGGGGGAGTTGGCGATATTATGCGCGGTGTGCGAAATGGCCTCGCCGGTGGCATTGGCGCCATGGCTGAAACCGTGGCCGGTTTCGTCGGCGCCGCTGCCGATATCGCCATTGCCCAGATCATGCCCGGCGGCGTTGAAGTCGTGCTGCGCGTAGCTGCCCTGCTGGTTGCAGGCGGCCAGACTAAGCAGGGCGGCAAAAGGCAGAATCAGGCGTTTTGAGCGGGTCATATAAATCTCCAATGGGCGGTAAGGGGCATTCCGGCGCGATGCCCTTTAAAGCGGGGCGTGTTAAAAACGGGGCGTAAGAACGGCGGCGGAGCTTTGAGGCTCCGCCGCCGCGTTGCACTCTCGGGAGGCCGGATGGTCTCAGGACTTGGCGGCGTCCTTCAGCCCGCCGACGGCATTCTGAATTTTGCCCGCGGCCTTGTCGGCCTTGCCTTCGGCCTGCAGTTTGGTGTCGCCGGTGACCTTGCCAGCCGCATCCTTGATGCTGCCCTTGGCCTGCTTCATGGCGCCCTCAACACGATCCTTGTTCATCTTAAATCCTTCTCTGAATAACTGGCCCGGCGCCAGATGGAGCAGAGATTGAAACGGCGGCCCGCGAATTCAACATGGCGCCGGCGAGGTTACGCGCTTGCAAGCCGGGCCTCATGAAGCTGCTGAAAGATTACCGAAAAAATACACGACAAATATTTGTATTCATTGAAGTATTTTAGAGTATTATGGCGCAATTCGCAATAAGTTTTTAGAAATCGCTGGCGCGTTGGAATTCCCGCGCGAACAGCTCGTAGGATTTTATCCGGGCGGCGGGGCTGGTGGTGCCGGTGGTGATGACCAGCTCATCCACGCCGAGCCGCAAGGTCAGCGCGCGCAGCCGGGCGGTGACCTCCGGCGCGGTGCCGATCAGGGCTTTCTCGCGGGCCGCGGCCATGCGGGCGCGCTCGCTATCGGTCAGATCGAAAGCCGCGGCTTCCTCGGGGCTGGGCATGGCGATGAATTTGCCGCGCCCGCGTATGGCCCAGGCGACGGCGCGGGAGCGGTACCAGTATTCCGCCTCCTCCGGCGTATCGGCGGCCAAAGCCGCGACGACGATGGCGCTGTGTGGGGCGGCGAGGATGGCGGAGGGGGTGAAGCTGCGGCGATAGGCATCGAGGGCTTCTTCCGTGCCCTCGCCATCGGTGAAGAAATAGGCATAGCAATAGGGCAGGCCGAAATAGCCGGCGAGCTGGG
>JAKBAV010000096.1 GCA_021826225.1 Pseudomonadota bacterium | reverse complement strand
GCCATCGGACTAATCCTCGGCATATCGGTTGGCATGCTGCTCGGGATGCTGCGCGCTTTCGGGCCGATGCCGGTTAATGCCCTGGTGCAGGTTTATGTCGCCTTTATCCGCGGCACGCCTCTGATCGTGCAGATCATGTTCATCTATTTTGCGCTGCCGATTCTAATGCATATCAGGATTCAAGGCGTTACGGCCGGCATTATCGCAATTGCCATCAACTCCTCCGCCTATGTCGCCGAGATTGTCCGGGGCTCGCTGCTCTCAATCTCCAAGGGGCTGACCGAAGCCGGGCTGGCGATGGGCCTGCCGTTCTGGAAAGTTCTGGTCTTTATCACCGGGCCTCTGGCGTTTAGGCGGCTTATTCCGCCTTTGGGCAACCAGTGCATCACCAGCCTGAAGGATACCTCGCTGCTGCTGGTGATCGGCGTGAGTGAACTGACCTTCACCGGCCAGGAAATCATCGCCGATAATTTCAGAGCTGTCGAAATATGGTCGGCTGTCGCCGTGATCTATTTCGTAATGCTCAGTGCCGTTGGCCTGTTCTGGCAATATGTTGAAAGAAGGATGCCGATCCTATGAGCATCGTGGAGTTCTCCAATGTCCAGAAAAGCTTCGGCCCGCACAAAATATTCAACGGCATCAACCTGGAGATCATGCCGCGTGAGGTTGTGGTTGTCATCGGCCCGTCCGGCTCGGGAAAATCGACCCTGCTGCGCTGCATCAATGCCCTAGAGTCAATCGAGGGCGGCGACATCCGGGTGGACGGATATAGTGTAAAAGGCGGACGCAACGATATCCGCAATATCCGCCTCGAAGCCGGCATGGTGTTTCAGCAGTTCAACCTTTTCCCGCAGATGACGGCGCTCGAAAATGTGATGTTCGGCCCGATGCGCGTGCGCAAAGCAACACGGCGCGAGGCGCGTGAGCTGGCCCTGGCCCTGCTGGAGAAGGTCGGCCTCTCGGAGCGCGCCAACCATTATCCCGCCGAGCTCTCCGGCGGGCAGCAGCAGCGCGTCGCCATCGCGCGCGCGCTGGCGATTCGCCCGAAGCTGATGCTGTTCGATGAGCCGACCTCGGCACTGGACCCTGAATTGCGCCAGGAGGTGCTGAAGGTGATGCAGACGCTGGCCGAAGAGGGCATGACCATGGTCATCGTGACGCATGAGATCGAGTTTGCCCGTAAGGCCGGAACGCGGCTGCTGTTCATGGAGGGCGGCAAAATCGCGCATGACGGCACCCCCGGCGAGCTTCTGGCCAACCCGCCGAGCGAAAGATTACGGGATTTCCTGCAACATGTCGTATAAGGCGCGGCCGGGGCTGGGCTGAGGTCAGGCCGCGGCGGCCAGCCGGTCACGGCCAATCAACGCCAGCCCCTCGGCAACCGAAACGAACTCTCCCCCCGCCGAGATACGCTGCGCGCCGAAGCGCTCGGTGAAAATGCGCTGTACCGCGGGGACAAACGATGTGCCGCCGGTGAGGAAAACGCGGTCCACCTCCTCAACCGGCACCCCCGCGCGCTCCAGCGCCTGATCAACCGTTGCGGCCAGGCGCTGCACATCCGGGGCGATCCAGGATTCGAAGTCAGCGCGTGAGACGTCACGGTCGATCACCAATTTTTCATGCGCGAAGTGTAGCCGCGCCGTTGGGGCTTTGGAGAGCTGAGCCTTTAGCGCGCTGACAGTCTGGTAGAGTTGATAACCGGCTTCGTCGCGCACCAGACTAATCAGGTTACGCAGGCGCGAGGGGTCGGCGCTGGCGCGGGCGACTTCCTCGATGTCGCGCAGGATGCGGGGCGTGCGCATGAGCGAAAGCCGATGCCAGCGCGCGAAACCGGAGAAATATTCCACCGGCACCGGCAAATCCGTACCCATGACCTTATAAGTCCCGCCCTTGCCTAGCTGCGGGGAGACCACGTTGTCGATGATGCGGTAGTCGAAGGTGTCACCCGCAATGCCAATGCCGCTGTGGCCGAGCGATACCACCGGATGCGCGGCGCCGGGGGTGAAGCGCAACAACGAAAAATCGCTGGTGCCGCCGCCAAAGTCGCCCACCAGCACGGTGGCGGGGGCGGACAGGCTGCGGGTGAAGCGATAGCCGGCGGCCTGGGGTTCAAGGGCCACGTCAATCGCGGGGAAACCCGCGGCGGCGTAGCTGGCGCGCAGGCGGGCCTCGCCGAAATCGTCATCGGCGAAGTCTCCGGCGAAGCGCACGGGCCGCCCGGCGATGATGTGCGCGCCGGCATGCCCGGTGCCGAGCAGCGCGCGCAGGAACAGCGAGATCATCTGCTCCAGAGTGAAGATGCGGCCGAAAATATTGGTCTGGGTGAAACTGTGCTGGGCGAGATAGGTTTTCATCGACATGATCAGCCGGCTGTCGAGCGGGTCGTCCAGATAGGCCTCAATGGCCTGCGGCCCGGCGGCATGGTGCATGTGGCTGCGGCCGTTGGATTGCTCGCTCCAAAAGCACAGCACCGTGCGGAAAACGTCAAGCTCCGCCGCGCCAAAGGCGAAGCGCCTGGTCTGCACGCTGCCGTCGGGCGAGAGCACGGCCACCACGCTGTTGGTGGTGCCAAAATCAATACCGATCAGCTGTGTCATTCAGGGGCCCAATGTTCAAGGAGAAGGGCTTCAAGCGCAGACGCCGCGGCGGCGCAAGGGCCAGGGGAAATGACAGTTCCGTCATATGTGACAAGGGGGCGGCGGGTGGGTTAGTCTACGCGGGAACTTTAAGGCACACTGATCATATGAGCTTGCCGCGATACTATCGAATTGCCCTGAGAACGGGCTTGTTCCTGGGGCTTTCTGGCTGTGCGGTTTATCATCCTGCGCCGCTTGCTCTGCATGATCCGCTGCATGCCTCGGTTGCTGGCTTGCGCAGCCGGTTGCCGGGCGGCGGGGCGGTGCCGCTGGGCGGGGCGTTGAGCCTGCCGGATGTGGCGGCGCTGGCGGTGTTGAACGATCCGGATCTGGTGGCGGCGCGGGCGCAGCGGGGCGTGGGCGAGGCGGATCTGCTGAGCGCGGGGCTGGTGCCGGATCCTTCGCTGAGCGCCGGGTTTGCGGCGCTGCTCAGCGGGCCGGGGAGCATGCCGGCACTGGCCGGGGGGTTGAGCCAGGATGTCTCGGCGCTGGTGACCTACCGGGTGAACGTCCGCGCGGCCAAGGCCGGGCTGGCGCAGGTGAACGCGCAGATATTATGGCAGGAATGGCAGGTGGCCAGCCAGGCGGAGCAGCTTTGCATCATGCTGCACGGCGATGCGCAAAGCCTGGCCACGCTGCGGGCGGACCATGACGCGCTGGCGCGGGTGAACGCGGCAACGCAGGCGCAGGTGGCGGCGCATAACCTCACCGTGGCGGCGGAGTCGGTCAGCATGGCGGATCTGGCGGCGGTAGACACGGCGCTGAACACGGCGGTGCAGGCGCGCGACCAGGACCGCGACCAGCTGGACGCGCTGCTGGGGCTGCAGCCGGGCACCGATGTGGCGGTGGCGCCAAGCCCGGTGCAGCCGCTGAACCCGGCGGCGGTGGAGGCGGCCATCGGCTCGCTGGCGCAGCGGCGGCCGGATTTGATCGCGCTGCGCTTTGGCTACGAACAGGCGGACGCGAAGCTGCGCGGGGCGATATTGTCGCAGTTTCTGCCCGTGAGCATCGGCGCGACCGGCGGGCGGGACACGAGCAATGTGTGGAGTGCCGGGCCGCAGGTGAGCCTGAGCCTGCCGCTGTTCAACCGCAACCGGGGCGCCATCGCGCAGGCAAGCGCCACCCGGGCGCAGCTGGCGGCGCAGTTCCAGGCCAGCCTGGCCAGCGCGGAGGCCGGGGCGCGGGCGCTGCTGGCGCGCATCGCGCTGCTGCAGGATGAGAGCGCCGCCGCTGACACCCAGGCGGCGGCGGCCACGAAAATCGCGGCGCAGGCGCAAGCCGCATTCGCCAGCGGGGCGCTGGATGCGGCCAGCGCCGCCGGGTTGCAGAGCGCCGCCACCAGCCGCGAGCGCGAGGCGATTGCGCTGCGGGTGCAATTATTAACCGCCCGGCTCTCGCTGGAAACCCTGACCGGTGTTGGCCTGCCAACGATCGCCGCCGCCCCGATGGAACCCGCCGCATGAAGTTTGCTCGCCCCTGGATGCTCCTGCCCCTGCTGTTGCTGGCCGGGGCCGCGTGGTGGGTGTTTGTCCCCGGCCCGGTGGTCACGGCAACGGCGGCGCCCAGCGTGCTGGTGAACACCATGAAGCTTGAACCGGGCAGCCTGCCCGCCACCGTAACGGCCTATGGCAGCGTGGCCGCCGGGCCGGGAGCGGAGCAGACGCTCTCCACGCAGGCAAGCGGCGTTGTCAGCAATGTGGCGGTGAGCCTGGGGCAGAATGTGGCCGCCGGGCAGGTGCTGGCGACGCTGGCGGCGGATGCGCCCTCGGTCGCGGAGCTGCGCAAGGCGCGCGATGCGCTAACGGCGGCGCGGGCGGCGCGCGCGCATGTGGCGGCGTTGCTGGCGAGCCATCTGGCGACGAACGCGGATCTGGCGGCGGCGGCGCAGGCCGTGGGAGATGCCAGCGGCACGCTGGAGGCGTTGCAGGCGGCCGGGGCGGGGCGGACACGCACGATCGCAGCGCCGTTCGCGGGTGTCATTGCCGCCGTGCTGGTGGCGCCGGGGAGTATTCAACCGGCGGGCAGCGGATTGCTGCGGCTGGTCGAGAACGGCCATCTGGTGGCGGTAACGGGTGTGACCCCGGCGCAGGCGGGCGGTATCACCCCCGGCGATGCGGCAAAAATCACGCTGCTGAACGATGGCGCCGCGGTGGTGGACGGGCAGGTCGCGCTGGTGGCGGCGATGCCCAATCCACAAAGCGGGTTGCAGGATGTGACGCTTGCCCCGCAAGGCACGCTGCCGCTGGGCGCGCCGGTGAAAGCCTCGATCACCACCGGCCAGCTGAACGGCTATGTGGTGCCGCGCGACGCGGTGCTAAGCGATGCGCAGGGAGCCTATGTGTTTCAGCTCGATGCGCACGACATCGCGCACCGGGTTGATGTGCGCGTGCTCGGCAACGCCGGCGGGCAGAGCGTATTGGCGGCGGCGGGGCTGAATGCGGCGCTGCCGCTGGTCACCGTGGGGGCGTATCAGCTCGATGATGGCGCCGCGGTACGGATAGCGAGCGGAGCCGGGAATTGAAGTTCGCACTTTGGTTGAACCGGCACCGCCGCTCGGTGCTGCTGGCGGCGGCTGCCCTGGCTTTTGGCGGCGTCCTCTCCGCGCTCTCGCTGCCGATCAGCCTGTTTCCGCAGACGGCATTCCCGCGCGTGCGGGTGAATATAAGCACCGGCAGCCAACCGGCGCAGCAGATGATGCTGCAGGTGACGCAGCCGATGGAACAGGCGGTGCGCGCGGTGCCGGGGGTGGTGGATGTAACCTCCACGACCTCACGCGGGGCGGCGCAGATGATCATCGATTTCAGCTGGGGAGCGGATATGACCACCGCCACGCTGGGGGTGAACGCCGCGGTGGCGCAGCTGCTGCCCAGCCTGCCGCCCAGCACCAGCTATACCGTGCTGCGCATGGACCCGACGGTATTCCCCTTCATGGCCTATGCCCTCACCTCGCCCGGCGTGAGCCAGGTGAAGCTGCGCAACCTGGCGCAATACCAAATCGTGCCGCTGCTCTCGGCCATTCCCGGCATGGCGCGGGTGCAGGTGCAGGGCGGCGATACGGCGGAGGTTGAGGTTGATGTGGACCCGCATCTGCTGGCGGCGTTCCATTTAACGCTGGGGGATGTGACCAGGGCGGTGGGGGCTGCGAATGTGCTGCAATCAGTGGGCCGGGTGGAAGACCACGACCTGCTCTATTTGCTGATGAGCGCCAATGCGCTGCACACGGTGGAGGATGTGAGGCATATCGTGGTGCGCGGCGGGCCGGATGGCGTGCTGCGGCTCTCGGATGTCGCCAGTGTGCATGCAGGGGTGACACCGCAATATTTCGCTGTCTCGGCGGACGGCAAACAGGCGGTGACCGTGCTGCTGTTCCAGCAGCCGGGCAGCAACTCGGTCGCGATCGCGCATGCGGTGGAGCGCGCGCTGGCGGGGTTCGCGCCGCAGATTCCGCCCGGCGTGCGCTTGAGCAAATGGTATGACCAGAGCACGCTGGTGGTGGCGGCGGCGAGCTCGGTGCGCGATGCGATCCTGATCGGGGTGGGGCTGGCGGCGCTGGTGCTGCTGTTCTTCCTGCGCAGCTGGAGCATCACGCTGCTGGCGGTATTGATCGTGCCGGCCTCGCTGGCGGCGGCGGTGCTGGTGCTCTCGCTGCTGGGGATGAGCTTCAACATCATGACCCTGGGCGGGCTGGCGGCTTCGGTCGGGCTGGTGATCGACGATGTGATCGTGATGATCGAGCATCTGGCGCGCCGTGCCAGCGGGCAATATGCGGCGGACCATGAGCCGGGGGCGGTGCCGGTGAGCACCCGGGTTCTAGACGATGGCGCGGAGTTTCTGGCGCCGCTCACCGGCTCCTCGGCGGCGACGCTGATCGTCTTCGCGCCGCTGGGGTTTCTCTCCGGCGTCACCGGGGCGTTCTTCAAGGCGCTCTCGATCACCATGGCCTCCACGCTGTTCGCCTCCTGGCTGCTCACCGCCTTCGCGGTGCCGCTGCTGGCGAGCCGGTGGATCAATTTCAGCAAATGGCACGACCCGGAGATGGACAAGCCCGGCTGGCTGACGCGCACCCATGGCGCGCTGCTGGCCCGGGTGTTCAGGCACCCTGCCCTGCTCGGCGGCGCGGTGGCGGTGCTGCTGGTGGTGGGGGCGCTCTCCTTCGACCATGTGCAGACCGGCTTCATGCCCAATCTCGACGAAGGCGGGTTCGTGCTGGATTACCAGAGCGCGCCCGGCACCTCGCTGGGCGAGACGCAACGCGAGATCGCGCAGGTGGAAGGTATTTTGCGCGCCGACCCGGCGGTGGAGAGCTTCTCGACACGGATCGGCGCCGGGTTTGGCGGCGACCTGAACGAGCCGAACCAGGGCGATATCGTGGTGCGGCTGACCCCGGTTGGCACCCGGCCGGGGATCGATGCCGTGATGCAGCGGCTGGGCGAACAGATCACCGCCAAGGTTCCCGGCGTGGATACCGACCTGCATCAGCTGATGGGCGATGAGATCGGGGATCTGACCGGGGTGCCCCAACCCATCGAGGTGAAGCTGGCGGCGGCGGACCCGCGCCAGCTCGGCCCGGCGGCGCTGCGCGTGGCCGCTGCGCTGGGCGGCATCGCGGGGGTGAATTCGGTGGTAAACGGCATCGTCCCGGCGGGGGATGCGTATGAAATCCACGTCGACCCGGCGCGCGCGGCGATGCTGGGGCTGGACCCGGCGAGCGTGGCGGCGAGCCTGGATACGCAGCTGAACGGCAGCGTGGTGACCACGCTGGAGGGCCAAAACCAGCAAACCGGGGTGCGGGTGCAGCTCGCCCCCGGGGCCAAGGCCAATACCGATGCGCTGGCGGCAATTCCCATTGCCACGCCC
>JAKBAV010000015.1 GCA_021826225.1 Pseudomonadota bacterium | reverse complement strand
GCAAATTTTCGGGGCGGATTTCCAGCGCCTCTACACCGCCTGCAAGCGCCAGGAGATTTCGGAAATGCGTAAGCGTATTTCCGATGTCGAATACGACGCCTATCTGAAAAACGCATGAGAAACGTCATCGTCGCCGCCACGCAGATGGCCTGCTCCGCCGATGCGGCGGAAAATATCGCGCGCGCCGAAAGGCTGGTGCGCGCGGCGGCTTCCCGGGGTGCGCGGATCATCCTGATCCAGGAATTGTTCGAGAGTCTGTATTTCTGCCAGGACCAGGACTATGAGTTTCTGAACCTCGCCAGGCCGCTTGCCGAAAACGCGGCGGTGCGGCATTTCGTCCCCATTGCGCGGGAGCTCGGCGTGGTGTTGCCCATTTCGGTCTATGAGCGTGCCGGGCAGAGCAATTTCAATACTGTCGTCATCATCGATGCGGATGGCGCGATACTCGGCCATTATCGCAAATCCCATATCCCTGACGGTCCCGGCTATTCCGAGAAATTCTATTTTTCTCCGGGCGATACCGGCTTCAAGGTATGGGATACGAAATACGCCCGCATCGGCGTCGGCATATGCTGGGACCAGTGGTTTCCCGAATGTGCCCGCGCCATGGCGCTGATGGGCGCTGAGCTTTTGTTCTACCCCACCGCAATCGGCTCCGAACCGCAGGATACGGCACTCGACTCCGCCGGGCACTGGCAGCGCACCATGCAGGGCCATGCCGCCGCCAACCTCACCCCGGTTATCGCCGCCAACCGCATCGGCACGGAAGCCGGCCGGCACGGTACCGCGATCACGTTTTACGGTTCCTCGTTCATCGCCGGGCCGACCGGCGAAAAATGCCAGGAGGCCGATCGCGGTAGCGAAACCATTCTGGTGCAAAGCTTCGACCTCGACGCCATCGCGCGGATGCGAAATGCCTGGGGTGTGTTCCGCGACCGCCGCCCCGAACTCTACGCCCCGCTGCTCACGCTGGACGGGGTTACTTCGCATAAGGCGGCGCTGCGATGACGACACCCCACGCCGCTGGTTATGCGATGCCGGCGGAATGGGCACCGCATGCCGGGTGCTGGATGATCTGGCCGGAGCGGCCGGATAACTGGCGGCTCGGCGCCAAGCCGGCGCAAGCGGCCTTTGCCGCCGTGGCCAGCGCGATTGCCCGGTTCGAGAAGGTGACGATGCTGGTGAGCGCCCGGCAATTCGCCAATGCCCGGGCGAGGCTGCCGGCTGAGGTGCGGGTGATCGAGGCGAGCACCAATGATGCCTGGATGCGCGATGTCGGCCCGAGCTTTCTGCTGGGCCCGGATGGCGCCCTGGCCGGGGTGGACTGGCCGTTCAACGCCTGGGGCGGGCTGCGCGGCGGCCTTTATTTCCCCTGGGATCTCGATGATCAGGTCGCGGTCAAGGTGCTGGAGGTGGAACGGGCGCGGCGTTTCCGCGCGCCTCTGGTCATCGAGGGCGGGGCGATCCATGCCGATGGCGAGGGCACCGTGCTGGTCGCCGAGCAATGCGTGCTGAACGAGAACCGCAATGAGGGCATCACGCGCGCCGTCATGGAGACCATGCTGCGTGAGTACCTCGGCGCAACCACGGTGATCTGGCTGGGCCAGGGCGTGCCCGGAGATGAGACGGATGGGCATGTCGATAACCTCGCCTGTTTCGTGCGGCCCGGCATGGTGCTGCTGAGCTGGTGCGACGATCCGGCCGACCCGCATTACGCCGTAAGCCGCGATGCCGAGGCCCGGCTGCTGGCGGCACGCGATGCCAAAGGGCGGGCGCTGGTGGTTGAGCGCATGCCCATGCCCACGCCGATGTTCATCACGGCGCAGGAGGCAGCCGGGGTGGATGCCACGGCATCGGGCATGAATCGCGCCGCGGGGGAGCGCCTCGCGGCATCCTATGTTAATTTTTACATTGCGAACGGCGCGATAATTGCACCATGCTTCGGTGTGGCGACGGATGCGGCGGCGCACGGCGTACTCAGCCGGCTGTTTCCCGGACGAGACATCGTGATGCTGCCGGCGCGCGAGATTCTGCTGGGGGGTGGCAATATTCATTGCATCACCCAGCAGCAACCAGGAGGCTGACTGTCAAACAACAGGGGGACGGGGTGAGTACAAAACTAAAAGCTGATTCGCTATCATTTTTCGAATCCATCATCATGGGCGTGGCTGGTTCCGCGCCGGGCTTTTCCATCGCGGTGGCCATTGCCGGGCTGCTGGCCGCGTCGGGCAAGGTGTCGCCGAATGCGCTGCTGGTCTTCGCGGTGCCAATGCTCGGCATCGCGGTTGCCTATAAGGGCCTCACCGCCAAAATGGTTAACGCAGGTGCCGCCTATGAATGGACCAAGTCGGTGTTCGGCGGGTTTTTCGGCTATTTCTCGGGCTGGGCGCTGCTCATAGCCGCCATGGTATTCATGGTCACCGGCTCGGTGCCGCTGGGCACCGCGACCATCGACCTGTTCGATCCCGGCCTGGCGAGCAATGTGCTGCTCACCACCGCCATCGGCGCGATCTGGTTCATCGCCATCGGCCTGGTGCTGATTGCCGGTATCGAACTCACCAGCAAAATCCAGGTGGTGATGAGCACCATCGAGCTTGCCATCCTCGCGGTCATTTCCATTGCCGCCTTCATGCATAGCGGCACGCATGGCGCGGTATCGTCCTTCAACTGGTCATGGTTCGGCTTCAACTATCCGTCCGGCACCTTCGCCGCCTCGGCGCTGATCGTGGTGTTCCTGTACTGGGGCTGGGATGTTACCAGCAATCTCTCGGAGGAAACCAAGGGGCATCCGCCCAACGCCGCCGGCCAGGGCGGGTTTTTGAGCATCTTCATCACCATCGCCTCGTTCATCGCCTTCACGGTCGCGGCGCTGATGATGTTCACGCTGTCCGACGCATCGGGCTTCTCCGATAACCTGATCTACCACGTCGCGGTGGCCGCGGGGCTGGGCAAGGTGGGCGGTTATGCCGCATCGCTGGCGCTCATCCTCTCCTCGGTCGCCACGCTGGAGACGACGATGCTGCAATTCTCCCGCACTTTGTTCGCCATGGGGCGGGACCGCGCCTTGCCCGGCTATTTCGGCCAGGTGCATGAACGTACCATTACGCCGGTGCGGACCATGTACCTGCTGCTCGGCCTTGGGCTGGCGATGATCTTCATCTCCAGCTTCCTGCCATCCATCAGCACAATCCTGAACGATTCTGTGGCGGCCATAGCGGTGCAGGTCTGCTATTATTATGGCCTGGCCGGTCTGGTCTGCGCCTGGATCTACCGGGGCAGCTATAAGAGTTCGCTGGCCACCTGGCTCGGTTATGTGCTCTATCCGCTGCTCAGCGCGCTCAGCCTGTTCGGGCTCGGCATCTATGCCTTCATGGGCTACAACACGACCGTCAAAATCGTCGGGCTTGGCGGATTGCTGATCGGCATCGTGTTCTACCGCCCCTCCGGCTGGGGCAAGAAGATCGGCAATATTCTGGCCGAGGAATAAGCCGCACACGCCGGGCCGCCCCTTGCATTCAATGCGGGGGTGACAAACAAAGCGGGCACTGCGCGTTGAGCGTGGTGCCCGCTTTGTTTGTCTGCCTTTCATTCCTGAATCTGCCTTGCCCCGGAGTCATTGCCATCATGAACTGCCGCACAAGCCCTTTGACGGTGAGCCTCGGCACGGCCCTGGGCATAAGATTGTTCTTCGCGCTGGTATTCCCGAATTATTACGCGCCGGATGAAGTGTTCCAGTATCTTGAACAGGCGCACCGGCTGGTATTCGGCCAGGGCTATGTGCCGTGGGAGTTTCAGGTCGGGCTCCGGTCATGGGCGATCCCGCTGCTGCTCGCGGGGCCCATGGCGCTGGCGCATTGGTTTACGCCGGCGCCGCAGGCCGGGCTGGTGCTGATCCGCATACTGCTATGCCTGGCCGCATTGCCGATCGTGTGGTGTGCCACCAAATGGGGCGAGCGCTGGTATGGCCGCCAGGGCGCCTGGATTGCCGGTATGCTGGCCGCTCTGTGGCCGGATCTGTGGCTCATGGCGCCGCATCCGCTCGAAGAGGTGCTGGCGGCGGATATCTTTGTTCCCGCTTTATATCTGGTGGAGGCATGCCGTGGCCGGGGCGATTTGCGCCATGTCGGCTGGGCGGGGTTTTTGCTCGGGCTGACCTTTGCATTGCGCGAACAACTGGGCCCCGCCATCATGCTCGCCGGGATTTATCTGTGCGGCCGCAGCCCCCGGCGCTGGCTGCTGGCCGTGCCCGTGGCGGCCCTTCCGGTATTGGGCGCCGGGCTGCTGGACTGGTACACCTGGGGGCAGATGTTCCGCAGTTTCTGGATGAATATCGACCTGAACATCATACATAGCGTCGTAAGCCAGTATTTCGATTCCGAGCCGCCGGCCTATTACCTGCTGAACCTGCTTTATGACTGGCTCTGGGGCGCGGCGTTTATGGTCTGTTTTGCCTGGCTTGGCGCGCGGAAGCTGCCCGTCATGGGGCTTGCGGCTTTGGTCATCATCGCCGTGCATACCGCCGTGGCGCATAAGGAGCTGCGCTATATTTTCCCGGCGGTGGCCTTGCTCGTGCCGTTGGCGGGGGTAGGGCTGGCCGGGCTTTGCGCCAACCGGACGCTGTTGCAAAAAACCCTGCTCACGGCGGGGCTTTTAACCGGCCCGTATATGAGCCCGCTGCTTTACATGATGGTGCCGTGGCAGGGCCATGCCATTCATCTCTATGCCGAACTGGCGGCGCGGCACCCATGTGTCGTGAGCATCCGCACCTGGAATCGCGGCTTCTGGCCGATCCTGCCCTTGTTCACGGATACGCGTTTCACCGGCCCCGAGACCGTGCCCGGCGGGGTCCAGCCCGATGCGATTGTCGCGGCGGCGGACACATCGGCGATCCCGGCGGGTTTCACGCGCCAATCCTGCGCGCCGGAAAGCTGGATACCCTTCCACCAGCGCCAGCCGGATGTATGTTTCTGGACGCGCCCGGTTACCACATGCCCGGCCGGGGCGGTGATACCTTTTGTGCTGGTCTATCCGCCGGGCGCGCGGAATTACGTGATCCGCGACCGGCTGACGGACGCGCCGTCAGCCCTCGCACAATAAAACGGCCCGGCGCGGTGAGCGACGGGCCGTGAGTTGCCGTGCCGCGGTGCTGATTACGCCGCGAACTGGTTCATGGTGTTGTGCGCGCCGCCAGCCTTGAGGGCGGCTTCCCCGGCGAAGTATTCCTTATGGTCGTCGCCGATATCGGAGCCGGACATGTTCTGGTGCTTCACGCAGGCGATGCCCTGGCGGATTTCCTGGCGCTGCACGTTGAGCACATAGCCGAGCATGCCCTGGCTGCCGAAATACTCCTTCGCCAGATTATCGGTGGAGAGCGCCGCGGTGTGGTAGGTCGGCAGGGTGATGAGGTGGTGGAAGATGCCGGCGCGCCGGGCGGCATCGGCCTGGAAGGTGCGGATTTTCTCGTCCGCGGCACGGCCCAGCTCGGTATCGTCGTAATCCACGCTCATCAGCCGGGCGCGGTCATAGGCGGACACGTCCTTGCCTTCCTGCTTCATCGCATCGAAGACCTGCTGGCGGAAATTCAGCGTCCAGTTGAAGGAGGGTGAATTATTATAGGCCAGCTTGGCGTTGGGCCAGACCTCGCGGATGCGGTCCATCATCGCGGCGATCTGCTCGACATGCGGCTTCTCGGTCTCGATCCAGAGCAGGTCGGCGCCGTTGTTCAGCGCGTTGATGCAGTCGAGCACGCAGCGATCCGCGCCCGTGCCGGGACGGAACTGGTACAGGTTGGAGGGCAGGCGCTTCGGACGCAGCAGCTTGCCGTTGCGGTTAATAACAACATCGCCATTATGAGCAGCATCGGCCTGGACCTCTTCGCAATCGAGGAATGAATTATACTGGTCGCCAATATCGCCGGGCTCCTTGGAGAAGGCGATCTGCTTGGTCAGCCCGGCGCCAAGGCTGTCGGTACGGGCAACGATGATGCCCTCTTCCACGCCGAGTTCGAGGAAGGCGTAGCGCAAGGCGCGGATTTTCGCATCGAAATCCTCATGCGGCACGGTGACCTTGCCGTCCTGGTGGCCGCACTGCTTTTCATCGGAGACCTGGTTTTCGATCTGCAGCGCGCAGGCGCCGGCCTCGATCATCTTCTTGGCGAGCAGATAGGTCGCCTCGGCATTGCCGAACCCGGCATCGATATCGGCGATGATGGGCACGACATGGGTTTCGTAGGTATCGATTTTGTGCTGCACGGCGGCCTGTTTGGCGAGATCGCCGGCGGTACGCGCGGCGTCGAGATCGCGGAACAGCATGCCAAGCTCGCGCTGGTCGGCCTGGCGGAGGAAGGTGTAAATCTCCGCAATCAGCGCCGGCACTGAGGTTTTTTCATGCATCGACTGGTCGGGCAGCGGGCCGAATTCGGAGCGCAGGGCGGCGATCATCCAGCCGGACAGATAGATGTAACGGCCCTTCGTGGTGCCGAAATGCTTCTTGATGGAGATCATCTTCTGCTGCGCGATGAAGCCGTGCCAGCAGCCGAGCGACTGGGTGTAGTTGGCGGCATCCGCGTCATAGGCGGCCATGTCGGCACGCATGATGGAGGCGGTGTATCTGGCGATGTCCAGACCGGTACGGAAGCGGTTCTGGAGGCGCATGCGGGCCACGGCTTCGGGGCTGATTCCGTCCCACGTGCCGTTTTTCGCGGAAACCAGCCCGGTGACGTCGCTGATATGGTCTTGGTAGGACATCGTCTTCACTTCCGTTCGAGGTTGGAGGTCATATGTTGCACTGCACACATACACCTAACCGCCTCGGTTGGGAGTCAAAAAACCACCTGATTTGTGAAAAACAAGCGTAAAATAGTAAGGTTTTTGTGTAAATACTCTGATAAAATGTAAATATTTTACATACTTCAGCGATCGACCGTCGACATGAGCGCCGCGGCATAGCGCGCCCCGGAGACTTTATCCGGCGCCATGGCCGCATCCAGCGCCTGCACCTGCGCCGGGCTCAGCACCAGCGCGGCGGCGGCGATGTTTTCTTCCAGGTAGCGCCGCCGCTTGGTGCCGGGAATGGGCACGATATCCTCGCCTTTGGCCAGCACCCAGGCGAGCGCCACCTGGCCGGGCAGGGCACCGAGATCCGCCGCGATATCGCGCACGATACCGGCGGCGCGCATGTTTTCGGCGAAATTCCCGGCCTGGTAGCGCGGGTCGTTGCGCCGGAAATCGCCTTTCGGATAGTCCTCCGCCGGTTTTGCCGTGCCGGTGAGAAACCCGCGCCCGAGCGGCGAGAAGGGCACCAGCCCGATACCCAGTTCACGCAGGACGGGCATGATTTCCGGCTCCAGATTGCGTTCCCACAGCGAATACTCGCTTTGCAGCGCCGCCACCGGATGCACCGCATGGGCGCGGCGGATGTTTTTAATCCCCGCTTCGGACAGGCCGAAATACCGCACCTTGCCGGCCGCCACGAGCTCGGCCACGGCCCCCGCGACATCCTCCATCGGCACCGCCGGGTCGACCCGGTGCTGGTAGAGCAGGTCGATATAATCGGTGCGCAGGCGCCGCAGCGAGCCCTCGACCGCGGCGCGGATATTGCCGGGCGTGCTGTCGCGCTCACCGCCGGCCTGCTTGCCCTCGACGATGCGGAAGCCGAATTTGGTGGCGATGATCGCCTCCTGGCGCCGCCCCGCCAGAGCCCGGCCGAGCAGCTCCTCATTGGTGTGCGGGCCGTAGACCTCGGCGGTATCGAGAAAATTGCAGCCCAGCTCCAGGGCGCGGTGCAGCGTGGCGAGGGATTCGCTCTCATCCGCCGGGCCGTAGGACTGGCTCATGCCCATGCAGCCGAGGCCGAGGGCCGGGACTTCCAGCCCGCCGCGCCCGAGCTTGCGTTTTTGCAGTGCCATCGTCCCGCTCCTTACATAGACTGAAGCCGCGCAAATTGGGCGTGGAGAGGGGCATTGTCCAGGGTGGATGGCACAATAGCCGGATGCGGAAACCTCGGACGGGAGAAAACCTGGGGCGAACGACGGGGATTGAACCCGCGACAACCGGTACCACAAACCGGCGCTCTACCAACTGAGCTACGTCCGCCATCCAGGGTGGGGCCTCGTAACGCCATACGGGCCGGGCCGTCAATGGTTTTGCTGCGCGGCCGCGCAGCGGGGGGGTTTTGCTGCGCGGCCGCGCAGCGGGGGTTTTTGCTGCGCGGCGGCGCAGTGGGGGTTTTTGCTGCGCGGTTACGCGGCGGGCCGAGCCGCCAGCCAGGTGCCGAGGCGTTGCAACGCCTCCTCCAGCACCGCGGGCTGCTTGCAGAAGGCAAAGCGCAGGTAATGCGAAGGCGGGTTGGCGGCATAGAAGGCCGAGACCGGAATGGCCGCCACCCCGGCCTGTTCGGTGATCATGCGGGCAAAGGCGGCATCATCCGCCGCCATGCCCAGCGGCGTGATATCGGCGGTGATGAAATAACCGCCGGCAGCTTGCAGCGTGCCGAAGCCGAGGCGTTGCAGCCCGGCCTCCAGCAGGTCGCGGCGCGCCTGCAGCGTATCGGCCAGGGTGGTGAAATACGCATCCGGCTTGGCCAGGCCGAGCGCCACCGCGCGCTGCAGATTGGGCGCGGTGGTGAAGGTGAGGTTCTGATGCGCGCGGCCGACCAGCTCGACCAGTGCCGGCGGGCCGGAGACGTAGCCGACCTTCCAGCCGGTGAGGGAAAAGGTTTTGCCCGCGCTGCCGATGCGCAGGCAGCGCGCCGCCATGCCGGGCAGGGTCATCAGCGGGATGTGCCGGGTGCTACGAAACACCAGATGCTCATACACCTCATCGCACACCGCATAGGCATCATGCGCCGCCAGCAGCCCGGCGATGAATGCCAGCTCCTCGCGGGTGAAGACCTTGCCGGTGGGGTTCATCGGCGTGTTGAGGAGCAGGAGTTTCGTCCGTGGCCCGAAGGCCGCCGCCAAGGCGGCGCGCGGCAGCGCCCAGCCCGGCGGCTCCAGCCGCACCAGCCGCGCCACCGCGCCCAACATCCGCACCACGGGCAGGTAGGTGTCATATAACGGCTCGATCAGCACGACCTCGTCGCCGGGGTTGAGCAGCGCCATCAGGCAGGCGGTAATCGCCTCGGTGGCGCCGGAGGTGACGCAGACGCCGGAAACCGGGTCTATATCCAGCCCGTAAAACCGTGCATTGGCGGCGGCAACGGCGGCTTTGAGCTCCGGCAGGCCGGTGAGCGGCGGGTATTGGTTGCGCTGGTCGAGCAGGGCCGCCGCCGCCGCCTGGACGATATCCGCCGGCCCCTCGGTATCGGGAAAGCCCTGGCCGAGATTGATCGCGCCATGCCGGGTGGCGAGGGCCGACATCACCGTAAAAATCGTCGTGCCGGTCTGCCCGAGCAGCGTGTTCACTGGTTTCACGGTCCTGGCTCACCCTTCATCGGCTCTTTCCGGGGGCGTGATACCCTGCCGCTTTGGGTGGCGGCAAGCTTGCGTAAAATTTAGGCAGATACCGTCATGGCGTGGGCAAAGGCACAAATCTTTCCGGCGTAATATTGCCGTGCCCCCGGATTCAGGCGGACCTCGCGCTCTGGCACGGGTCGTGCAAGAAAGGCGAGGCCAGCCCGTTGGCTGGCGCGCAATCGCGCTGTCCGCACGAATTAGAGGAGGACGCGGGCCGAAGGCCTGGCGTGGACCAGATGAAAAAGATCGAAGCGATCATCAAGCCGTTCAAACTCGACGAAGTGAAAGAGGCGCTGCACGAAGTCGGGTTGCAGGGTATCACAGTGGTGGAAGCCAAGGGATTTGGCCGCCAGAAGGGCCATACTGAGCTGTATCGCGGCGCCGAGTACGTGGTGGATTTCCTGCCGAAAGTGAAGATCGAGGTGATCTGCGAGGACAGCGTGGTCGAGCGTGCCGTCGAGGCCATCATGAATGCCGCCCGCACCGGCCGCATCGGCGACGGCAAGATATTTATTTCCACCGTCGAAGAGGTCATTCGCATCCGCACTGGCGAGAAAGGCGAGGCCGCGGTCTGAGCACATATTGTCGCGGCCGTCATGCGTGCTTAACATGGCGAGCGCTGCACGTGACCCGGCAGGGGCCTAGCGCCTTGCCGGATGACCGGGCAATTTTTCTGACTGGTTAACATTTTTACACGAACGGGGAATGAGCATGGCTAAGAAAGCCGAGAGCGATGATGGCGTCGCCAAAGTAATGAATATGATCAAGGAGAACGGGGTCGAATATGTCGATCTGCGGTTCACCGATCCCAAGGGCAAGTGGCAGCACACGGCGCAGCACGTCAGCACTGTCAATGAAGACACGCTGAAGGAAGGCTTCATGTTCGATGGCTCGTCCATCGCCGGCTGGAAAGCCATCAATGAATCCGACATGATCCTGCAGCCGGACCTGGCCTCGGCCGTGATGGACCCGTTCACGGCCAAGCCGAGCCTGATCCTGTTCTGCGACATCGTCGAGCCGGCCACCGGCCAGGGCTATGTGCGCGACCCGCGCTCCACCGCCAAGCGCGTCGAGGCCTATCTCAAGGAATCCGGCATTGGTGACACCATCTTCATCGGCGCCGAGGCTGAGTTCTTCATCTTCGACTCCGTGAAGTTCGGCACCGGCGGCAATTTTGGTATGTATCAGCTCGACTCCATCGAGGGGCCGGGCTCCGCCATGAAGGATTACCCCGAAGGCAATATGGGCCATCGTCCCGGCGTCAAGGGCGGCTACTTCCCGGTCGCCCCGGTTGACGGCGATGTCGACCTGCGCGCCGAAATGCTCTCCGCCATGGGCGAGATGGGCCTGCCGATCGAGAAGCATCACCATGAGGTGGCGCAGAGCCAGCACGAGCTCGGCACCCGCTTCAACTCGCTGACAACCATGGCCGACCAGATGCAGATCTATAAATACTGCGTCCATAACGTGGCACATTCCTATGGTAAAACCGCCACCTTCATGCCCAAGCCCATTTACGGCGATAACGGCTCGGGCATGCACACCCATCTGTCCATCTGGAAGTCCGGCAAGCCGCTCTTCGCGGGCAATGGCTATGCCGACCTGTCGGAAATGTGCCTTTACGCCATTGGCGGCATCATCAAGCACGCGAAAGCCATCAACGCCTTCTCGAACCCCTCGACCAACAGCTACAAGCGGTTGATCCCGGGCTTCGAGGCGCCGGTGCTGCTGGCCTATTCGGCGCGCAACCGCTCGGCCTCCTGCCGTATCCCGTATACGACGAGCCCGAAAGCCAAGCGCGTGGAAGTCCGCTTCCCCGACCCGACCTGCAACCCGTATCTGTCCTTCGCCGCGCTGACGATGGCGGCCCTCGACGGCATCAAGAACAAGATCCACCCCGGCGACCCGATGGACAAGGATCTGTACGAGCTGCCGCCCGAGGAGCTGAAGGACATACCCACGGTGTGCGGTTCGCTGCGCGAGGCGCTGCTGGCGCTCGAAGCCGATCATGAGTTCCTGCTGGCCGGCGACGTGTTCTCGAAAGATCAGATCGAGAGCTATGTCGAGGTCAAGTGGAAGGATGTGTACCGCTTCGAGCACACCCCGCACCCGGTCGAGTTTGAGATGTACTACTCGGCCTGACCCACCCTCCGGCCCGCACCCGCGGGATCCCGGTGACCAGCTACGGAAACGGCGCCTTTGGGCGCCGTTTCCAATAGGTGGAGAGTGGTGGTGAAAAAACGCCTTGCCGTTTTGCCCCGGACGGCCTAAATAGCCCTTAACAATACCCGGCTTTCCCAGGGTGGCCCCTTAAAGGGCCGCCTTTTTTATTGGATTTTGTTTGCTTTGTCTGAGAACCGCCCCGTCCATACCGGCCTTGAGGGTCGCATCGCCGAGATCATCATGGAGCCCCTGGAAGCCCAGGGCTACGAGCTCGTGCGCGTGCAGGTGGTCGGCACCGAGACACCCACCGTGCAGGTGATGGCCGACCGCGCCGATGGCGTGTCCTTCAACCTGGATGACTGCACCACCGTCAGCCATCTGCTTTCCGCCGTGCTGGACGTGGAAGATCCGATCACCACCGCCTGGACGCTGGAGGTTTCCTCCGCCGGCATCGACCGGCCGCTGACCAGGACAAAAGATTTCTGCAAATATGCCGGATTTGATGCTAAAATCGAACTCAACTTCCCCGGCCCTGGCGGGCGCAAGCGCTTCACCGGCAAACTGGTGGAAGCCGATGCCGAGACTGTCCGTTTACGCGTTGAAAAAGATGAGATCGTCGCGCTGAAGCGCGTCGATATCCGCAAAGCCAAGCTTGTTCTCACCGATGAGCTGATCGCCTTCACCACCCAGCCGACCCCGGCTGATTAAGCCCCAAACTTAAGCACCAACTTACGTAATCGAGCAATTAGAGGATTCGCATGGATACCGCAGTCAACCGCCCGGAATTTTTGCTGGTCGCCGATGCCGTGGCGCGTGAGAAATCGATTGAGCGCGACGATGTGCTCGAGGCGATGGAGCAGGCCATCCAGAAAGCCGGGCGCGCCAAATACGGGCATGAGAAGGATATCCGCGCCGTCATCGACCGCAAGAACGGCGAAGTGCGGCTGACGCGCTGGACCGAGATCGTCGAGACTGTGGAGAATGAGGATACCCAGATCCCCTACGCCATCTCCAAAAAATTCGCGCCGGAGAAAAATATCGGCGATTTCATCGTCGACCCGCTGCCGCCCATCGACTTCAACCGCATCGCCGCGCAGACCGCCAAGCAGGTGATCGTGCAGCGCGTGCGCGAATTCGAGCGCGCCAAGCAGTTCAACGAGTTCAAGGACCGTGTCGGCGAGATCATCAACGGTGTGGTGAAGCGTACCGAATACGGCAACCTCATGGTCGATCTGGGCCGTGCCGAGGCGCTGCTGCGCCGCGATGAGTGCATCCCGCGCGAGCAGCTGAAAAACGGCGACCGCGTGCGCGCCTTCATCTACGATGTGCGTGAGGAGCAGCGCGGCCCGCAGATTTTTCTGTCACGCACGCATCCCGGCTTTCTCGCCAAGCTATTCGCCCAGGAAGTGCCTGAAATTTACGATGGCATCATCGAGATCAAGGCGGTCAGCCGCGATCCTGGCAGCCGCGCCAAAATGGCCGTCATCTCGCGTGATTCCTCCATAGACCCCGTGGGTGCCTGCGTCGGCATGCGCGGCTCGCGCGTGCAGGCGGTGGTCGCTGAGCTGCAGGGCGAGAAGATCGACATCATCCCCTGGTCGCCCAATGTCGCCACCTTCGTGGTGAATGCACTGGCGCCGGCTGAAGTCTCCAAGGTGGTGATGGATGAGGATGCCGGGCGCGTCGAGGTCGTGGTGCCGGATACCCAGCTCTCGCTCGCCATCGGCCGTAGAGGCCAGAATGTCCGCCTTGCCTCCCAGCTCACGCGCTGGGATATCGATATTCTCACGGAAGCTGAGGAGAGCGAGCGCCGCCAGGAAGAATTCCGCCGCAAGACCGGCCTGTTCGTCGAGGCGCTGGATGTGGATGACATGATCGCCGGGCTGCTGGTGCAGGAGGGTTTCGAGAGCATCGAGGACCTCGTGGCGACGCCGGTGGATGAGATCGGCACGATCGAGGGCTTCGACGAGACCATCGCCGCCGAGCTGCAGCGCCGCGCGGATAATTTCCTCACGCGCCAGGCCAGCGAGCAGGAAGAAAAGCGCGTCGAGCTTGGCGTGGCGGATGAAATCGCCGCCATCGAGGCGCTTTCGGCGAAGGATCTCATCACCTTGGGCGAAAAGGGGGTCAAAACCCTGGACGATCTGGCGGACCTCGCCGGTGACGAGCTGGTGGAGATGCTGGGCGCCGATGTGATGAGCGAGGAGCAGGCCAACGAGATCATCATGGCGGCCCGCGCGCATTGGTTCGAAGGGGAGGGCGGCGACGCTGGCTGAACCGGAGATCGCTGAACCCGAGACGGATGAACCGGAGACGGGGCCGCAACGGCGCTGCCTGGTTACACGCGAGCAGGGTGAGCGCGAGGCGATGCTGCGTTTCGTGGTATCGCCCGAGGGGCGGGTGGTGTTCGACGTTACCGCAACCCTGCCCGGCCGTGGATTATGGTTGAGTGCGCGCCGTGACGTGCTAGATCAGGCCATCCGCCGTGGCGCCTTCGCCCGTGGCGCGAAAGCCCCGGTGGTGGCGCCGCCCAGTCTGGTGGATGAGGTGGCCGCCGCGTTGACGCGGCGGCTCACCGATCTGCTAGGCCTGGCCCGGCGTGGTGGCGCGGCCATTTCTGGCTTCGAGAAGGCTCGTGAATGGCTGCAGATTGGCGGCGCCGGGCTGGTGGTCCAGGCCGCCGATGGCAGCCCCGAGGAGCGGGCGCGGTTTCTCGGCGGGCGCGACATCCCGGTGGTGGCCGTGTTATCGGCGGCGGCATTGGGCAGAATATTCGGCCGCGACCACACGGTACATGTGGTCATTTCGCCCGGACGGCTGGCGGCGATGATCGAAATTGCAGCGCGGCGCCTTGCCGGGTGTTGCGGTTAAAGTGACAAGCGGGCAGTAGAGCCCAACCAAGGCCGGGTAATACTGGCCTGAGACGTGAATGGACCGGATTTGAGCATGAGTGACGGCAACGACCAGAATGAAACCAAAGGCAGGCTCTCGCTGCGCCCGGTGGCGCGCGGGGATGCGGGGCATACTGTCGATGCCGGCTCGGTACGGCAGAGCTTCTCGCATGGCCGCTCGAAGGTCGTGCAGGTCGAAGTGCGCAAAAAGCGCGGCCTCGGCCCGGTTCCGCCCGCTCCCGCCGCGCCTGCCGCTCCCGTTATCCTGGCGCTGAACCCTGCCGCCGAGCGCCCCGCCGCCGCGGCCCCGAGCCCGGCCCCCGCCGCGCCGCAGGCGCCGCGCCCGCGCCAGGGCGGCCCGGCGCCGCGTGCCCTTACCCCGGCTGAGCAGGCCACCCGCCAGCGCGTGCTGGCCGTCGCCGCCCAGCGCGAGGCGGAACGCCGCGAGCAGGAAAAAATTTCCATTCTCTCCGCCGCCGAGGAGGCGCGCCGTCGCGAGGAGGAAGCCGCCCGCCAGGCGCTTGAGGACGCGAAAGCCCAGGCCATAGCCGAAGCCGCCGCGCGTGAAGCCGCCGAGGCCGCCGGAACGGAGCATGTGCCCGCCGCCTTGGCGGTCACGACGGATGAGGCGAAACCCGCCATTGTCGCGGCGCCTGCCGCCGCCCGCCCGGTCACGCCGGCGGTGCGCGAGACGCTGCAGCTCAAACCCGGTGGCCGCCCCGCGGGCGCCGATGACGAAGATGAAGCCCCGCGTGGCCCTGGCGGCGTGCGCCGCCCGGCTACCGTGGCACCCAAGCGCGGCGTGCCCGTGGCACCGGCCAAAAAACTCGGTGATGGCAACCGCCGCGGCGGACGCATCGATGTGCAGGCCGCCCTGGAAGGCGCCGATGAAAAAGTCCGCAGCCTCGCCTCCGTGCGCCGCCAGCGCGAGCGCGAGCGCCGCCAGGCTGAGCTGGAACTGCTGCGCGCCGATGGCGTGAAGGTGGTCCGCGAGGTCATCCTGCCCGAGACCATCACCGTGCAGGAACTGGCCAACCGCATGGCCGCGCGTGGCAACGAGGTTGTGCGCGCCTTGATGAAGATGGGCGTGATGGCGACCATCACCCAGGCCATCGATGCCGATACCGCCGAGCTTGTGGTCAGCGAATTCGGCCATAAATCGCGCCGCGTTTCGGATTCCGATGTCGAAATCGGCCTTGAAGGCGAGGCGGATGAGGATGCCGACCTGCAGATCCGTCCGCCGGTCGTTACCATCATGGGCCATGTCGACCATGGCAAGACCAGCCTGCTCGATGCCCTGCGCCACACCGCCGTCGCGGCGGGGGAGGCCGGCGGCATTACCCAGCATATCGGCGCGTACCAGGTGAAGGCCCCGTCCGGCGCGCTGATCACCTTCCTCGATACACCGGGCCATGAGGCCTTCACCGCCATGCGCGCCCGTGGCGCCGCGGCGACAGATATCGTCGTGCTCGTGGTTGCCGCCGATGACGGCGTGATGCCGCAGACCATCGAGGCGATCAAACACGCGCAGGCGGCCGGCGTGCCGCTGATCGTGGCCATCAATAAAATCGACCGGCCGGGGGCTGATGCCAACCGGGTCCGCCAGGAGCTGCTGCAATACGAGATCGTGGTCGAGGAGATGGGCGGCGACACCCAGGATGTCGAGGTTTCCGCGCTCAAGAAGCTCGGCCTCGACAAGCTGGAGGAAGCCATTCTGCTCCAGGCCGAGGTGCTGGAATTGCGCGCCAATCCGGACCGTTCGGCCGAGGGTGCGATTATTGAGAGCCGGCTGGATAAAGGCCGTGGTCCTGTCGCCACCGTGCTCGTGCAAAAAGGCACGCTGCATCAGGGCGACACCGTGGTTGCCGGCGCCCAGTGGGGCCGCGTGCGCGCCATGCTGGACGATAAGGGCGCCAATGTGAAATCGGCCGGGCCTTCCGCCCCGGTGGAAATCCTCGGCCTGTCCGGTGCGCCCGTTGCGGGCGAGCCTTTCGTGGTGGTGGAAAACGAACAGCGCGCGCGCGAAATCGTGGAATACCGCGCGCAGAAACTGCGCGACCGCCAGGCCGCGGCGCAGACCGCCGGGCGCGGCACGATGGAAGAAATGCTGGCCCGCATCCAGGCCGGCGCGCAGAAGGAAGTCGCGATCGTCGTGAAGGCCGATGTGCAGGGCTCGGCCGAGGCGATCGGCGTCGTCGTCACCAAGGTCGGCAACGAGGAAGTGCGCGTGCGCGTGCTCTATTCCGGCGTCGGCCAGATCACCGAGAGCGATGTGCAGCTCGCCAAAGCCTCGGATGCCATCATCGTCGCCTTCAACGTGCGCGCCAACGTGCAGGCGCGCGAATTGTCGAAGAGCGAGGGCGTGGATATCCGCTACTACTCGATCATCTACGAGGTCGCGGATGACATCGAGAAGCTCGTCAAGGGCAAGCTCGCCCCGGTGCATCGCGAGAAATTCCTCGGCTATGCGGAAATCCGCCAGGTGTTCAACATCACCAAGACCGGCAAGGTCGCGGGTTGCTATGTCACCGAAGGGCTGGTCAAGCGCGGTTGCGGCGTGCGGCTGCTGCGCGACAATGTCGTCATCCATCAGGGCGAGCTTTCCCAGCTCAAGCGCTTCAAGGACGATGTGAAGGAAGTGGCGCGGGGCTATGAATGCGGCCTGTCATTCGCCGGATTCCAGGATCTGCGAGAGGGCGATGTGGTGGAATGCTATGAAACCGAAATCGTCGCAGCATAACCCGGACAGGGAAGCGCCGCATCGTTCACCAAAGGCTGCGCGGGGCGATAAAACCCCGTCGCAGCGCCAGTTGCGGGTAGGCGAGGAGATCCGGCACGTATTATCGGACCTGCTGCTCCGCACCGCGTTTCATGATGCGGCTCTGGCGCGCGAGCATCTCACCGTGTCGGAGGTCCGGATGTCCCCGGATCTCAAGCACGCGCTGGTATTCGCCACCGTGCTGGGCCAGAAGGACATCACGCCGCTGCTGCCCGCCTTGAGGCGCGTGGCGCCTTTTTTGCGCGCGCAGCTCGCGCCGCGGCTCGGTTTACGCGTGACCCCGGAGCTGAAATTCGTCGCGGATGAGGCGCTGGAACAGGCGACCAAAATCAACAAGCTGCTGCACAAGCCCGAGGTGGCGCGGGATTTGGCCAAGCCGGTGCCGGACAAGCCATCTGAAGCTGAATAATGGCGATGGAATCGCGCGGCGATTTCAATGTGAATCGGGTACTAACGGCGCGGCTCACGGCGGAGGATGTCACCCAGGCGGCTGATCTGCTGCGCGCCGGCCGGCTTGTCGCTTTTGGGACCGAGACCGTGTACGGGCTGGGGGCGGATGCCTGCAATGAAGCTGCCGTGGCGGCACTCTATGCCGCCAAGGGGCGCCCGGCTTTCAACCCGCTTATCTGCCATTTCCCCGATGCGGCAACCGCGTTCCGCACCGTTACCCCCACGCCATTGGCGGCAAGGCTCGCGGCCAGATTCTGGCCCGGCCCGCTAACGCTCGTGCTGCAACGGGTGGAAAACTGCCCGGTCTCGCAACTGGCCGGGGCCGGATTGCCCACGCTGGCGGTGCGTGTACCGGCGCAGCCTGTGGCGCTCGCGCTGCTGCGGGCGTTTGGCGGGCCTGTCGCGGCACCCTCGGCCAATCGCTCCGGCCGCATCTCGCCCAGCTCCGCCGCGCATGTGCTCGCGGAGCTGGACGGGCGGATCGCGGCGGTGCTCGATTCCGGCGCTTGCGCGGTCGGGCTGGAATCCACCATTCTGGACCTGTCCGGCCCAAGGCCGGTGCTGCTCCGCCCTGGCGGGGTGCCTGTTGAGGCGCTGGAAGCTGAAATTGGGCCGATTCAGCGCGCCGGCGCGCAACCCGGCCTGCCCATTGCCCCGGGTATGCTGCGCTCGCATTACGCTCCCGGCCTGCCTGTACGGCTCAATGCCGTCAGCGTCGAGCGCGATGAGGCCCTGCTCGCCTTCGGCCCGCCACTCCCCGGTGCTGCGCTTTCGTTCCAGCTTTCCGCGCGGCGGAACCTGGACGAGGCCGGAGCCAGATTATTCGAGGCGCTGCATGTCCTCGATGCCGGGGCCGCCCGGCATGGCTGCATCCGGATCGCCGCCATGCCCATTCCGGCGCAGGGGCTCGGCCTTGCCATCAACGACCGCCTCACCCGCGCGGCAGCTCCCAGGACACTTCCGCCTGAGCAAAACGCCGGCTGAATTGCCGGGCTCCGCCACCACAATCTTATAACGGGCGGTTAATTATTCTTCACACAAATTCACCGGCTTGCCGCTCGTCCTGGGGCATGGCAGGACATCGGGCAGACGCATCAGCAAGGAGGATTTCTTGGTTAAACCATTGCGCAAGGCCGTGCTTCCCGTCGCGGGTCTGGGCACCCGCTTCCTGCCGGCGACGAAAGCCATGCCCAAGGAAATGCTCCCGGTCGTTGACAAGCCGCTCATCCAATACGCGGTGGATGAGGCTCGCGCCGCCGGCATCGAACAATTCTGCATGGTCACCGGCCGTGGCAAGACCGCGCTGATCGACCATTTCGACATCGCCTTCGAGCTGGAAGCCACCCTGGCCGAGCGCAATAAGCGTGAGGCGCTGGAATTGCTGCGCGAGGAGGCCATGCCGCCGGGCTCCATTTCCACGGTACGCCAGCAGGTGCCGCTTGGCCTGGGCCATGCCATCTGGTGCGCCCGGACCTTCATCGGCGATGACCCCTTCGCCATTCTCCTCCCGGATGATCTGGTGCTGAGCCAGACCCCCTGCACGACGCAGCTGGTGAATGTGTATAATGAAACCGGCGGCAATGTCCTGGCGGTCTCCGAAGTGCCGCCTGAACAGACCAACCGTTACGGCATCCTCAAAATCGGTGAGACCAATGGCGACCGCGTCGAGGTGCTTGGCCTGGTCGAAAAACCGGCGCCGGCGGATGCTCCCTCCAACCTCTCCATTATCGGCCGCTATATATTGCTGCCTGAAGTGGTTAAATACCTGTCCATGATGGAGCGCGGCGCCGGCAATGAGGTGCAGCTGACCGATGCCATGGCCAAGATGATCGGCCATACCCCGTTCCATGGGCTGAAATTTGAAGGCAAGCGCTTCGATTGCGGCGACAAGATCGGCTTCCTCGAAGCGCAGATCGCCTTCTCGCTGGCCCGCCCCGATCTCGGCCCCGCCGTGCGCGCGTTTCTGAAGAACTACGTCAACGCTTGAAGAGGTTACCATGAGCTTCACCCATCAGTTTTCGAAAAGCAGCCTGCGCGAATACGATATACGCGGCATTGTCGGCGAAAGCTTGAGCGAGGCGGATGCCTTCGCCATCGGCCGGGTATTCGGCTCCATGGTCGCGGCGGTCGGCGGCAAATCCGTCGCCGCGGGCCGCGATGGCCGGCTCTCCTCCCCGGCTCTGGCGGCGGCGCTCATCCGCGGGCTGATGGCCAGCGGCATGGATGTGATCGATGTCGGCGAAGGTCCGACGCCGATGCTGTATTTTTCATCCTTCGACAACCATACCGATGGCGCCGTGATGGTCACCGGCAGCCATAATCCGCCGAATTATAATGGCTTCAAGATGATGCTGCGGAACAAGCCGTTTTTTGGCAGCCAGATCCAGGAAATCGGCGCCCGCGCCGCTGCGGGCGATGTGGTGGCCGAGACCACCGGCAGCGTCGTGCAGAAAGACGTAGCGGAGGCCTATGTCGCCCGCATGGTCAAGGATTGGGATGGTGAGCGCCCGCTCAAAATCGTCTGGGATAACGGCAACGGCGCCGCCGGTGACATTCTGGTGAAACTTGTGGCGGCACTGCCGGGCACACACATCCTGCTGAATGAGAAAATCGACGGCACCTTCCCGGCGCATCACCCGGACCCGACCGTGCCGAAAAACCTCGAACAGCTGATCGCCGCCGTCGCCGCCGAGGGTGCGGATGTCGGTATCGCCTTCGATGGCGATGCCGACCGGATCGGCCTCGTGGATAATGAGGGGCATATACTGTTCGGCGACCAGTTCCTCATTCTCATGGCCCGCGATGTGCTCAAATCATATCCAGGCGGCACCATCATCGCCGATGTCAAAGCCAGCCAGGTGCTGTTCGACGAGGTCGCCAAGGCCGGCGGCACGCCGCTGATGTGGAAAACCGGGCACTCGCTCATCAAATCCAAGATGGCCGAAATGAAATCGCCGCTCGCCGGCGAAATGTCGGGCCATATTTTCTATAACGACAAATGGTACGGCTTCGATGATGCGCTCTATGCCGCCGTGCGGGTGCTCGGCGTCATCGCCCGCATGCCCGAAACGGTCGCGGAGTTTCGCGCGTCGCTCCCCGTGGTGGTCAACACCCCGGAATTACGCTTCGACTGCACCGAGGAGCGTAAATTCACCGTGGTTGCCGAAGTCGCCGCGCGCCTCAAGGCCGCTGGTGAAAAGGTCTCGGATACCGACGGCGTGCGCGTGAACACAGCAGATGGCTGGTGGCTCCTGCGCGCCTCCAACACCCAGGCCGTACTCGTCGCCCGTTGTGAAAGCCGCTCGGAGGCCGGGCTCGCCAAGCTCAAAGCCGCGCTGGCAGCCCAACTCGCCGCTTCCGGCCTCACCCCCGATTTCGACGCCGAAAACGCGGGGCATTGACCGGGTCGCATTAATGGTTTCGCCTGGGGCAGGCTGTGGCCGGCGTCCCGGGCGAAACGGTCTCCCTCTTGCGATTAAGGGGTTGATAAATTTTATTTTTTTCGGCTCTTTGTTTAGAGAGAGGCGGCCTTTTCCGCTAAAAAATGGTCGCCACGCGCAGTTCGACATTGCGGTTCAGCGGTCCGCCATGGGTGACGAGGTCGTATTCGCCGTTCAGCATGATTTGCCAGTGCGGCGAGAGATAGGTGGACAGGATGAAGCGCAATTGCGTCTCCTCGGTCCGCGTTCCGGCATCGTATTTTGCCCCGTTGGCCAGGCTGTAGGTCTCCTTACCGCCGAAGGACTGGTAGAAGCCGGGGCTGAAGGTAGCGAGGCTGGCGGGGAAGAACTGATAGGGCAGATACAGGCGGACCTGTCCGCTGGGCTGCTCGCTCAGCCGCGCGGGGATGGGAGCGCCGGCGCCCACCAGGGCGGAGTCGCCGTTGCTGCCGTAGAACAGGCCCTCGCCCCAGGCCTCCACCGCGAGGTTGCGCCCGGTTTTATTGCCCAGCAGCAGCTGGTGAGCGCCTACTTCGATCTCGCCGGTCCACAGGTTTTGCGTGAAGCTGATATTGGCGTTTTTGTCATAGCTGCCGATGGGCGGGCAGACCCAGAAAGCGGTGACGAGATAGGTATCGCTGGCGGGGCGGGAGATGGGGAAGATGAAGGCGCTGAAGGCGGGCTGGATGAAGCCGGCGGAATGGCTGAGATTGATCCGGCCTGGCCCGTAGGTCGGCGGCAGATGCGGCACGCCGAGCACCTGGTGCCCGACCGCGCCGATATAGGGCAATATCGCCTGCACGCCGCCCAGCATGCCCCCGGCATTGAAGGTGCGGATGTAGCGCAGCCCCTGAAGATCGAGCGAAATATGCGTATCCCGGGCATAACCGTCGCCGCGCACGGGTTCCAGCACCCCGGCATTGGTGAACAGGTTGTAGTAGAACAGGATGTTGATGTTGGCGGGCGGTGGCACGGCTTCGCCCGGCAGCGGGTCGGAGGTGAGGGCGTTGGCGGGTGCGGCGTCGAGCGACAGGCTGGATAACCCGCAGGCTAACGCCAGCGCGGCGGCGGCGAGGATTTTGCGCGGATTTTTATACAATATGAAGCTCCCCAAGAGGCGGCCGGTTTGCGGTTTTGCACACCGCTTATGTGGTATGACAAGACTTCCTTGCCGGACTGTCAATAACGCGAGCGCAATTCCGTGCGTTGTGCCGCTTCTGCCACGCTGTTAGCCACAAGCCATGAGACTGGTGCTGAAAATAGCGATGGGAAGTATTGCCGCCGGGGTGCTGATCCTGGGCTGCAAGCTGCTGGCGGCGCGGATAAGCGGAAGCACGGCGCTGTTTTCGGACGCGCTGGAGACACTGGTGAATGTCGCCTCATCCGGGCTGGCATTATATGCGCTGATCGTCGCGGCCCGGCCGGCGGACCGAAAGCACCAATACGGCCACGCCAAGGCGGAGCTGATCAGCGCCGTTGCCACCGGGGCGATGATCCTGGCCGCCGCGGTGCTTATTTTTGAGCGCTCGATCGGCGAAATCCTGCACCCGCCCGGGCTGGCGCCGCTGCGCGGGGCGCTCGGCACCGGGCTCGCGCTCAACCTGGCGGGCGGTGTGCTGAACGGGATATGGGCCGGGGTGCTGTTCGTTATCGGCAGGCGGGAACGCTCCCCCGCGCTGATCGCCGATGCCGAACATCTGCTGAGCGATCTCTACACCACTTGCGGCATTCTCGCGGCACTGCTGGCGGCGTCCTGGCTGCAGCTGCCGGTGCTGGACCCGCTGGTGGCCCTGGCCATTGCCGTACAGATCGCCTTCATGGGGGCGAAAACCGTGCGCCGCTCGATCAGCGGGCTGCTCGATGAGGCGCCGCCGCCCGCGATGGCCGAGCGGATTTCAGGCCTGGTGCGCGGCCATGCGGCGGGCGCCATCGAGGCGCATGATCTGCGGATGCGGCAATCCGGCGCCGCCAGTTTTCTCGAATTTCACCTCGTGGTGCCGGGCGCCATGAGCGTGAACGAGGCGCATGCGATTTGCGACCGGATAGAGGCCGCGCTGAGGCGGGAAATGGCGGGGCTGGTGGTCACCATCCATATCGAGCCCGAGGGCAAGGCCAAGGATACCGGGATATCCTGGCCCTGATGCCCTCGCGGCTCAGGCGCGGTTATCCACCAGCTCGCGCACCACGCCGGGGTCGGCCAGAGTGGAGGTATCGCCCAGGCTGTCGGTCTCGTTGGCGGCGATTTTGCGTAAGATTCGCCGCATGATCTTGCCGGAGCGGGTTTTCGGCAGGCCTGGGGCCCATTGGATGACATCCGGTGCGGCGATGGGGCCAATTTCGCGGCGGACCCAGGCGATGAGTTCCCGCCGCAGCGCCTCGGTCGGCTCCACATCCGCCACCAGCGTGACATAGGCATAGATGCCCTGGCCCTTGATGTCGTGCGGAAAGCCGACCACCGCGGCCTCGGCCACGGCGGTGTGGGCGACGAGGGCGGACTCCACCTCGGCCGTGCCCATGCGGTGGCCGGAGACGTTGATGACGTCATCAACGCGCCCGGTGATCCAGTAATAGCCGTCGGTATCGCGGCGGGCGCCGTCGCCCGTGAAATAAAGGCCCTTGAAGGTGGCGAAATAGGTCTGGATGAAGCGGGCGTGGTCGCCATAGACCGAGCGCATCTGGCCTGGCCAACTATCGGAAATACAGAGATTGCCCTCGGTGGCGCCGTACAGCTCGTGACCCTCGCCATCCACCAGCAGCGGTTTTACGCCGGGCAGCGGCAGGGTGGCGGAGCCGGGTTTCTGGTCGATGGCGCCGGGGAGCGGGCTGATGAGAATGCCGCCGGTTTCGGTCTGCCACCAGGTATCGACGATCGGGCAGCGGTCCTCGCCGACGACATGGTAGTACCAGCGCCAGGCCTCGGGGTTGATGGGCTCGCCGACGGAGCCGAGGATGCGCAAGGATTTGCGCGAGGTTTTTTTAACCGGCTCCTCGCCATCGCGCATCAGGGAGCGGATGGCGGTGGGGGCGGTGTAGAAGATGTTGACCTGGTGCTTGTCGATGACCTCCCAGAATCTGGAACTGGTCGGGTAATTGGGCACGCCTTCGAACATCAGCGTGGTGGCGCCGTTGGCGAGCGGGCCGTAGACGATATAGCTATGCCCGGTCACCCAGCCGACATCGGCGGTGCACCAGTAGATCTCGCCGGGATGGTAGTCGAACACGGCTTCATGCGTGAAGCCGGCCCAGAGCATGTAGCCGCCGGTGGTGTGCAGCACGCCCTTGGGCTTGCCGGTGGAGCCGGAGGTGTAGAGGATGAAAAGCGGGTCCTCCGCGTTCATTTCAACCGGCTTATGCTCGGGCGAGGCGGCGGCGGTGACATCGTGATACCAATGGTCGCGGCCTTCCTGCATGGCGATATCGCCGCCCGTGACCTTGGCGACGATGACGGTTTTGATGGAGGGGCAGGTTTTCAGCGCCTCGTCGGCATTGGCCTTCAGCGCGACCTTGCGGCCACCGCGGCGGCCTTCATCGGCGGTGATGAGGGCGACGGAGTTGCAGTCCTGGATGCGGTTGGCGAGACTGTCCGGGCTGAACCCGCCGAACACCACGGAATGGATGGCGCCGATGCGGGCGCAGGCGAGCAGCGCCACGGCGGCTTCCACCACCATGGGCAGGTATACGGTAACGACATCGCCCTTTTTAACACCCTGGGCGGTGAGCGCGTTGGCGAGGCGGCAGACCTTCTCGTGCAGCTCCCGGTAGGTGGTTTTGGTGGAGACGTTGGGGTCGTCGCTCTCCCAGATGATGGCGACCTGGTCGCCGCGCGTGGCGAGATGGCGGTCCAGGCAGTTGGCGGCGGCGTTCAGCGTGCCATCCTCGAACCATTTTATCGAAACATCGCCTACGAAGCTGGTATTCTTGATTTTGGTGGGGAATTTCATCCAGTCCAGGCGCCGCGCCTGCTCCGCCCAGAAGGCGTCCGGCTCGGCGGCGGCGCGCTGCACCATCTCTTCATAGCCGGCTTTGGTGACCAGCGCCCTGGCGGCGATCTCGGGTTTGACCGGGATGATATCGGCGTCCGACATGGTGTTTCTCCTGGGTGTTTTTTTAATCTGGTCTGATTATGCCGAAAAATGGGCGAAACGGAAACGGTGGTGCAAACTGGGACAAGCGGCGGGCTGACGTTTCCATGAAGCGCCGGGCCGACGGAATGGACAGATGGGCGGGAGGTGACGGAATCGTTGACAATTCCACATCTTTCTGCGTCAAATTTTAGGACAATCGAAATGGCCTGACTTGGTCCGGTGCTCCCGCCGCACGCCCAAGCCATCCAGAGCGCGGTTGTCCCTCTCATCCGCGCGAGGGGGTGGTTCATCAGTTGAGGAGCGACGAAGAAAGATATGGCGACCGGTACCGTCAAATGGTTCAATACGACCAAGGGCTTTGGCTTCATCGTGCCGCAGGATGGCGGCAAGGATGTTTTTGTTCACATCACCGCGGTGCAGGCCGCCGGTTTGCGCGGGCTGAATGAGGGACAGAAAATCTCTTATGAAGTGGCGATGGAACGCGGCAAGGCCGCCGCGATCAACCTGAAGACCGCCTGACAGCTCACGCCTTCCGGCGCGAAATGGCGCGGCAGGACGCGTGTTCTGCCGCGCTTTCCGGCGTGCTTAACTTCCGGAAAAAGCTGGGGCGACCGGGTGTGATCGCCGTGGTGTTATTCCCATAAGGGTTGTTGTTGCCATAAGAGCGCTTCCGCTCTAGCCTTACGTAAAGGGCAGGCAGATCGAAACCATGCCTGCCTTGTGGCTCCCCGTATTCCGGCCCGGGTTCATTCCGGGGCATGCATATGGGAATGGGCTGTGGATCGGGAGAAAAAATGAACGGCCAAACTGCGCCAGACCTCGCCTCTGGTTTTACGCCGCGCGCGGCGGGCGATATCCTCGATGCCGCGGTGCGGCAATTCGCGACCTGCAAGGCCATCGATTTTTTGGGCCGACGCATGGATTATGCCGAGCTCGGGCGGCTGGCCAATGCCGCCGCCGGGGGCTTGCAGAAACTGGGCGTAGTGAAGGGCATGAAAATCGGCCTGTGCCTGCCCAACTGCCCCTATTCCATCATCATGTATTTCGCCGTGCTGAAGGCCGGCGGCACGGTGGTGAATTTCAACCCGCTCTACACGCTCAAGGAAATCGAGACGATGGCGCGGGAGGCGGATGTCGCCATGATGGTGACGACCGATGTGGCGGTGGTGTTCAACAATATCGCCCGGCTGGCGGCGGGCGGGCAGTTCAAACGCGTGATCATATGCCGGCTCGCGGAGATGCTGCCGCCTTTGCAATCGCTCGCCTTGCGGCTGTTCGGGCGCAAGACGCTGGGGCGTGTGCCGGACCATGCGCCCTATGTGGAGTTTTCCCGGCTCATCGCGGGGCCGCAAATGCCGGCACCTGTCGTCATCGACCCGGAGGTGGATGTCGCGGTGCTGCAATTCACCGGCGGGACCACCGGCACGCCGAAAGCGGCGATGCTGAGCCATGCCAATATCACGGTGAATTTGCAGCAGGTGCTGCGCGTGCTGCCGAAGCTGGAGCCCGGGGCGGAGCGGTTTTTGGGCATCCTGCCGTTTTTCCATGTTTTCGCGATGACGGCGGTGATGAATCTGGGCCTGACCATCGGCGCGGAACTGCTGCTGCTGCCCCGGTTGGACCTGAAGATATTGATGCGCACGATCTACCGGCGCAAACCGACCATCCTGCCCGGCGTGCCGACATTGTTCACCGCCATAAGCAATGCGGCGGAGGCCGCCGGCCAAACGGATATGGGGTTCATCAAATTCGCGGTTTCCGGCGGGGCGGCGCTTTCGGCTGAGGTGATGGAGCGGTTCGAGCGGATTTCCAGAAGCCGGATTCTCGAAGGCTACGGGTTGAGCGAGACCTCGCCGGTGATTTCATTTTCCCAGGTGGCGCCGGTGAAGCATGGCGGGGTGGGACCTGCCGTGCCGGGCACGGTGATCGAGATCCGTGACCCGGCCAATCCGGAGCATCTGCTGGCGCAAGGTGAGCGGGGCGAGATTTGCGTGCGCGGGCCGCAGGTGATGCTGGGCTATTACAACCAGCCGGATGAGACCGCCTACACGTTTACCGACGGTGCTTTCCGTACGGGGGATATCGGCTATCTCGACCCCGATGGCTGCCTGTTCATCGTCGATCGGCTGAAGGATGTCATCATCTGCGGCGGGTTCAAGGTGTATCCGCGGGTGATCGAGGAGGCGGCGTATCAGTATCCGGCGGTGCAGGATGCGGTGGCGATTGGGATTCCTGATGCATATCGCGGGCAGTCGCCGAAGCTCTATGTCACGCTGCGGCCCGGGGCGGTGGCGGAACCGGATGAGATTCTGGCGTTTTTGAAGACGCAGCTTAACCCGATCGAGATGCCGAAAAAGGTGGAAATTCGGGAGAGCCTGCCGAAGACGATGGTGGGGAAATTGTCGAAGAAGGAGCTGATCGCCGAGGAGGCTCATAAATCATAGGGCGGGGCCTTGTCGTAACGGGGCAGGATGTCGTCCAGGGCCTCCCAGGCGATGCGCTCGCATAGCCAGCCATGCACGCTGGGGGTTATCTGTTCGGGTTGGTCGAGCGTGCCGAGGGTGATGCCGACCGAGCGGTTCTCATGGTCGGTCATGTAGAGCGGCGTGCCGCACGCGCCGCAAAACCAGCGTGTCGCGCGGGGGGAGGAGGCGTAGGCCGTGGCCACGCCGCGCGTGATGCGAAACCGGGCGGGCGGCACCTGCACCCAGGGCAGCGAGGCAGCGCCACTCGCGCGGCGACATTGCGCGCAATGGCAGATATCCGCGACATCGCCGGGCATGGCGGTGAGCTCGTAGGCGATGACGCCGCAGAGGCAGGCGCCGGTGAGCCGTTTGGGGTCCATGCCGCCTTATAGCGCGCTTGTGGCGGCACGGCTTGGGATTCTACCATGGATAAATGGAAGTCTGCGCCGCTCTGCCTCTCGTCAACGACCCGCATGAGGTGCTGCGCACCGTATTCGGCCTGCGCGGCTTTCGCGGCCGGCAGGAAGAGGTTATCGGCCATGTGATGGCGGGTGGCGATGCCATCGTGCTGATGCCGACCGGCGGGGGCAAATCTCTGTGTTATCAACTGCCCGCTTTGTGCCGGGCCGGCCTTGGCATCATCGTCTCGCCGCTGATCGCGTTGATGCGTAACCAGGTGGCGGCGATGCGCCAGCTTGGTGTGAATGCGGCGGCGCTGAATTCGGCCATTGGCGCGGAGGAGCGGGCGCGGATCTGGGATGATTTGCGGGCCGGGCGGCTGGATCTGCTCTATGTCGCGCCGGAGCGGCTGATGATGCCGGAATTTCTCGAGGCGCTGGCCCGCCGCCCGGTCTCGCTCATCGCCATCGACGAGGCGCATTGCGTATCGCAATGGGGACATGATTTTCGCCGCGAATATCTCCAGCTCGCGGAATTGCGCGCGTGGTTTCCCGGCGTGCCGCGCATCGCGCTGACCGCCACGGCGGATGTGCAGTCACGCGAGGAAATCCGCCAGCGCCTGGCGCTGGATGACGCGCGCATGTTTCTCGCCAGCTTCGACCGGCCGAACATACGCTACAACATCACGCCCAAGGCCTCGCCGCTGCGCCAGTTGTTGGCGTTTTTGAAAAATCATGAAGGCGAGAGCGGCATTGTGTATTGCCTCAGCCGCAATGCGGTGGAAGAGACGGCGGCGGCGCTGAACAGCCACGGCATACGCGCGCTGCCCTACCACGCGCGGCTGGACGCGGAGACGCGCGCGCGCAACCAGGATGCATTTCTGGCTGATGACGGGCCGGTGCTGGTGGCAACGATCGCCTTCGGCATGGGCATCGACAAGCCCGATGTACGCTTTGTGGTGCATATGGACCTGCCGGGCAGCCTGGAGGCGTATTACCAGGAGACCGGGCGGGCCGGGCGCGATGGTGCCCCCGCCGAGACGCTGCTGCTCTATGGCATGCAGGATCTTATGTTGCGCCGGAAGATGATCACCGATGGCGAGGCGCCGGACGAGGTCAAACGCGTCGAGCTCGGCAAGATGGAGGCACTGCTCGGCGTGTGCGAGACTGCCGGGTGCCGCCGCCAGGCGATTCTGGCGTGTTTCGGCGAAACCATGGCAGCACCCTGCGGCAATTGCGATAGCTGCATTACCCCGGCCGAAACCTGGGATGCCACGATACCGGCACGCAAGGCGCTATCCGCCATGTTGCGTACCGGCCAGAATTTTGGCGTGGGGCATCTGGTGGATGTGCTGCTGGGGGTGGAGACGGATAAGGTCACCCGCTTCGGGCATGACCAGCTGCCGACCTTCGGCGTGGGCAAGGAGCTGGATCGCAAGGGCTGGCAGTCGCTGTTCCGCCAGCTTGCCGCGCGTGGCATGGTGGCGACGGACCATGACCATTACGGCGCGCTGGTGATGACCGAGGCCGGCCGGCCGATATTGCGCGGTGCGGTGGAGGTTCATCTGCGCCGCGATGCCAGGGTGCGGACCGCCAGGCGCGCCGACCGTGCCTTTGCCGCCGGTGGCGCCTCGGCCCTGTTCGAGGTGCTGCGTGAGGTGCGGGCGCGGATTTCCAGGGAACAGAAAGTGCCGGCCTATGTGATTTTTCACGACGCCACGCTGGCCGCCATAGCCGAGGCGCGGCCCGCCAGCCTGGCGGCTTTGGCGGAGGTGCCGGGCATCGGCCGGAGCAAGCTGGAGCGCTATGGCGAGACGATACTGGCGGCGCTGGCGCAGGCCCCCGCGTAATCCCCGCATGTTCGGCGCATGTGGTGCGGGTTGAAATTTCGCGGCTACCAAGCCCGGCGGGCCCATGATAGGGTTTTGCCCCATGACGCACCACTTAGTGATGGGCGCAAATAACAGCAGCTAAAGGACGCCAGACATGCTTAACGCCAATGCCAGCCTGCCCCTGAAGGACCCGACTCTGCTCCGCGAGGCCAACTACGTGGGCGGCAAATGGATCGAGGCCGAGAGCGGCAAGTGGATCGAGGTTAAGAATCCGGCGACCGGCGTGCTGGTGGGGCGCGTGCCCAGCCTGAGCGGTGCGGAGACCAGACGCGCCATCGAGGCCGCGTATGAGGCGCAGAAGGGCTGGCGCAAGCTGCTGGCCAAGGAGCGCTCGGCGATATTGCGCAAGCTGTTTACCCTGATGATCGAGAATACCGACGATCTCGCTGTCATCATGACGGCCGAGCAGGGCAAGCCGCTGGCGGAGTCCAAGGGCGAGATCGCCTATGCCGCGAGCTTCATCGAGTGGTTCGCCGAGGAGGGCAAGCGGATTTACGGCGATACGATTCCGCATAACGCGCAAGGCCGCCGGATTATCGTGCAGAAGGAGCCGATCGGCGTGTTCGCCGCCATCACACCGTGGAATTTCCCGGCCGCGATGATCACGCGCAAGGCGGGGCCGGGCTGGGCCGCGGGCTGCACCGGGGTTATCCGCCCGGCCAGCCAGACGCCGTTTTCCGCCCTGGCGCTGGCCGTGCTGGCCGAGCGCGCCGGCATGCCGGCCGGGGTATGCAATGTGATCACCGGGCCTTCGGGTGAGACCGGCGCGGAGCTGACCGCCAACCCGATGGTGCGCAAGCTGAGCTTTACCGGCTCCACGGAAGTGGGCGCCAAGCTGATCGCGCAATGCGCGCCGACGGTTAAAAAGCTTTCCATGGAGCTGGGCGGCAATGCGCCGTTCATCGTGTTCGATGATGCCGATCTCGACGAGGCCGTGAAAGGCGCGATTGCCTCGAAATTCCGCAATGCCGGGCAGACCTGCGTCTGCGCCAACCGCCTCCTGGTGCAGGATGGGGTCTATGAAGCGTTTGCGGAAAAACTGAAAACCGCCGTGGAGGCCCTGAAGGTCGGCAATGGCATGGAGCCGGGCGTGACCCAGGGGCCGATGATCAACGGCGCTTCCGTGGCCAAGGTGGAAGAGCACATCGCCGATGCCGTGGCCGGCGGTGCCCGGGTGGTGACGGGCGGCAAGCGCCACGCGCTGGGCGGCAACTACTTCGAGCCGACCATTCTGGCCGATGTGCCGAAAACCGCGCTGGTGGCGCGCGAGGAGACGTTCGGGCCGCTGGCGCCGCTCTTCCGTTTTTCAACCGAGGCCGAGGCGATCGCCATGGCCAATGATACCGAGTTCGGTCTGGCATCATATTTTTACGCGCGCGATATCGGCCGGATTTTCCGCGTGGCGGAAGCGCTGGAATACGGCATTGTCGGGGTTAATGAGGGGATCATCTCCACCGAGGTGGCGCCGTTCGGCGGCGTGAAATCCTCCGGGCTGGGGCGCGAGGGTTCGAAATACGGCATCGAGGATTATCTGGAAATCAAGTACCTCGCTTTGGGTGGCATCGGCGACTGAAAACGCCGCGCGAAGACGATATTCAGGGATGGATGAAAACCCGGCATTTGTGCCGGGTTTTTTGTGCGCCGCTCCACGCTGCGGGTTTGATGCAGATCAATGCGGGGGCGGCGGCTTCCGCGGGACAACCGGCTGCAAAACAGCTGTCTCAGAGGAAATATAGATGCCCAAGGTTACCTATATCGACCATCACGGAATGGCCACCGGCGTGGACGTTCCGGTGGGCGAAAACGTCATGCGCGGTGCGTTGTACAACAATGTTGAAGGCATTGCCGGTGAATGCGGCGGTGCTTTGTCCTGCGCCACATGCCGCTGCTATGTCGATGATGCCTGGACGGTAAAAGTCGGCGGCCCGGCCTCGCATGAGGAACGGGAATTGCTGGCCGATGTCGTGGAACTCGATGCCGCGGAGGGCGCGCTTGCCCGCAATGTCCGTCTGTCCTGTCAGATCACGATGACCCCGGCGCTCGATGGTCTGGTCGTGCATCTGCCCGCGAAGCAATTTTTCTGAGTATCTGAAAGAGAGCGCATCATGACCATAGATCCCGCCCACCCGGTACCGCCGGTACTGCCTCGCTTTGCCGGACCAGAGCAGATCCCCCCGCATGTGCCCAAGGCGCTGGTGCGCTCCATAGGGTTGACCGTGGGGGAGGCGTTTCTCGCCGCGCCGCATGACTTCATGGCCAGGCTGCATGAAACCATGCCGCCGATTTTCTACGATGTGAATGAGTTCTGCAATGCCTGGCAGTTGATCAAGCATGAGGATGCGTTGTTTGCCCTGCGCCATCCTGAGTTTTTCTCAAATGAAGGGGCGACGCCGTTTCCGCGCGACCCGGATGATTATTTTTATTTCATACCCATCGAGATCGACCCGCCGGCGCATCGCAAATACCGCAATATCGTCGATCCGATTTTCTCGCCGCAGGGTGTGCTGAAGCTGGAAGGGTTGATCCGTCAGCGGGCGAATGACCTGCTCGACGAGTTCGTGGATAAGGGTGAATGCGAGTTCACCACGGCGTTCGGCCGCCCGCTGCCGGTTTCGGTGTTTCTCGATATCATGGGCCTGCCGCAGGACATGCGCGACACCTTCGTGCAATGGGCGGTCAATTTGCTGCATTCGAACGACCGGGCCACCATGGCCGAGGCGATGAAGGTAATCACCGCCTATCTCAAGCAGGCAATCGCGGAGAAGAAGGCGCATCCGGATGAAGGGGTGGTGAGCCGCATTGCCCATGCGGCGCCCGACGGCGTGCCCTTGAGCGACAAGGAGGTGTTCGGCTTTGTCATCTTCATCTTCATTGGCGGGCTTGATACGGTGTTCGCCACACTCAACAACATCTGGCTTTGGCTCGCGCAAAATCCGGAACGGGTGCAGGAGATCATCGACAGACCCGCTGATATAAATGCCATTGTAGAGGAACTGCTGCGCCGCTGGTCGGTAACATTCTCGGGCCGTGTTGTTGCTCAGGATGTCGAGATGCGTGGTGTTCAGATGAAGAAGGGCGACCGTGTGACCAGCATTCTGCCGGCCTGCAATTTCGATCCTGAAGTGTTTCCGAACCCGCTGGACGTGGATTTTGACCGGCCGCGCAAGACGATTCTGGCTTTCACCGTCGGCGTGCACAGCTGCATGGGCGGCCATCTTGCCCGGCTTGAGCTCAAGATCGCGCTGCAGGAATGGCTGAAGCGCATCCCCAGATTCACGGTCAAGCCGGGGGCCAAGATCACGTACCGGCCGGGCGGCGTGGTTGGTCCGAAAGCGGTGCCGCTGGTCTGGTAACCGGTGGGCGATATTTTCTCTGAAATCGTAATGATTGATCTATGTCATGCCAGGCCGGGTGGCATGGGTGATAAAAAACCGACAAATATACGGTGAAGCAAAATGAAAGAAGGGAATTGAAATGGCTGGAATCAAGGTTCGTGATCTGAGGTCTGATCTGAGCTGGGGCGCTATCGTCGATGGTGTGACCTATGAGACGCTCGCCGACCCGGCGGTGCGCGGGCAGCTTAACGAGATTTTCGAGGATCGCGGCATGATCGTGTTCGAGAATGTCGAGCCTTCGCAGAAAATGCAGGTTGAGATCAGCAATGTGTTCGGACCGCTGAAAAAGCACCCGACTTATACCACCCCGCGTGTCGATGAGGACATGATGCCGGGGGTGATCGACATGCATTCCATGCCCCAGGATCCGGCCGTGAACATGGCCGGGCTGATCGAGATGAACGGCCGGATCGTGGCGCGTTTCGCGCCATGGCATTTCGACCATGCCTATAATGACGAGCTTAACCGCACCGGCGTGCTGCGCGCCGTGATCAACGCACCACACGGCGAGGGCGGGCGCACCGGCTTTGCTGATGGCATACAGCTATACAAGGATTTCGACCCCGCCTTGCGCGAAAAGATCGAGCATCTGAATGGGATTTACACGCTCGATGTCCGCCTGACCAAGCAGCCTTACGGACGGAACTTCAAAACATTCGCTGATACGCAGCAGCTTCTCGATCTGGTCGAGGAGGCTAAAATCTTCCCGCGCGCCATCCACCCGCTGGTATGGACACGCAAGGACGGCCAGAAAGTGCTGCATGCCGGCCCCTGGATGTTCGTCGGGATCGAGGGGCATGAGGATGCGGAGGGCGCGAAGCTGTGCGAAGAGGTGATGCAGGAAATCATCCGCAAATGTGATGCGAAATCATACTTCCATGACTGGAAACCGACGGATATGGTTATAT
>JAKBAV010000014.1 GCA_021826225.1 Pseudomonadota bacterium | reverse complement strand
GAGATACGCTGGTTCAGTATTTCATTGGGATAGTCGATCTTGCCGCAGCCGGAGCAGGCGAGATTGCAGCGGAACAAAGGTTCCAGCATGAGCACAAGCGGGTAGCGCTTATTGCCCTTCAGCTTCTGCTTCATGATGTAGGTGGCGACTGTAACAGCCTGATTCAACGGTACCATACGCGCATCCGATCTATTATATGCTTGCCACTTCGGCCGGCAGCTTGAATTTGACGTCTTCCGGCGTGCCCGCGAGAAGCTCCACCTTAACCTGGCCGAATTGTCTTATGCCTTCAATCACCCCCTGCACCAGAACTTCCGGGGCGGAGGCGCCGGCGGTGAGGCCGACGATGGAGATGCCTTCGAACCATTCGGCCTTCAGGGCGGAGGCATCGTCAATGAGGAAAGCGGGGTGGCCGAGCTCGGCGCCGATTTCGCGCAGCCGGTTGGAGTTGGAGGAGTTCTTGCTGCCGACCACCAGGATCAGCTCGACCTGGCCGGCGAGCTGATGCACCGCCTCCTGGCGGTTCTGGGTGGCGTAGCAGATATCCTTCACGTCCGGGCCGATAATGGCGGGGAAGCGGGTTTTGAGGGCGGCGATGATGCTGCGCGTATCGTCGACCGAAAGGGTGGTCTGGGTGATATAGGCGAGCTTGGCCTTGTTGCGGACCTCGAGCCGCTCGGCATCCTCGACCGTTTGGACGAGGTATACGGTGCCGTCGATCTGGCCGATCGTCCCCTCGACCTCGGCATGGCCGGCATGGCCGATGAGCACGATCTCGCGGCCCTGGCCGGCATAGCGGCGGCCTTCGGCATGGACTTTGGCGACCAGGGGGCAGGTGGCGTCTATCACCGGAAGGGTGCGGTCGGCGGCGGCCTGGACCACCTTGCGGGCCACGCCATGGGCGGAGAACACGGTCCAGGCGCCTTCCGGCACCTCGTCCAGCTCGTCCACGAACACGGCGCCGCGGGCGCGCAGATCCTCGACGACGTGGCGGTTATGCACGATTTCGTGGCGGACATAGATGGGGGGGCCGAATTTCACCAGGGCACGCTCGACGATATCGATGGCGCGCTCAACCCCGGCGCAGAAGCCGCGCGGCTGCGCCAGGATCACCCGCATCGTTTTCGCGTCCGTGGTTGCTCCGGTCATACCGTCCATATTGCTCATCCTGTTGCCGCTGTGTCACGCCGTCATGCTTTCTCGCAGCAGCAATAAGTCATTGGCTCCACAATCCGCAAGCTTGTGCTTAGATTTGATTTTCACCTGTGACGTTTTCGCAGGGCGGGGGCGGAGCAGGGGTGGCTGGCTTTTCCGTTCACGGTCTCGTAAAGGCACAGGTTCTCAAGGTCTTTCCCCGCCGGATTCGGCCAGGCGGGGGGCGGTTGCCAGGTGCCGGCGGACCAATGTGCCGAGTGGGTCGTGTACTGAAGTCTTGAGTAAGTTGCATAAAGGACGGGATTTGATGCGTAATAGTCTGCCGCCGCGGTTTGGGGTATGTCACTGATGCCGCCGCGGACCCCGCTCCTGGACCGGGTTAACATTCCAGCCGATCTGCGAAATTTTTCGACCGACCAGCTCAAGCAGGTGGCCGATGAATTGCGGGCCGAGACCATCGATACCGTCTCGACGACGGGCGGGCATCTGGGCTCCTCGCTCGGCGTGGTTGAGCTGACCGTTGCCATCCATGCCGTGTTCGACACCCCGCGTGACCGCGTGATCTGGGATGTCGGGCATCAGACCTACCCGCATAAAATCCTGACCGGGCGGCGCGACCGCATCCGCACGCTGCGCCAGCCCGGCGGGCTGTCGGGCTTTACCCGGCGCGCCGAGAGCGAATACGACCCGTTCGGCGCCGCGCATTCCAGCACCTCGATTTCCGCCGGGCTGGGCATGGCCGTGGCGCGCGACCTGAAGCATGAGATCGACCCGCGCCATGTGATCGCGGTGATCGGCGATGGCTCCATGAGCGCCGGCATGGCCTATGAGGCGATGAACAATGCCGGGGCCATGAAGTCCCGCATGATAGTGATTCTAAACGATAATGATATGTCGATTGCGCCCCCGGTGGGAGCCATGAGCGCGTATCTGTCGAAGCTGATTTCCTCGCGGAGCTTTTTGAGCCTGCGCGATTTCGCGGCCAAGATGGCCAAGCGTTTCCCCAAGCAGCTGGAACGCACGGCGCGCCGGGCGGAGGAATATGCCCGCGGCATTCTCACCGGCGGCACGCTGTTCGAGGAGCTGGGCTTTTATTATGTCGGGCCGATCGATGGGCATAATCTCGACCATCTGCTGCCGGTGCTGCGCAATCTGCGCGAATCCGACTCGGCGGAGCCGGTGCTGCTGCATGTGGTGACGCAGAAGGGCAAGGGCTATGCCCCGGCCGAGGCGGCGGCGGACAAGTACCATGGCGTGCAGAAGTTCAATGTCATCACCGGAGAACAGAAGAAGGCGCCGCCCGGGCCGCCCAACTATACCAATGTATTCGCCAAGGCGCTGATCGCCGAGGCCGAGGTCAACCCGAACATCGTGGCCATTACCGCCGCCATGCCGCCGGGCACCGGGCTCGATAAGTTCGAGGCGAAGTTTCCCGAGCGGATGTTCGATGTCGGTATTGCCGAGCAGCATGCCGTGACCTTCGCCGCCGGCATGGCGACCGAAGGGTTGGCACCGTTCTGCGCGATCTACTCGACATTCCTGCAACGCGGCTACGACCAGCTGGTGCATGATGTGGTGCTGCAGAATCTGCCGGTACGCTTCGCCATGGACCGCGCCGGGCTGGTAGGGGCCGATGGCGCGACCCATGCCGGGGCGTTCGATCTGTGCTTCCTCGGGCCGATGCCGAACATGGTCATCATGGCGCCTTCGGACGAGCTGGAGCTGATGCATGCGGTGGCGACGGCCGCCGCGATCGATGACCGGCCCTCGGCGTTTCGTTATCCGCGCGGCGAGGGACTCGGGCTGGAGCTGCCGGCGCGCGGTTCGGTATGGGAGATCGGTAAGGGGCGTATTTTGCAGGAGGGCGGCAAGATCGCCATTCTGGCCCTGGGGCCCCGCCTCGCGGATGCCCGCCAGGCCGCGGCCGAGCTGGCAGCACACGGCTTTCCCTGCACCATCGCCGATGCGCGCTTCATGAAGCCGCTGGATACCGCGCTCATCGACCAGCTTGCGCGCCACCATGAGGTGCTGATCACCATCGAGGAAGGCGCGGCCGGCGGTTTTGGCGCCGCTGTCGCACATCATCTGGCCTGGCGCGGGGCGTTCGATAAGGGGTTGAAATTCCGGCCGATGACGCTGCCTGACCGGTTGATCGACCATAACACGCCGGCGGCGCAGATGATCGAGGCCGGGCTGACGGCCAGCCATATCGTAACCAACGCCATTGCCGCGCTGGGGCTCGATCCGCAGCTCGGCATGGTCGCAATTCCGGCACAGTGATGGTGTATCAGGCGGTATGAAAAACTTCAGCTCCATTTCCCTGCTTTGCCTGGCCCTGGCCATTCCGGCCTTTTTCAGCCCCGCTTTCGCCGCCACACCGGAGGCCATGCCGGTGGAAACGCTTGATGCCGGGTTGATTGCCGCCATGAAGGCGGGCAGCGCGGGGGCGGATTTCGCCGCCCGTGCCAAGGCGCTCACCCCCGTGGTGGCGCAGAGCTATGATCTGGCCGTGGTGACGCAGAATTCCGTTGGGTTTCTGTGGGCGACCCTGCCGGCGGCGCAGCAGCAGGAGCTGACCACACTGATCGGCGCGTTCACAGTGGCCTCCTATGCCAGCCAATTCTCCAGCTATGACGGCGCGCAATTCACGGTTTCGCCCACGGAGAAGCCGCTCGGCCAGGGTTACATCATTCTGACCAAGCTCACCCCCGGCGGCGGCGGCGATCCGGTTGAGCTGGATTATGCAGTCAAGAAAAGCGCCTCGGGCTGGGGCATTACCGATGTGTTGCTGAACGGCACGATCAGCCAGGTGGCGCTGCACGAATCGGATTTCGCCGCGCTGGTGACCGCCGGCGATGCCTCGAAGCTGATTGCCGCGCTGAAGGCGAAAATCGCAGCCATTCAAAGCAATACGGCCTCATAGACATGATATCCAGGCTTCCCGGCGGAACAGGCTGAATGCTGCTTCTGGCGGGAATTGCGGGGCTATGCGCGCTGGCCGGCGCCGGCCAGCAGGCTGTGGGCGCCGTGCTGGTGCAGCGTTTCGCCGCGACGCCTGCGGCTGCACCTGCGGCGCGGCCGCCGGTTTCGGTACTCAAACCGCTTTGTGGCGTCGAGCCGCTTACCGGGCTGGCGCTGGAGTCGTTTTTTCTCCTGAACTATCCGGATTATGAGCTGATATTCGGCGTGCAGGATGCGGCCGATCCGGTTCTGGAGGTGCTCGCCACCTTGCGCGCCCGTTATCCCGGCCGCGCGGTGAGGCTGGTTGTGGACCCCACACAATATGGCACCAACCGCAAGGTTTCCAACCTGATCAACATGCAGCGCGCGGCGCGGCATGAGATACTGGTGATCTCGGATGCCGATATCCATGTGCCGCCGTATTTTCTTGACCGGGTAGTGGCGGCGCTGGAAGGCGAAGGAGTGGGGCTCGTGACTTCGCTCTACACCGCGCTGCCGGGCACGCCGGCACTCGCCACGGCGCTCGGTGCCGACCAGATCAACCACTCCTTCCTGCCCGGCGCGCTGCTGGCCCGCAGGCTTGGCCGCCGGGATTGTCTGGGCGTGACCATGGCGCTGACGAAGACCGTGCTGGCCGAGGTTGGCGGGTTGCTGGCGGTGGCGAATAATCTGGCCGATGACCAGGTGCTCGGCCGGCTGGTCGTGGCGCGCGGCTACCGGCTGGAGCTGGCGCAACTCGTACCCGCCACCACGGTGCCGGAGGCGAATTTCGAGGCGCTGTTCAGGCATGAGCTGCGCTGGGCCCGCACCATCCGGGCGCTGGTGCCGGCGGCCTATGCTGCTTCCGTATTGCAGATATCGCTGCTCTGGGCGGCCCTGGCCGTGCTGTTTTCGGCGGGGGAACCGTGGTCCTGGGGGCTGATGGTCTTGGTGCTGGTAGCGCGTGTGCTGGCGGCGCGGCGTATCGATGCCGCCTTGCGCCTGCCGCCCTCCGGCGGCCCATGGCTTTTTCTGTTGCGCGATTCGCTTTCGACCCTCATCTATATTGCAAGTTTTACCGGCAGCCAGGTGGACTGGCGCGGCCAGATGATGCAAGCCGATGCGGGCAAGCTCCGTTAGTTGTGAGAGATATGAGATGACGATGAAAACCCTGTTCCTGCAGCCTCCCTCCTTCGACGGTTTCGATGGCGGCGCCGGTTCGCGTTACCAGGCGCGGCGCGAGATCAAGAGCTTCTGGTTCCCGACCTGGCTGGCCCAGCCGGCGGCCCTGCTGCCAGACAGCACGCTCATCGATGCGCCCCCGGCGAAGCTTACGCTGGACGATGTGCTGGTGCATGCCGACACGCATCAACTGCTGGTTATCCATACCTCAACACCATCATTCGGCAATGACGTGAAGGTCGCCGAGGCGTTTAAGGCACGCAATCCGGCGCTGCTGGTCGGCTTCATCGGCGCGAAGGTGGCGGTGCAGCCCGAAGAATCGCTGGCGCGTGCCAAAGTGCTGGATTTCGTCTGCGGCAATGAGTTCGATTTCACCATCAAGGAAATCGCCGAGGGCAAGCCGCTGGCCGAGGTCCAGGGCATCTGGTGGCGCGCGGCCGCCGGCCAGCTTACCAAGAACGAGGACCGGCCGCTGCTGTTGGACATGGATGAGCTGCCCTTCGTGGTGGATGTCTATGCCAAGCATCTGCGGATCGAGGATTATTTCATCGGCTATCTCAAACACCCTTATATCTCGATCTATACGGGGCGCGGCTGCAAGTCGCATTGCACCTTCTGCCTGTGGCCGCAGACCGTGGGCGGGCATAAATACCGTACGCGCTCGGTGGGCAACGTGATCGCCGAGATCAAGCGGGCGAAGGAGCTGTTCCCGCAGGTCGAGGAATTCATGTTCGACGATGATACGTTCACCGATAATCTGCCGCGCGCCGAGGAGATCGCGATCGAACTGGGCAAGCTCGGCGTCACCTGGTCGTGCAACGCCAAGGCCAATGTGCCGTATAAGACGCTGAAAGTTCTGAAGGAGAACGGGCTGCGCCTGCTCCTCGTCGGCTATGAGAGCGGCAATCAGCAGATTCTGCACAATATCAAAAAAGGCATGCGGATCGAGGTGGCGAAGCAGTTCACCGCAGATTGCCATAAGCTTGGCATCAAAATCCACGGCACCTTCATCGTCGGCCTGCCCGGCGAGGACCAGAATACGCTGAAGGAGACGATCGCCTTCGCCAAGGAGATCAATCCGCATACCATTCAGGTTTCGCTGGCGGCACCCTATCCCGGTACCTTCCTGTATAATCAGGCGGTCAAGGAGGGCTGGCTCGACATTGAGCATGCCGAGCTGATTGATGAGCATGGCGTGCAGATTGCGCCGCTGCATTATCCGCATCTCAGCCATGAAGAGATTTTTGCCTCGGTCGAGACGATGTACCGGCAATTCTATTTCCGGCCCTCGAAGATACTCTCGATTCTCAACGAGATGATGCGCTCGCGGCAGATGCTGGTGCGCCGGCTGCGCGAGGGTGTGGAATTTTTCGCGTTCCTGAAAGAGCGCAATGCCAAGCCGATGGCGGCGGAGTAGAGGGTTCCTCTTTTTCTGAAGACAAAGAAGCAAAAAGACTTTTTGTAAGCTGAGCCGGTGGTGTTTTAAAATCCCGGCTCTGGTGTAAAAAGTTTTCGGGGCAGATTTTTTCAAAAAGCTGCTGCTTTTGCTGTCTCTGTATTGAGTGGTTCGTGCCTGTTTGGCTGAATTGGTCAAGCGGCGTGGTTTAGCAAGGCTTAAAGTCGGGCAAAATCATGGGGAGAGACGGCAGTGACCGATAGTGATGATGGACTGCAAGCGCTGCTGGATGAGCGCGGCATCCGCAAATGCATCGAGGGCTTGGCGCGTGGCGAGGACCGGCGCGACGCCGCGATGATCAGCGCCGCCTATTGGCCGGATTCGGTGACCGATTATGGCGTGTTCAAAGGCGATTTCGCCGCATATCTTGCCTGGGTGGTGCCTGGTTCGCCGGCCATACCCTGCACGCAGCATGTGCTGGGGCAGAGTTTCATCCAGCTTGAGGGTGGAACCGCGAAGGTCGAGACGCAGGTGATCTCCTATCATCGCGTGGATTTCGGCACGGCGCATCATGATACGGTGGTCGGCGGGCGGTATCTGGATGTGCTGGAAAAACGCGGTGGCAAATGGGCCATCGCCAGCCGCACGATGCTGTATGACTGGTATCATGATTTCGGCGTCGCCAATGATTTCTCAGCTGGTGTGATGGGGCTGCCGTTCAGCGCCGAATATTTCTCCGGCCGGGCGCACGGCGATTTCAGCGAAACATTCTTCGCCCGTGGGTAGGCTCAGCGGCCGGGTGGTGCTCGTTACCGGGGCGAGCCGGGGCATCGGCAAGGGTATTGCCTGCGCTCTGGGCGAGCAGGGGGCTACGGTTTATGTCACCGGCCGTACCGTGAACGCCGGTGAGCATGCGCTGCCCGGCACGGTAGGTGAGACGGCGGCGTTGGTGGATGCGCGCGGCGGCAAAGGCATTGCCGTGGCGGTGGACCATGGTGATGACGCGCAGGTGGCGGCCCTGTTCGCGCGGATCAAAGCCGAGCAGGGGCGGCTGGACCTGTTGGTGAACAATGCCATCGCCTTGCCGCATGAGATGACGCAGCCCGGCTCGTTTTGGGAAAAGCCGCTTTCCAACTGGGAGATTTTCGATATCGGCGTGCGCGCCGGTTTCGTTGCCGCCTGGCATGCGGCGAAAATAATGGTGCCGCAGAAATCCGGGCTGATTATCGGGCTCTCGGGCTATGTCGGGGTGAATTATACCTACAGCACGATTTTTGGCACCGCCAAGACGGCGGTGGACCGCATGGCGCGGGACATGGCGATTGAGTTGAAGCCGCATAATGTGGCCTCGGTCTCGTTGTGGCAGGGCTTTACCTTTACCGAGCGGGCGACGGAGAATTTGAAGACCATTCCGGGCATGGCGGCACAGCTGCACAGCAATGCCGGAAGCTCGCCGGAATTCCCCGGGCGCATCATGGCGGCATTGCTGGCGGATGCGAAGATTATGGAAAAAACCGGCGGCACCTTCATCAATGCCGAGCTGGCGCAGGAATACGGCATTACCGACATCGACGGGCGGGTGATCCCGAGCCTGCGGGCGGAGCGCGGCGCGCCGCTGTGGCAGCCGGTTTAGGTTATGGTGGCGGTCATGTTTCGCACCCCGGCCTGCTCGGTCCAGAGCTCCGCGCCGGTTTGCGTGGGCTGGCCGCAGACATGCATCGCGGCACCGTCAAAAGCCGGGGCCAGGCCGCGGAAGCTGAAGGTGCTGATGGGAGTTTCACGGTGGGTGGCGGCGAGTCCGGCCAACAGCGTCGCCTGCAGCGGGCCGTGCACGACGAGGCCGGGATAGGCTTCATCGTTCATGGCGTAGGGCCGGTCGTAATGGATGCGATGGCCGTTCATGGTGAGGGCCGAATAACGAAACAGCAGAACCGGGTCCGGCATGATGGCGTGTTGCCAGGCAGCGGCGGGGGCTGGGTTGCCGCCGGCGGCGAGGATGGCGCCGGGGGCCGCGGCCTCGCGATAGACGATATCCTGCTCCTCGGTAACGGCGAGGCCCTGGGCGCCGGCAAGTTCATGGCGGATGGTGACGAAGACGAGATGGCCGCTGCGTCCGGATTTGGCCTCGACCTTCAATATTGTCGAGGTTTTGGTCACGGTTTCGCCGAGCCGAAGTGGGTGGTGAAAGCTGAGGCGGCCGCCGGCCCACATGCGGCGGGGCAGGGCGATGGGGGGGAGAAAACCGCCACGGGCGGGGTGGCCGTCAAAGCCCAGGGCTTCGGGCGGTTTAACTTCCCAGAAATACAGCCAGTGATGCAGCAGCGGGAGCGGTTCGCCCAGAGATAGGGGCGCGGCTTCGCCTAATGCCGCGCGCAGGGCGTTGGTACGGGCGGGCTCCAATATATCCGTGGCGGTTTCGCGACGTCCGGCCCATGGGGAAAAATCCTCGCTCATGCGTCTGCTCCTCGCGTGTTGCGCCGCTCAGTAGCCTGGATCTAGCCTACATACAATGCATTTTAATCGCGGATTTTGGGTTGGTCAGGTCTTGCTGGGGGTGGGTTGCCGCCATATAATGCATTATATTGATGAAGGCGCGCATGACACATCTCCCCCTCGCCGGCCGTCTTGTGATTGAGCTTGGCACCATGGTCGCGGCACCCTTCGCCACGCATATTCTCGCCCAGCTCGGCGCCGAGGTTATAAAGGTTGAGCCGCCGACCGGCGATACCACCCGGGCTCTGGTGCGCGGTGGCCCGAGCGGCACGTTTCTCGCGTATAATCACAGCAAAAAAAGTGTCGCGATCGATCTGGCATCGCCGGAAGGGGCGGCGGTGTTCCGCGTGCTGCTCGCCCGGGCGGATGTGCTGATCCACAACCTGGCGCCTGGCGCCGCGCGCAAGCTTGGGGTGACGGCGGAGGATGCCGCGGCGATCAACCCGGCGCTGATCTATTGCCATATCCGTGGTTATGCGGCTGGGCCCAAGGAGGACGATCTCGCAACGAATCCGGTTGCCGAAGCCGCTACCGGAGTCATGGCGGATCATGTAATCAATGGCCGGCCGAGCCGCTTGGGGCCCTCCTATCACGACCAGTTTGCCGGCACTTATGCAGTTATCCGCATCATGGCGGCGTTGCTGGCGCCGGCGCCGGAGGCGCGGCGGATCGAGATCGGCTTGTATGAAACGGGCCTGCATGTGGCCGGGCGCGATCTTGCCGGCGTGCAGTTGAAGATGCAGCTTCTGGGTCGGCCCGAGCGTGAAGGCGGCGGCGAGTTCAGCATGCCGGGCTATGGCGCCTATCAGACGCGTGACGGGCGCTGGCTGTATCTGCTGGTGCTGACCGATGCGCATTGGCTCAAATTATCGCAGGCGTTGGGGCTTGGCGATGATCCGGAACTGGCGATATTGCGAAACCGCAAGAAGCGCCGCGAGGAGGTCGAGGCGGCCGTGCGGGAGGCGATGGCGGCGCTGGATTGTGGCGAGGCCGAGGCGCGGCTTGGCGCCGCTGGTGTCGGCTTTACCGAAGTGCTGCCGTTGGAGCGCGTGCTGGAAGCGCCGCAAGCCCGCGTGCCGGGCAAGCTCCGCGATTTTGCATTTGGCGGGCTGGATTTTACGGTGCCTGAATTTCCCGGTGGCGCGGCGGCCGCGCCAAACCTGCCGCCGCCGGCGCTCGGGCAGCATACCATGGAGGTTTTGCACAGGTTCGGCCTTGATGAAAGCCAATGTGCCAGGCTTGTGCAACAGGGTGCTGTGGCGTCGGAAAAACCGGGCTATTTGAGCTGGGCGCCGGTGCGCAAAGCCGAGGCGTGAGCGCTGTGGAGGGCGCGGTCCATGCGTGGTAGATGGTGATGCAGCCCCCTCCCGCCAAAGGAATCGCACAGCGCATGGAATACCGGACTAAAGAGGAGCAGGTCGCCGATTTTCTTCGTGAAGGCATTATTGCCGGACGTTTTGCGCGCGGGGCGCGGCTGAAGCAGCAGGAGATCGCGGTACTGCTGAATACCAGCATCACCCCGGTGCGCGAGGCGCTGAAACTGCTCGCGGCGGAAGGCTATGTAGCGGGCGATTCATACCGGGGCGCCACGGTGGCGCCGTTCGATATAACCGCCGATAACGAGATGCTGAATTTGCGTATTCTGCTGGAAACGCAGCTTGTGCGCGGGGCTGTGGGGCGAGCCGCCACCGCTGATGTCGATGACCTGCGGCGGCTGGCCATGGAGTTTGAAAAAGCTGTCGCCACCGGCAGAAATGAGGAGGCGCGGGCGGCGAATTATCGCTTCCATCAGCGTACGTTCGAACTCGCGGGCATGCCGCAGACCCTGCATTTCGTACAGATATTATGGGCGCGCTATCCGTTCGACCTGATTAACAAGCTCGCGGGCCGGGTGGGGCGCGCCGCGGCTGAACACCATGAATTGCTGGATGCGTTCATCGCCGGCGATACCGGGGCGGCGATGCTGGCGACGCGCCGGCATATTGAATCCGGCTGGCTGGAATTGCAGCAGGCCCTGAAAAATTCTGAACAGGTTTCGCAAGGAGAAGATGCATGAAGAAGACGATGTTTCTCGTCATGGACATGATGAATGATATTGTGAGCCCGGCCGGGCCGAATGCCGCGGGTTATGGCGTGCAGGTGGCCGAGCGCGGCGTGCTGGAAAATACGGCAGCGGCAATTGCCGCCTGCCGCGCGGCCGGTATCGCCATTGGTTATGTCCGCGTCGGGTTTTCACCGGATTACCGCGAATGCCCACCGGCCTCGCCGATTTTCTCCGGCGCGCGGACGCGGAAATTATTTCAGCTCGGTACGGCGGGCACGCAGGTGCATTCCGCCCTCGCCCCGCGCGAAGGGGATTTCGATATCATCAAGCATCGTGTCAGCCCGTTTTATGGCACGTCGCTGGAGCCGATCCTGCGCGCTAACGGCATTGAACGGCTGATTTTATGCGGTGTTTCCACCAATGGCGTGGTACATTCCGGCGCACGCGATGGGCATGATCGCGATTATGAATGCGTGATTTTTGAAGATTGCTGCGCTGGCGCCACGGCGGATGAGCACATGCATGCGATTGCCTGCCTGGGGCGGTATGCCGCTATTGTAAAGAGCACCGCATTTGACTTTTCCTGAGTGCTCCATGCCAGGCGGGTTGACATAAAAATACATAATGCATTATCCATTAGCGCCGCGTACAGCCGATACAGCCGCGCCGCGCAACCCTTAGGAGCAAGACCATGAGCACGGAAAACGAAGTCGGCGCGGCGCCCGCCGAAGGCAAGATCACCGATGAGGCCATTGCCGCCGCCGAGAAGATGATCGGTCTGCAGCTGCGCCCGGAAGGCCCGTATCTGCAGGATGCCACGGAGGATACGATCCGCAATTTCTGCAACGGCATCGGCGATCTCAACCCGCTATACCGCGACCTTGAGCATGGCCGCCTGACCCGCCATGGCAGTATGCTGGCGCACCCGATGTTCCCGATGGCGTTCGGCTGGGTCGGCCGCACGCGCTGGGGCCTGCCCGGTGTGCATGGTTTTTATGCCGGCAATGACTGGGAACTTTTCCGCCATGTCCGCCCGGGCGACCGGATTACGGCGATCGAGCGCGTCGTCGGCGTGGATGTGAAGGAGAGCCAGTTTTCGGGCAAGCTCGTGCTGCAATATGTCGAGGCAAGCTACGCCAACCAGCGCGGCGAGCTTGTGGCGCGCACGCTTGGCACCTGCACGCGCCATGAGCGCAAGGCGGCACGCGAGGCCGGCAAGTATAGCGACATCAAGACGCATGAATATACGCCGGAGGAGTTCGCGCATATCGATGAGACGATCCTGCGCGAGGAAGAGCGCATGACGAGCGCGCATGTGCGCTATTGGGAAGATGTAGCGATTGGCGATGAGCTGCCCGAGATTGTCCGTGGTCCACTCTCGCTGATGGATACGATGGGCTTCCTCGTTGGCTGCGGCCGGGGCCATACCCATGGCGTGATTTTCAAAAATGCCGTGAAGCACCCGGGGCATTTCTTTCGTAATCCGGAGGCGGGCGGCGGTATTGAGTATACCGGCATCGGGCATCATCGTGAATCCACCGCCAAGGAGGTTGGCGTGCCCGGCGTATACGATTACGGCCCGCAGCGCTCCGCCTGGATGGCCAGCCTGGTGACCAATTGGATGGGCGATGCGGCATTCCTGAAACGCGTTCGCACGCAGATGCGCCGCTTCAACACAATGGGCGACTGCACCTGGGCCCGCGGCAAGGTGACCAATAAATACATCAAGGATGGCCATGCGCTGGTCGATATTGAAATCCGCGGCGAGAACCAGCGCGGCGAGTTGACGACGCCGGGTCTCGCGACCGTGATCATGCCGTCACGCCGGGTGGATATTCCGGTATTCTTCGATGGCTCCAGGCTAGACCTCGATCTCCCTGTCGTTCGCTAAGGGCTAAGCCATGCCGGATGCCGCGAACACGCCGCTGAGTGATCTACGTGTGGTCGTGCGCGCATCCGGTGTCGCGGCGGCCTATGCCGGCCGGCTGCTCGGCACCATGGGTGCCGAGATGATTCTGCTGGAACCGCCGGCGGGATCGCAATTGCGCTGGGAACCGCCGTTTATCGCGGGCACGGATGTCAGCGCCTTGTTCGCCTACCATACCGCGGGCATGCGCAGCCTGGTATGGGATGGTCGCGATACGGCGATTCTGAGCGAAGCGGATATTTTCATCGATGATACGCCAGTAGCCGGGCGCGCGGCCATGGGCATCGATGATGCGGCCATTGCGCGCATGCATCCAAATCTGATCCATGTTTCCGTGCTGCCATTCGGTGCCTCGGGGCCGAAGGCCGGCTGGAAGGGGACGGAGATTAACCTGCAGCATGCTTCAGGCGAGGGTAATCTGCTGCCGAATGGGTTGTCTGTTGAAATGTTTCCGGAACGTCCGCCGGTGAAAATTTATGGGCATTTTGCGGCATTGCAGGGCGGCATCGCGGCGGCGCTCGGCGCGCTTGCGGCGGTTTGGGCGCGGCCTGGAACCGGCGGGCAGTATGTTGATATTTCCTGCCAGGATGCCGCTTTGGCGGTGGGTGCCTTCGCTATACAGCGTTATGGCGATGGTGCGGTCGAGCATCGCGTGGAGCGGTCATTCCGTTACGGCGGCGTGTTGCCCTGCGCGGATGGCTATGTCGAACTTCTGACACTTGAACAAAGACAATGGACGGCGCTGGTTGAACTGCTCGGGCGGCCGGATTGGGCACTGGACCCCGCACTTTCCGATGCGCTGGAGCGCAGCCGGCGGGGGCCTGCCATAAACGCGCATATTCGCGCCTGGGCAAAGCAGCGTTTGGTTGCCGATATTGTTGCAAAAGGCCAGGCGGCGGGCGTACCGCTGGCGGAATACGCCACCCCGGCGCAGGTGCTGCATGATCCGCATGAACGTGAACGCGGCCTGTTTTCCCCGGTGATGATTGCCGATGGCCTGGTCCTGGACATGCTGGCGGCACCTTTCCGGTTCGGCGCCGCGCCGCTGCAATTACGTGGTGGCCCGCCGCAACTGGGCACGTATGATCCCGCACGGGAGACGGCCTGATATGGTCAAGCCGCTTGAGGGGGTCCGTATCGCCGATTTTACCGTGCATAATGCCGGGCCGTTCTGCACGCATATGCTCTCGCAGCTTGGCGCCGAATGCATCAAGGTGGAAAGCGCGCAGCGGCCGGATATTTTTCGTAAGCCACACCCGGTTTATGGCCGCATGGGACCGGCGACATTCGATCAGGTCGCATCAAACAAGTTATCTGTCCGTATCAACTTCAAGCATCCCCAGGGCATCGCTCTGGCCAAGCGGCTGGTTGCGATATCCGATGTCGCGGCGGAGAGTTTCCGCCCCGGTGTGCTGACCCGGCTGGGCCTGGGTTACGAGGCGCTGCGGGCGGTGAAGTCTGACATCATTCTGCTCGCGGTTTCATCGTCCGGGCAGAGCGGGCCGGATTCTCATTTCGCCGGTTACGCGCCTTTGTTCGGGGCCTGGGGCGGGCTTGGCGCGTTGACTGGCTATGCAGATGGGCCGCCGGTTGAGATGCGCCATGTGATGGACCATACGGTGGGGATGAATGCGGCGGTGGCCGTGCTGGCAGCCTTGCATCGTCGCCGCGCCACGGGGCTTGGATGCCTTGTCGATGTCGCGGCGCGTGAAGTTTCCTCCTCCCTGCTGGGGGAAGCGCTGCTGCTTGCCGCCGCGGGGCAGGCTGTGACGCGCACGGGTAATGAGCATCCGCGCATGGCACCGCATGGAGTATACAAAGCGGCGGGAGATGATCGTTGGGTTTCCATCGCGGTTGAAACCGATGTGGAATGGCAGCGCCTCGCCTCTATAATGGGTACGCCCGGGTTGGCCGGCGATCCTCGTTTCGCCACGCAAGCGGCGCGGCATGAAAACCGGGTTGCGCTTGATGATATCGTTGCGGTATGGACCGCGACATTGCCGGGTGCGGTGGTTGAGGCCATGCTGCAGGAGGCCGGGATCGCCGCGCATGAATCCTGGACCGCGCGGGAAATCACCGCCGATGCCCATTTGCGTGAACGCAACGCGATTGTGAATGTGCGCGAGCCCGATGGCCGCGTACGGGCCGCGGTGGGGGTGCCCGTGCGGCTTTCCAAGGGCGGGGATATCGGCATTGCGCGCGGTACGCCGAAACTTGGTGAGCATGAGGAATATGTCTATGGCGAGTTGCTTGGCATGAGCACAGCCGAGCGGCAGGAATTACAGGACGATCAGGTTATATTCTAAGGCCTGACGAGACGTGGAGGAACGAAAATGACGAATAGTCGTATCAGCGCGGCGGCCAGGCTCGATGGTCAGGTGGCGCTCGTTACGGGAGCGGCGGGCGGTATCGGACGGGAGGTGGTGAGAACCCTTGCGGCCGCCGGCGCCACGGTGATTGCGACTGATCTTGATGCCACCGATGCTTTCACGGAATGGCCTGGCATCCGTTTCATGCCATACGACGTGACCAGCCGGCCACGAACGGATGGGCTGGTGACGGAGATTTGCGCTGAATTCGGCAGGATCGACATTCTTGTCCTCTGCGCCGGCACCATCGCCAACACGCCGATCGCCGATGCCAGCGATGAGGAGTGGGAGAGCATCTGGCGCGTGAATGTGATGGGTGTGGTCAATCCGGTGCGGCGGATTTTTCCGCTGATGTGCGGGCAGGGCGGCGGCAAGATCGTGGCGCTGGGCTCCATTGCCGCCAAGATCGGCGGCGTGGCTTCAGGCCCGGCCTATGTCGCCGCCAAATCGGCTGTGCATGGTATCATCAAATGGGCCGCCAAAGCCGGTGCGCCGAAGGGCGTGTATGCCAATATCATTGCGCCCGGCCCGGTGGAAACGCCGATGTGGCAGAATGTGACGGAGCGCGCTCCGCCTTCGGCCCATAACAGCGTGCCGCTGGGGCGCTTCGGCCAGCCCGAGGATATTGCGCAGGCGGTTCTGTTTCTCGCCTCGCCGGCATCGAACTGGATCACCGGGACGACGCTGGACGTCAACGGTGGCATGTTGATGGATTGATGGTCATGGCACAGGATTTTCCGGTTCTCGGTTTCATTGGTCTCGGTGTCATGGGTGGGCCGATGTGCCGCAATGTCGTGACCAAACATCCCGCCGCCGTGCATGCATTCGATATGAACGCCGCTGCCCTTGCGGAAGCAGGCCGGGCGGGCGCGAAAATCGCAGGTTCTGTGACCGAACTTGCGGCCGTGGCCGATATTGTTTTGTTGTCCCTGCCTGGTGGAAAGCAGGTGCATGAGGTTTGTTTCGGCGAAGGCGGGATCGCCGGTGCCGCGCGGCCTGGTACCATCATCATCGACCTCAGCACCACCAGCGTGGCCGATGCGCAGGCCGCCAGTGCGCGAGCGGAGGAGGCTGGATTGCGCTTTGCCGATGCCCCGGTGGCGCGCACGCGCGAAGCGGCGCAGGCCGGCACGCTGAGCATCATGGTGGGTGCGGAGGAGGCATTATTCGCCAGGATCGAGCCGTTGCTGCGCTATATGGGCAGCGATGTCACACGCTGTGGCGAGGCCGGATGTGGCCAGGTCGTGAAGCTCATCAACAACACGCTGCTGTTCGAGCATGTCGCCGCGCTGGCGGAAATGATGGTGGTCGCCGAACGCGCCGGTGTTGCACCGGAGACTCTGATCAGCGCTGTCTCGAAGGGCTCGGGCGACAGCTTCGCGCTGCGTAATCATGGGCTGAAGGCCATGGCGGCGCGCCATTTCCCGGAACGCGCCTTTCCCGCGCATTATGTGCTCAAGGATATGGGCTATTGCATCGAGCTGGCGGAAAATTACGGTGTGGCGCCAAAGCTGCCGCAACTCGTTCTGCAATATTACCGTGAGGCGGTGGCGCAGGGGATAGGCGATAAATATTTTCCGGCCATCATCGAACTGATTGAAAAGGGAAGCACGCATGATGAAGCTTGAGGGACGCGATGTCACGCAAGGATTGAAGTTTCCGGAAGGACCCGTCGCCCTGGCGGATGGTGCGGTGCTGGTGGTCGAGATCGAGGGCGCGCGGTTGATCCGGGTGGCGGCCGATGGCGTGAAATCGGTCGTGGCCGAGCTTGGCGGCGGCCCGAATGGTGCTGCGATCGGGCCGGATGGCAAGTGCTATGTGTGCAATAATGGCGGCTTCAACTGGATCCATGCGGCGGATGGTTATGCCCGCCCGCATGGCCGGGCGGATTATTATACCGGCGGCAGCATCCAGCGTGTGGACCTCGTAACCGGTGCCGTCGAGGTGCTTTATGCCGCCTGCGGGGAGGTGACGCTGAAAGGCCCGAACGATATCGTATTCGACGGTAATGGTGGTTTCTGGTTCACCGATCACGGCAAAAGCTATGACAGGCTGATGGATCGTGGCGCGGTCTATTATGCGACGATCGATGGTGCGTTCATCACGGAGGTTGCCTTTCCGCTGATCACGCCCAACGGCATCGGTCTGTCTCCGGATGGTGGCACGCTCTACGTATCGGAGACGGAGACGGGACGGCTCTGGGCCTATCCGGTGGCCGGGCCGGGAGAGCTGGGCAAGCAGCCCTGGCCCTCGCCCAATGGCGGCAGATTCATGGGCGGGCCGGGCGGGTACCAACGTTTCGATTCCATGGCGGTTGAGGCCAATGGAAATATTTGCGTGGCGACGCTGGTGAATGGCGGCATCACCGTGTTTTCCCCCGCCGGAGAGGTTCTGGAATTCCACGCGGCGCCGGAGGGCTATTGCACGAATATATGCTTCGGCGGCGATGATATGCGGACCGCCTACATCACCCTTTCCGGCACCGGCAGGCTGCTGCAGGTGGCGTGGCCGCGCCCCGGTCTCAAGCTGCTGCATCAGCGCTCCGCCATGTAAACGGGCTGCTTTAAAAAATTTCCTGGTAAGAATTGTTTATTCTTTTCAGTTGACGCCTCCTTCCGGCCCCGTTATCCTCGGGCCAGGACAGAGGAGTTGACGAGACTATGTGTGGCATTGCCGGACTGTTCCTGAAAAACCCCAGCCTGGAGCCCGCGCTCGGCCGGATGCTGAGCGGCATGCTTTCAGCGCTCACGGATCGCGGGCCGGACTCCGCGGGATTCGCGATTTACGGCGCCGGGGCGCCGGGGCAGCTTAAATACACCCTCCGCTCGGCCGGCGGCTTCAACCTGCCGCAAGGGCTGGAGCTGAGCTGCACGGCGCATGACGACCATGCCGTGATCACCTTCCCCGTGGCGCGCGAGGCGGAGGTGCGGGCGGCGCTCGCAGCCCGGCCTGAAATCACCATCGTCGCGACCGGCGCGCGCATGGAATTGTTCAAGGGTGTTGGCCTGCCGGATGCGGTGACGAAGCGTTTCGGGTTGGAGAAAATGTCCGGCAGCCATGCCATCGGGCATACGCGCATGGCGACCGAATCCGCCGTCACCACTGCCGGCGCGCATCCATTTTCCACCGGCGCTGACCAGTGCCTGGTGCATAATGGTTCGCTCTCCAATCATAACGATGTGCGGCGCGTGCTGATGCGCGAAGGGATTACCTTCGCCACACAGAACGATACCGAAGTCGCCGCCGGGTATCTTTCGCACCAGCTGCGCGAGGGTAAAAAACTGAACGAGGCGCTGACCAATGCGTTGGACCGGCTGGATGGTTTTTACACCTTTGTGGTCGGCACCGAGAACGGGTTCGGCGTGCTGCGTGATCCGGTAGCATGCAAACCGGCGGTGATGGCCGAGACCGCTGATTATGTCGCCTTCGGTTCGGAATACCGGGCGCTGGCGGATTTGCCGGGCATCGAGGCGGCGCATCTGTTCGAGCCCGAGCCGGGGCAGGTTTATTTCTGGGAGCGCGCGGCATGAGCGCTGTGCACAAAACCACGGAGGATGCCGTGATTTTCGACCTCGCGGCGGAAGAGCTGCGTAGCCTGAACGCGGCGCTGCAGGCCCTGGGCGGCAAAACCAACCGCACCGCCTGGACGATTGTGAATCCGCGCGGCGCCCATGCCATCGCGGTGGGGGTCACGGCGCCTGTAGCCATTACCATCGAGGGCCATGCGGGGTATTATTGCGCCGGCATGAATGATGGCGCGTTCGTCACCATCAATGGCAATGCCGGCACGGGGCTTGCGGAAAACATGATGTCCGGCACCGTGCATGTGAAGGGCGATGCCAGCCAGTCGGCCGGCGCCACGGCGCATGGCGGGCTGCTGATCATCGATGGCAATGCGGCGGCGCGGTGCGGTATTTCGATGAAGGGCGTCGATATCGTGGTGAAGGGCAATGCCGGACATATGAGCGCCTTCATGGCGCAATCCGGCAATCTCGTTATCTGCGGTGATGCCGGGGAGGCGCTGGGCGATTCGCTCTACGAGGCGCGGCTGTTCGTAAAAGGCGCGGTAAAAAGCCTGGGGGCTGATTGCGAGGGCAAGGAAATGACCGCGGAGGATAAGGAAATTCTGAGCGCATTGCTGCAGAAAGCCGGATGCCACGAGACGCCGGAGGAATTCACCCGTTACGGTTCCGCCCGCACGCTATACCATTTCCATGTCGATAATGCCGGGGCTTACTAGCAATGACTGAGGACCATGCGCCGTGTATTCCTGTAACGAAACCACGTTTTTCGGCGACCTTCGACCCCGGCACCATCTCCGAAATCCAGCGTGCCGCGGCGACCGGGATTTATGACATTCGCGGTGGCGGCGCCAAGCGCAAAGTGCCGAATTTCGATGACCTGCTGTTTCTCGGCGCCTCCGTCTCGCGCTATCCGCTGGAAGGGTATCGCGAGCGCTGCGGCACGGAGGTGACGCTCGGCACGCGCTTTGCCAAAAACCCCATCCAGCTCAAAACCCCGGTGACGATCGCCGGCATGTCATTCGGCTCGCTTTCGGCCAACGCCAAGGAGGCTTTGGGGCGCGGCGCAACCATTATGGGCACCTCGACCACCACGGGCGATGGCGGTATGACGCCGGAGGAGCGCGGGCATAGCCAGACGCTGATCTACCAGTATCTGCCCTCGCGCTACGGCATGAACCTGGCCGATCTGCGGCGCGCCGATGCCATCGAGATCGTGGTGGGGCAGGGTGCCAAGCCTGGTGGCGGGGGCATGCTGTTGGGCCAGAAAATTACCGCGCGCGTGGCGCAGATGCGTAATCTACCGGAAGGCATAGACCAGCGTTCCGCCTGCCGCCATCCGGATTGGACCGGGCCGGATGATCTCGAAATCAAGATCCTCGAACTGCGTGAGCTGACCGGCTGGGAGAAGCCGATCTATGTGAAAATCGGCGCGAGCCGCCCGTATTACGATGTCGCTCTGGCCGTGAAGGCGGGGGCCGATGTGGTGGTGCTGGACGGCATGCAGGGCGGCACGGCGGCAACGCAGGATGTGTTTATCGAGCATGTCGGGATTCCGTTGCTCGCCGCCATCCGGCCGGCCGTGCAGTCGTTGCAGGATATGGGCATGCACCGCAAGGTGCAGCTGATCGTCTCCGGCGGCATACGTTCTGGTGCCGATGTGGCGAAGGCGCTGGCGCTGGGGGCGGATGCCGTGGCCATCGGCACGGCGGCGCTGATCGCGCTTGGCGATAACGCGCCGGAGTTGGAGGCGGAATACAACAGGCTCGGCACCACGGCCGGCGCTTATGATGATTGGCATGAGGGGCGCGACCCGGCCGGCATCACCACCCAGGACCCAACGCTTTCGGCGCGGCTGGACCCGGTGAAGGCCGGAAGGCGGCTGGCCAATTATCTCGCGGTGCTGACGCTGGAGGCGCAGACCATCGCGCGGGCCTGCGGCAAGAGCCATGTGCATAACCTGGAGCCGGAGGATTTGGTGGCGCTGACGATGGAGGCCGCCGCCATGGCGCAGGTGCCGCTGGCGGGGACGAACTGGATACCTGGCAGGAATATTTAGAACGAGGCTGGCACAAATGAAAATCGATCTGGCCGACAAGGCCAAAGAACTTGGCCTGAAGTATTTTCTCATTTCATATACAGACTTATTTGGCAGCCAGCGCGCCAAACTCGTTCCGGCTTCGGCGATTGCGGGGATGCAGAAGAACGGTGCGGGGTTTGCAGGGTTCGCAACCTGGCTGGATTTGTCGCCAGCCGATTCCGACATGTTCGCCATCCCCGACCCCACGACGCTGATACCACTGCCTTGGAAGCCCGAAGTCGGCTGGCTGGCCTCCGATATATGGATGGACGGCAAGCCCGTGGCGCAGGGTCCGCGCATCGTACTGCAGAAGGTCATGGCCGCCTCGCGCGCCATGGGCTACCAGATGAAAAGTGGCGTGGAATGCGAGTTTTTCCTGACCACGCCTGATGGTTCGGCAATTTCAGACCCCGCGGATACCGCCGCGAAACCATGCTATGATGCCGCCGCTTTGTTGCGCCGGTATGATGTTATAACGGAAATCTGCGATGCGATGCTGGCAATGGGCTGGGGTGCGTATCAGAACGACCATGAGGATGCCAACGGCCAGTTCGAGATGAACTGGCATTACGATGATGCGCTGATCACCGCCGACCGCCACGTATTCTTCAAATTCATGGCCAAATCGATTGCGGAAAAACATGGGCTGCGCGCCACCTTCATGCCCAAGCCGTTTCTCGGGCTTACAGGCTCCGGCTGCCATTCTCATGTTTCCATGTGGGATGGAGACAGAAATCTGTTCGAGGATGAGGCTGGGGTGCTTGGTGTCTCCCAGCTTGGCTATCACTTCATCGGCGGCGCCATCGAACATGCCGGCGCTATCGCCGCGCTACTGAACCCGACGGTTAATTCCTACAAGCGCATCAACGCGCCGCGCACCATATCGGGCGCCACCTGGGCGCCGAATACCGTAACCTATTCAGGCAATAACCGCACACATATGATCCGCATCCCAGAGCCCGGCCGGTTCGAGATGCGCCTGGCCGATGGCGCCGCCAACCCGTATCTGCTCCAGGCGGGGCTGCTCGCCGCGGGGCTGGATGGCATCGCCAGAAAAACCGATCCGGGGCCACGGCTCGATATCAACATGTATACCGATGGGCATCTGGTAAAGGATGCCAGGCGCCTGCCGCTGAACCTGCTCGATGCGTTGCGGGCATTCGAGGCCTCGCCGATGCTGGGCGCGGCGCTGGGGGAGGGCTTCGTGAAATCCTACGCCAAACTCAAGCATGCCGAATGGAATGAGTTCGCGGCGCATCTCTCGGAATGGGAGCGCCGGGCGACGCTGGATTGCTGAATTAGATCAATATTGGTTTAGATCGAATCGGCAGATTCGAGCTAAGCCAATGAAATTGATCGTAAAAAATAAAGCTAGAGCGTGAGTGACGCAAGGCAATCACGCTCTAGGCCGCACCGCAGCCTTGTGGCCTGCTGCGCGGCATGCATATTGCCTCCATGCAGATCCTGACACCGGAAAGCCCGGAGCTTGAAGCCCTGCGTGCCCTTAACAACGCGCACGCGCTGGAACTCTCCTTCACCGATCCGCCGCAATTCACGCATCTCGTGACGCAGGCTTTTTTCGCGCGCCATGTCGGGACATCGGCCTTCATCATCGCTTTTGACGAGACGGCCGATTACGATGTCGAAAACTATCTCTGGTTTCGCGCCCGTTTTCCGCGTTTTGCCTATATTGACCGGGTGGTGACAGCCGCTTCGGCGCGCGGCCAGGGCCATGCCGCCACGCTGTATCACGCGCTCATCACCGCCGCCCGGGCGGCGGGCCACACCCTGCTCACCTGCGAGGTCAACGCGGACCCGCCAAACCCCGGCTCGGATGCGTTTCACGCCAAAATGGGGTTTGCGCCCATCGGCAGCGCGGCACTGTCCAACGGCAAGACCGTGCGCTATTTCTCGCGGCCATTATAACGCAAAACCCCCTGGCGCTGCCGCCAGGGGGTTCGCTAATGCGGCTTGTTCAGGCCGCCAGCAGATTGGCTTCGGCGAATTCATAATTCGCGAGCTTGTCCAGGAAGTTGGAAATATAATCCGGACGACGATTGCGGAAGTCGATGTAATAGGCATGCTCCCACACATCGTAGGTCAGCAGCACCTTGCCTTCGCCGGTCACCAGCGGGGTGGAGGCATTGGCGCTCTTGGTGACTTTCAGCTTGCCCTCGGGCGAGAGCACCAGCCAGGCCCAGCCGGAGCCGAACTGGGTGACGCCGGCCTGCTTGAACGCCTCCTTGAAGGCATCGACCGAGCCGAAATCCTCGGTGATCTTGGCTTCGAGCTTGCCCGGGAGCTTGCCGCCCTTGGGGCTCAGGCTGTCCCAGAACTGGCTGTGGTTGAGATGCTGCCCGGCATTGTTGAACACCGGCGTCAGCTCGGCATTGTTGTAGGACATCTTGATCAGCTCTTCGAGCGACTTGCCCTGCAGCGCCGGGTTCTTCTCGACCAGCCCGTTCAGCGCCACGACATAGGTGTTGTGGTGCTTGCCGTGATGATACTCGAAGGTCTCCTGGGACATGCCCAGCTCGGCCAGCGCATTGGGGGAAAAATTCAGGGGGGGCAGTTCAAACGCCATGGGACACTCTCCAGCACTTTGTTTCGTGGTGACGGAACAGCTATGGAGTGTTGATGCCCCCGTCAAGCGATGCCCCGCTCCTTTCCCGTCTGCGCCATGCTGATCCAGATCGTTTTTTCTGCACGATTTTTGCGCCACCGGATAAACGCGAAGCCCTGGCCCTGCTGTATCTGTTCAACCATGAGCTGGCGCGGGCGCGGGAAGTAGCTTCGGAGCCGGTGCTGGCGCTGATCCGGCTGCAATGGTGGCGCGAGGTGGTGGAAGGCGAGCGCAAAAAGCACGACATCGCCACACCGCTCAGCGCGGCGCTGGAGGCCGGGTGGTTCGAGCCCGAGGATCTCGCCGGGCTGATTACCGCGCGCATGGCGGAAGCTGATGATATCGCCGATTTTCCGGCATTTCTCGCCTATGCGCGGGGTACGGGCGGGCGGCTCGCGCGTATGGCCGGCAAGTGGCTCGGCGCCGATTCGCCTGAGGTGGAAGATCTCGGCACCGCCTATGCCATTGCCGGAATTTTGCGCGCGCGCGCCTATCATGCCCGGCAAGGCCGCTCGCTGCTCCCGGTGGACGGTACCGCGCCCGACATTCTCGCCGCCCATGCGGAAAAACTTCTCACCATCCAGCCGCCGCGCCTGGCATTGCCCGCCGCCCTGCCAGCGGCATTCGCGCGGCGCGATCTGGCGCGGCCAACCGAGGTTCCACATGCGCGAAGCCTGTGGGACCGGCTGGCGGTGCTGCGTTCGGCGCTTACGGGCCGGGTTTGAGCGGCACGCCCGTCAATTTCTCGGCTTCGTCCCAGAGCCGGGCGCCGGTTTGGGCATCCAGCGCCTGCGGCATGGCTTTGGCGCGCCCAGGCTTGCCGCGCAGCTCCATGAAGCCTTGCGGGCCGTAATAGGCGCCGGGTGAAGCGGCGGGATCGGTCGCGGCGAGAATCGTCGGCCACGCCCCCGCATCGCCGGGCTGCATCACCAACCCTTTGAAAATGTTCATCATCTTTGCCATCAGGCTGTCATTGCCGGGGCCGTTGGGGATCAGCTCCGTCGCCGCGACGCCAGGATGCGCCGCCAGGCTGAGAATGCCCCAGCCCCCGGCATCGGCCCGCCGCTGCAATTCCTTGGCAAAAACCAGCATGGCCAGCTTGGACTGGCCATAGACCGGCCAGGATTTGTAATTCGTGGCGAATTGCAGATCGGCGAAATTCAGCTTGCCGCTGCGATGCGCGATGGAGGAAATCTGGATCACGCGCGGCGCGGGCGCTTTCATCAGCGATGCCAGCAGCAGGGCGGTGAGCAGGAAATGTCCCAGAAAATTCACACCGAACTGCATCTCGAAGCCCTGCGCCGTGAGCTGGCGGCGGGGCAGGGCCATGACCCCGGCATTGTTGATGAGAATGTCGAGCGTGCCGTGGCCCTCCTTGAAGGCGGTGGCGAAGGACTGCACCGAGGCAAGGTCGGCAAGGTCGAGGGCCATGAATCTGGCACGCCCCGGGGCCTCGGCGTTCACCTTCGCCGCCGCCGCTTCGCCTTTGCCGGCATTGCGGCAGGCAAGGATAACCTCCGCCCCCGCCTTGGCCAGCTCCAGGGCGGTGTAATAGCCGATGCCGCTATTGGCACCTGTCACGATCACCGTTTTGCCGGTGAGGGTCGGGATATTTGCGCCAGGCCACAGGCTCATTTTCGTGCCTCCAGAAGTTTTGCCGCGCGTACGGCGTAATAGGTCAGCACGCCGGAACATCCCGCGCGCTTGAAGGCCATGAGGCTCTCCAGCATGGCCTTGTCTTCATCCAGCCAGCCATTGCGGGCGGCCGCGGCGATCATCGCGTATTCACCGGACACCTGATAGGCGAAGACCGGCATGGCGAAACGTTCCTTCACGCGCCGGATGATGTCGAGATAGGGCATGCCCGGCTTGACCATCACCATATCCGCGCCCTCGGCAATGTCCATGGCCACTTCGCGCAGTGCCTCGTCGGAATTGGCCGGGTCCATCTGGTAGGTCTTTTTGCTCCCGCGCAGGGCGCCTGAACTGCCGATGGCATCGCGGAACGGGCCATAGAAAGCCGAGGCGTATTTGGCGGCATAGCTCATCAGCCTGGTGTTGACGAAGCCCGACTGATCCAGACCAGAGCGGATGGCGCCGATGCGGCCGTCCATCATGTCGGAGGGGGAGATGATGTCGATACCCGCTTCCGCCTGGTTGACCGCCTGGCGGACGAGAATATCCACGCTGGCATCGTTGGCGACGTAGTCATCCTCCAGCACGCCGTCATGGCCATGGTCGGTATAGGGGTCGAGTGCCACATCCCCGAGCAGCACGATGTCCGGAAACTCGCGCTTGAGCAGTCGCGCGGCGCGGCACATCAGGTTTTCCGGGTTCAGCGCCTCGGTGCCCGCCGCGTCTTTTTTCTCAGGCGGCGTGACCGGAAACAGCGCGATGGCGGGGATCCGCAGCCGCGCCGCCCCCTCCACGTGGCCGGCCAGCCCTTCCAGCCCGGCGCGCAACACCCCCGGCATCGTGGCGATCTCGCTCGTCCCGCTGCCCTCGCGGATGAATATGGGCCAGATCAGGTCATCGGCGGAAAGCGAATGTTCGGCGACGAGGCGGCGCGTGGCGTCATCGAAGCGGTTGCGGCGCAGGCGGGTGGCGGGGAAGGTCTGGCTGGTCATGCCGCTAATGTAGCCCGGTTGACAGCGGCGCGAAACTCACTCAGTTTGTAGATGATAATGATTTGCAGTAGCAGTTACAGCCGGCGTCCTTGATCTGGATCAATGTCCGGCGGCTGGAAGTGAATGCAAGTGATTTTCAATAATGCCACCACGAATTGCAGGAGTGACCCCCAAACCATGACCACCGGCACAGCTTCCGTGCGAAGGAAATTCTCGCTCCTGCCCTGGCTCGCCGTATTCGGACCGGGGCTTGTCGTCATGCTGGCGGATACCGATGTCGGCTCCATCATCACGGCCGGGCAGAGCGGCGTGCAATGGGGCTACAAGCTGCTCCTGCCGCAGATCATCCTCATGCCGGTGCTCTACATCGTGCAGGAGCTCACCGTGCGGCTCGGCATTTTCACCGGCAAGGGCCATGGCGAGCTGATCCGCGAGGCGTTCGGGGTGAAATGGGCCTGGCTCTCGGCGGCGGGTCTTGCGGTTGCCACGGCAGGCGCCCTGCTCACCGAGTTCTCCGGCGTGGCCGGGGTGGGGGACCTGTTCGGCGTACCGCATTATATCTCCTTGCCGCTGGCCGCCGGGGCCTTGCTGCTCATCGTGTTCACCGGCTCCTACCGCCGGGTTGAGCGTGTGGCCCTGGCCGTCGGCCTGTTCGAGCTGGCGTTTTTTTATGTCGCCTGGGCCGCCCGGCCTGAATTTTCGCTCCTGGTGAGCGATGCATTCCATCCGCCGGTGTTCAACGCCTCGTATGAGTATCTGGTGGCGGCCAATATCGGCGCCGTCATCATGCCGTGGATGGTGTTCTACCAGCAATCGGCGGTGGCGGATAAGCATCTGAGGGCCGAGCATTTCACCGCCGCGCGCTGGGATACGGCAATCGGCGCGGTGATCACCCAGCTCGTGATGGCCGCGGTGCTGATCGCCGCCGCCGCCTCGATCCGCCCGCACGCGCCGCAAGCCAGCCTGCAGACCATCGGCCAGATGAGCCAGGCGATGACACCTTATCTTGGCATCGATGTCGGAAAGCTGATCTTCAGCTTCGGCGTGCTGGGGGCAGCGATGATTGCCGCCATCGTCGCCTCGCTGGCGCTGGCCTGGGGGCTGGGCGAGGTCGCCGGGTATCGCCGCTCGCTCGAATACCATCCGCTGAAGGCCAAATGGTTTTACGGCGTCTATGCCGCCTGTGTTATCGGCGGCGCCACGGTGGTGGGTATCGCGCCCAATCTCATCTCGCTGAATGTTGGGGTGCAGGTGATGAACGCGCTGCTGCTGCCACTGGTGCTGGGGTTTCTGGTGCGCCTCGCCATGGTCACGCTGCCCGAGAGCCACCGGCTCAAAGGCGGATATATGTGGCTGACCATAGGCATATGCGCCATTACCTGCGCCTTCGGCGTGCTGGGCGGGATTGGCGGGCTGCTGAGCTAGCTGCGCCGAAGCTGAACCTAGAAGCTGTAGGAAATCCCGAGATTAACCCCGACCTGCGTCGTCGTGCTCGCCGGCTCGAACAAACCATATGTGGCGGCGGTCGGCTTGCTGCCGGCATAATTGAAATGCGTGACATCGGCGCTGGCCTGGAAATGCAGCGGGCCCGACAGAGCCTCATCCAGACCGAGTGAGACGCGTTCCTGCGCTGAATTGCCCATGGCATGGCCGATGCCGAAGCTGTCGAAGGAGATATGGCCGGCGAACATGCCTTCCATTTCCGCCGTGCCGGAGGCGACGAGGGTGGCGGTGACGGGAATATCGAGCTTCACGCCGCCACCGGCCATGGCGCTACTATAATACTCATCCGTGCCGATGGTGCCCTTATTGTCGATATTGCGGTTCCAGGACTGGTAGCCGGCGGAGATGAAGGGAATGGCCTCGATGCCGCCAGCCAGCGGGAAGCCGAGCCCCATCCGCCCCTCGATGTGGTTGAACACCGCACGGTCCGTGGCCTTGAGCGCGACATTGGGGGCAAACAGATAATGCCCGCTATAGCTGATATTGCCGGCGCTGAACGCATAGGAGAAGGCGCTGTAGTAATCGATATTGGACCAGGCGGAGGGCAGCAGCACGCTGGCGCCGATGCCGAAGCCGGGGGTGAAGCCCGTCTCGGAATCGGGCTGGCCCTCGCTGTAATCGGTATGCAGGAAGCCCACGGAGAGGTTCAGATTGGTCTCCGCCGCGGCGATTTCCGCATGGGTGGTGACGGGCTGCGCCAGAACCGGCGCTGCCGCCAGCAGCGAGACGCCAAACATCGCGATCCCCGATCTCAAGCCACGCATACTCACACAGTCCCCATGACAGCTTCTCCATGTTTTAGCTGTGGACCTTCGCCCACCGCAATAATCGTCAGCGTCGCAGCCGTGCAATTTACACGGGTGCGGCATATCCGCCACGGCGCCGCCGGTCATTTCCATCGCCGCCGCCCGCATGATAAGGGGGGCGCCATGACTCCAGATATGTCACCTCGCTCTTTGCTCATTGCCCTGGGCGCCGACCATGGCGGCTTCGTCCTTAAAGACCGTCTCGCCGCGGCGTTGATCGAGGCTGGCCATCAGGTGATGGATTTCGGCACGGATGGCCCGGCGAGTGTCGACTACCCTGACTTTGCAAATGCTGTTTGTGACGCAGTGGCCCAGATGCGCGCCGATTACGGTATTCTGGTCTGCGGCACCGGCATCGGCATGAGCATCGCCGCCAACCGCCACCCCGCCATACGCTGCGCCCTGGTGCATGATGTCACCACAGCCCGCCTGACCCGCGCCCATAACGACGCCAACATGCTGGCGTTGGGCGCCCGCGTGATCGGCGAGGAGGTGGCGCTGGACATCCTCAAAACCTTCCTTGCCACCCCGTTTGAAGGCGGCCGGCACGAGCGCCGTCTCGCCAAACTCAACCCCGCGCCGGAGACCACGCCATGAACGACCAGACATTCGCCCCCCGCCTGGAACGGTTCTTCAATGCCCCGCTGGCCGAGATCGATCCCGAGATCGCCGCCTGCATTGCCGAGGAGCTGAAGCGCGAACAGGATGGTATCGAGCTGATCGCCTCCGAAAACATCGTCTCCGCCGCGGTGCTGGCCGCCCAGGGGTCGGTCTTCACCAATAAATACGCCGAGGGCTACCCCGGCAAGCGCTATTATGGCGGCTGTTTCCCCTCCGACCTCGTCGAAAACCTCGCCATCGAGCGCGCCTGTAAAATATTTGGCTGTGGCTTTGCCAATGTCCAGGCGAATTCCGGTTCCCAGGCGAACCAGTCGGTTTTTTTAGCGCTCGTTCAGCCCGGGGACACGATTCTCGGCATGTCGCTGGCGGCTGGCGGGCATCTCACCCATGGCGCCGCGCCCAACATGTCGGGCAAATGGTTCAACGCCGTGCAATACGGCGTGCGCAAGGACGATGGGCTGCTCGATTACGCGGAGCTGGAGCGCCTGGCGCGCGAGCACAAGCCCAAGCTGATCATCGCCGGCGGCTCGGCCTATCCGCGCTTCATCGATTTTGCCCGCATCCGCGCCGTGGCCGATGAGGTGGGCGCCTATTTTATGGTGGACATGGCGCATTTCGCCGGGCTGGTAGCGGCCGGGATTTACCCCTCGCCCCTGCCGCACGCCCATGTGGTGACCACCACCACGCATAAAACCCTGCGCGGCCCGCGCGGCGGCATGGTGCTGACCAATGACGAGGCGATCGCGAAGAAAATCAATTCCGCGACGTTTCCGGGCCTGCAGGGCGGGCCGCTGATGCATGTTATCGCGGCGAAAGCCGTGGCCTTCGGCGAGGCGCTGACGCCGGATTTCGTGGCGTATCAGAAGGCCGTGGTGGCCAACGCCAAAATGCTGGCGGCGACGCTGGTGGAGCAGGGCCTCGCCATCGTCACCGGCGGCACGGACAGCCATCTGATGCTGGTCGATCTGCGTCCCAAGAACACGACCGGCAAGGCGGCGGAAGCCAGCCTGGAGCGCGCGCATATCACCGCCAACAAGAACGCCATACCGTTCGACCCGGCCAAGCCCGCGATCACCTCGGGCATCCGCCTCGGCACCCCGGCCGCCACCACGCGCGGCTTCGGCACGGCTGAGTTCAAGGAGATCGGACTGATGATCGGGCAGGTGCTGGACGGTCTGGCCCGCTCCAATGATGGCGGCAACAGCGCCGCCGAGGATGCGGTGGGCGCGCGGGTGAAGGAACTCTGCGCCCGTTTCCCCATCTACCGGTAACAGGCGATGCGCTGCCCCTTCTGTGGCGAGGACGATACACAGGTAAAAGACAGCCGGCCGACGGATGATGGCAGCGCCATCCGCCGCCGGCGCTTCTGTGCCGGTTGCGGGCAGCGTTTCACCACGGTCGAGCGGGTGCAGTTGCGCGAGCTTACGGTGCTGAAGGCCGATGGCCGGCGCGTGGCGTTTGACCGTGATAAACTGGCGCGCTCCATACGGGTCGCGCTGAACAAGCGGCCGGTGGATGAGGAGCGTCAGGAGCGCATCGTCAACGGCATTGTGCGTAAGCTGGAAGCCAGCGGCGATACCGAGATAAAGAGCGACGATATCGGCGGCGCGGTGATGGATGCGCTCAAGGCGGTCGATGCGGTGGCCTATGTACGCTTCGCCTCGGTGTATCGCGATTTCCGCGAAGCTAAGGATTTTGAAGCATTTTTAGGCGGTATGGAGGGCGCGCCCCTGGCCCGTCCGGACGAATGAGCGACGCGGCCTTCATGCGCGCGGCCATCAGCCTTGCCCGGCGCGGGCTGGGGCAGACGGCACCCAACCCCGCGGTTGGTTGTGTCATCGTGAAAAACGGGCTGGTGGTCGGGCGTGGCTTCACAGCACCCGGCGGCCGGCCGCATGCCGAGGTGCGGGCGTTGGCCATGGCGGGGACGCAGGCCAAGGGGGCGACCGCCTATGTCACCCTAGAGCCGTGCTGTTTTGCTGGTAAATCAGGGGCTTGTACGGAGGCGCTGCGCTCTGCGGGCATCGCCCGCCTGGTGGTTGGGGCGACCGATCCGAATCCCCGGGTGAATGGCGGCGGACTTGCCAAACTCCGCGCGGAAGGCATTGAGGTTACGGAAAATATTCTGCGTGAGGCGTGCGAGGAGCTGATCGCAGGCTTTGCCCTCACGGTGCGCGAGCAGCGGCCTCTGGTCACGCTGAAACTCGCCTCCTCGCTGGATGGGAAAATCGCCACGGGCAAGGGTGAGTCACAATGGATCACCGGGCCGGAGGCGCGCCGTGCCGGCCATGCCCTGCGCGGGCGGCATGATGCCGTGCTCGTGGGCGTCGGCACCGTGCTGGCCGACGACCCGGCGCTGACCTGCCGTATCGCGGGGTTTCGCGCGGCGCCGCTGGTGCGTATCGTGATCGACTCGCACCTGCGCACCCCCTTGCTCTCGCAACTGGTGAGCACCGCCGCGCATGACCCGCTCTGGATTTTACACCGCAACGGCGCCGACAAGCTGCGTATCAAGGCGCTGGAGGGGGCGGGCGTAAAACTCATCGAGCTGCCGGCCGCCGCGGCGGGGGTGGACCTTGTCGCCGGGATGCGGGCGCTGGCGGGGCAGGGGCTGACCCGTGTACTGGCCGAGGGCGGCGGTACCATCGCCGCCGGGCTGTTGCGCGCGGGGCTGGTCGACCGGCTCGCCTGGTTTCACGCCCCTTGCGTCATCGGCGCCGATGGCTGGCCGGCGGCGCAGGCTTTCGGCATCGCCACACTGGATCAGATGCCGCGTTTCGCGCTCCTGGCGCAGCACCGCATGGGCACCGATCTATTGACCGAGTATCAAAAGGCTTAACCCATGTTCACTGGCCTCATTACCGGTATCGGCATGATCACCGAAGTCACCCCACCCGGGGGCGGCAAGGATGCGCGTTTCCTCATCGCCACGCCGCCGGGCTGGCCCGGGCATGACATTGCTCTTGGTGCCTCCATCGCCTGTTCCGGCGTCTGCCTCACCGTAATCGACACCGCGCCGGGCTGGTTCGCGGTCGAAGTTTCCGCCGAAACCCTGTCCAAAACCACGCTGATCAACTGGAAGCCGGGCTCCAAGATCAACCTGGAAGGCAGTTTGCGCCTGGGCGACGAGCTCGGCGGGCATATCGTCTCCGGTCATGTCGACGGGATCGGTTTCGTGCGGGGCTGCCAGCCGGAAAACGGTTCGACGCGCTGGACTTTCATGCTGCCGCTGGAGCTGGCGCCGTTCGTCGCCCCCAAGGGCAGCATCGCCATCAATGGCGTGTCGCTGACCGTGAATGAGGTCATCGGCCATGAGTTCGGCGTCAACATCATCCCGCATACGGAGCAGCACACGAATTTTGCCACGCTGAAACCGGGCGATGCCGTGAATGTGGAAATTGACATGCTGGCGCGCTATGTGGCGCGGCAGTTGAGCTTCAAACCGGCCTAGATTTAAGAATGCGTAAACCCCTGTCAGCAATATGCTATCCGGCCGCGACATTGCCCGGCCGTGAAGGAAAGACTCCATGGACACCCTGAAAACCGCCGGCCTGCATGATTACATCTCATCGGCCGCCGAGATCGTCGAGGAGGCGCGGGCCGGACGCATCTTCATCCTGGTCGATGACGAAGACCGCGAGAATGAGGGCGATCTCGTCATTCCCGCGCAATTCGCCACACCCGATGCCATCAACTTCATGATCAAGCATGCCCGCGGGCTGGTTTGCCTGGCCATGACGCGCGCGCGCTGCGAGACGCTCGGCCTGCCGCTGATGACCCAGGCCAACGGCACAAGGCATGAAACCGCCTTCACCATCTCCATCGAGGCGAAAGAGGGCGTTACCACCGGCATTTCAGCGGCCGACCGCGCCCGCACGGTCGCGGTCGCCATCAACCCCGAGATGGGCCGGCATGATATCGTCTCCCCCGGCCATATTTTCCCGCTTATGGCGCGCGAGGGCGGCACGCTGGTGCGCGCCGGGCATACCGAGGCGGCGGTCGATATCGCCCGCATGGCCGGGCTGATCCCCGCCGGGGTGATCTGCGAGATCATCAATGATGACGGCACCATGTCGCGCCTGCCGGATCTCATCGGCTTCGCCCAGCGCCATAACCTGAAACTCGGCACCATCGCCGATCTCATCGCCTATCGCCGCACCACGGAAAAGCTGGTCAAGCGCGTCGAGCAGGGCATGGCGGCGGCGGCCAATGGCGGGCATTGGCGGCTGTTTGCGTTTGAGAGCAAGGTCGACCAGCTCGAATACCTCGCCGTGGTCAAGGGCGATATTTCCGGGCCGGAGCCGGTGCTCGTGCGCATGCATGGCATGGATCTGATCTCGGAAATCCTGGGCGGCGAGAATTTCACCGCCCTGCACGGCGCGATGGCGCAGATCGAGGAGGCCGGGCGCGGCGTGGTGGTGGTGCTGCGCGAGCATCGCAAGGGCGCGATGTCGGCTGGTATCCGGTCGTTATCCGAAGGCAAGGGGCCCGCGCCGGCACTGCGCGATTACGGCATAGGCGCGCAGATTCTGGTCGATCTCGGGGTGAAGAACATGATTTTGCTGTCCAACCATAAGCGCGTCATCGTCGGGCTGGAGGGTTACGGGCTCAACGTGGTCGAGCAGCGCCAGATCGGGGAAACACCATGAGCACGGCCGATGCCGCCCCGGCCCGCGCCCCGGTATTAACCGGCCCGGCGCCGCAAATCCTCGCCATCAGTGCGCCCTACTACAAGCAGGTGGTCGAGGGCATGCTGGACTCGGCGAAAACCTTGCTCGCCCAGGTGAATGCCGAGGTAACTGTTGTGGAAGTATCCGGCGCCTTCGAGCTGCCGCAGGCGCTCAGCATCGCAGTCGCCTCGGGCAAGGTGTTCGATGGCTATATCGTGCTCGGCTGCGTCGTGCGCGGCGAGACCGACCATTACGAGTTCATCTGCGCCTCGACGCTGGACGGGCTGCTGCGCGTGGCGGCGGAGCAGGCGCTCTGCCTCGGCACGGCGGTGCTGACGGTGGATACGCTGGCCCAGGCCGTGGCGCGCAGCCATGAGACCGGCTCGAACAAGGGCGCCGAGGCGGCCG
>JAKBAV010000002.1:96582-103881 GCA_021826225.1 Pseudomonadota bacterium | reverse complement strand
TTCAGTGCTGTAGCCGAGGAATTCGGTATGGCCGAGCGTTTGCTCCAGCTCGAACCAGACGGCCTCGGTAGCGGCCTCGCCGGAGCCGGCCCAGGCGGCGCGGGCGCGGGTTTTCTGTTCGGCCATGGCGGCGTTGAAACCGTCGATATCCACTGTTTTACCCTCCTCGCGCAGGGCGTCCTGAGTGAGATCGAGGGGGAAACCGAAGGTGTCGTACAGCTTGAAGGCAACCGCGCCGGAAAGGGCGCCGCCGGCCGGGATGGTTTCGGCTTCGTCGCGGAGCAGCGAAATACCGCGGTCGAGCAGGGTGCGGAAACGGTTTTCCTCCAGCTCCAGCGTTTCGGCGATGAGGACGGCATTCTGGTTCAGCTCGGGGTAGGCCTGGCCCATCTGCCGGGTGAGGGCGGGGACGAGGCGGTACATCAGCGGCTCTTTGGCGCCCATCATATGAGCATGGCGCATGGCGCGGCGCATGATGCGGCGGAGCACGTAGCCACGGCCTTCATTGGAGGGCAGCACGCCATCGGCCATGAGGAAGGCCGAGGAGCGCAGATGGTCGGCCACGACGCGATGGCTGGTTTTGAAGGCGCCGTCCGCATCCTGGCCGGTAGCTTCGGCCGAGGCGAGGATGAGGGCGCGAAGTGTGTCGGTATCGTAATTATCATGCTTGCCCTGAAGGATGGCGGCGAAGCGCTCCAGGCCCATGCCGGTATCGATGGAGGGACGCGGCAGCGGGGTGCGCGTGCCGGGCGGACCTTCCTCGTATTGCATGAAGACGAGGTTCCAGATTTCGATGAAGCGGTCGCCGTCTTCATCAGGGCTGCCGGGCGGGCCACCGGGGATGCCGGGTCCGTGATCGTAGAAGATTTCCGAGCACGGGCCGCACGGGCCGGTATCGCCCATTTTCCAGAAATTATCATCGGTGGTGATGCGGATGATCTTATCATCCCCGATCCCGGCGATCTTCTTCCACAGCGCGGCGGCTTCGTCATCCGTGTGGTAGATGGTGATGAGCAGTTTTTCCGCGGCGAGGCCGAAATCCTTGGTCAGAAGTGTCCAGGCATGGAAGATCGCCTGTTCCTTGAAATAATCGCCGAAGGAGAAATTGCCCAGCATTTCGAAAAAGGTGTGGTGGCGGGCGGTGTAGCCGACATTGTCGAGGTCGTTATGCTTGCCGCCGGCGCGGACGCATTTCTGCGCCGAGGTGGCGCGCATATAGGGGCGTTTCTCCTGGCCAGTGAACAGGTTTTTGAACGGCACCATGCCCGCGCTGGTGAACAGCAGGGTGGGGTCGTTGCGCGGCACCAGCGGCGCGCTGGGCACGATTGTGTGGCCGTTGCGGCCGAAATAGTTGAGGAAGGTGGCGCGGATATCGTTGCTGGTGACCATGGGTACCGATTACAGGCAGAGTGCTGTTTCGCCAAGTATCCGCACGTTATGGCTGGCTCAGGGCGCGAACATGTGGCCTGCGGCCAGGGCGGAGAGGCCCTGGCTTTATTCGCGGCTTCAGGGGCGGCTCACTCCTCGGGGCTGTCCTCGCTGGTATCCGAGGCCATCAGTGAATCGGCGATGGCGGCGGATTGTTCGCGGATTTTCTTCTCGATGGCATCGGCGACCTTCGGGTTGTCGCGCAGATATTGTTTGGCGTTCTCGCGGCCCTGGCCGATTCGGGTGGAATCATAACTGAACCAGGCGCCCGATTTTTCGACGACGCCGGCTTTGACGCCAAGATCGATCAGCTCGCCGTTTTTGCTGATGCCCTCGCCGAACATGATGTCGAACTCGACCTGGCGGAAGGGTGGGGCCAGCTTGTTTTTGACCACTTTTACCCGGGTGTGGTTGCCGGTGACCTCTTCGCGGTCCTTGATGGAGCCGGTGCGGCGGATTTCCATGCGGATGGAGGCGTAGAATTTAAGCGCATTGCCGCCGGTGGTGGTTTCCGGATTACCGAACATCACACCGATTTTCAGGCGGATCTGGTTAAGGAAAATCAGCATGGTATTGCTGCGCGCCACCGAGCCGGTAATTTTGCGTAGCGCCTGGCTCATGAGGCGGGCATGCAGGCCCATATGGGAATCGCCCATCTCGCCTTCCAGCTCGGCGCGCGGCACGAGGGCGGCGACCGAGTCGATGACCAGAACATCGATGGAGCCGGAGCGGACCAGCGTATCGGCGATTTCCAGCCCCTGCTCGCCGGTATCCGGCTGGGAGATGAGGAGATTATCGACATCCACGCCGAGCTTGCGGGCATAGATGGGGTCCAGCGCATGCTCGGCATCGATAAAGGCGCAGACACCGCCGCGCTTCTGCGCCTCGGCGATGGCGTGCAGGGCCAAAGTGGTCTTGCCCGAGCTTTCCGGGCCGTAGATTTCAATCACGCGGCCGCGCGGCAGGCCGCCTATGCCCAGAGCGAGATCGAGCCCGAGCGAGCCGGAGGATACGACATCGATGGTCTCGGTGCCGGCCTTGGCGCCCATGCGCATGATGGAGCCCTTGCCGAAGGCGCGCTCGATCTGCGCCATGGCGGCGTCCAGCGCCTTGTTCTTTTCAAGGTCGGGTTTCTTTTCGAGATCGGGTTTTGCCATTGCGGTAATATTCGCCATTCTGGTTGCCTCGGGAACGTCCAACATCGACTCGACAGCTGTCAAACGTGGTTTTTTATTGGGAACGGATGCAACCATAGCGTGTTTTCCTTGGAATACCAGAGCGATTCGTTCATACGAGACTGGCATGATGAGAACAAAATAGCAACATGGCTGTTAATTATTTGTTCGTTTTTTGTTCGGCTATGGGTTGAAGCCTATATTCGAGAGAGAGCGGGAAAGTTTTCCATTAAAAAACCCGGCCGGAGCCGGGTTTTTTGTGGAGATCAGAGACTGCCGCCGCGCCGCCCGATGCTTGCCCCCAGCCGCAGGCGCAATGCGTTGAGCTTGATGAAGCCGGCGGCGTCCTGCTGGTTATAGGCGCCGGCATCGTCCTCGAAGGTGACCATGCGGGTGTTGTAGAGCGAATGCGGGCTCTCCCGGCCGGTGACGATGACGTTGCCCTTGTACAGCTTGAGGTTTACCCGGCCGGTGACCGAGGCCTGGGAGGTGTCGATGAGGGCCTGCAGCATGCGGCGTTCGGGTGAGAACCAGAAGCCGTTATAGAGCAGCTCGGCATAGCGCGGCATCAGGCTGTCTTTCAGATGGCCGGCCTCGCGGTCCAGGGTTATGCTCTCGATGCCGCGATGGGCGGCGAGCAGGATGGTGCCGCCTGGGGTTTCATACACGCCGCGGGATTTCATGCCGACGAAGCGGTTTTCCACCAGGTCGAGCCGGCCGATGCCGTTGGCGCGGCCATATTCGTTGAGGCGGGTGAGGATGGTGGCGGGAGAGAGTGCCTCGCCGTTGAGCCCGACAGCATCGCCATGCTGGAAGTCGATGGTGATTTCCGTGGCTTTATCCGGGGCGGCCTCGGGCGAGATGGTGCGCTGGTAGACGATCTCATCCGGTGCCACGGCGGGGTCTTCGAGGATTTTGCCCTCGGAGGAGGAGTGGAGGAGGTTGGCATCGACCGAGAATGGCGCTTCGCCGCGCTTGTCCTTGGTGATAGGTATTTGATTTTCCTCGGCATATTCGATGAGCCGGGTGCGCGAGGTGAGGTCCCATTCGCGCCAGGGAGCGATGACGCGGATATTGGGGTTCAGCGCGTAATAGGCAAGCTCGAAGCGGACCTGGTCATTGCCCTTGCCGGTGGCGCCATGGGCCACGGCATCGGCGCCGACCATCTCGGCGATCTCGATCTGGCGTTGGGCGATGAGCGGGCGAGCGATGGAGGTGCCCAGCAGATACTGGCCCTCATACAAAGCGTTGGCGCGGAACATCGGGAAGACGAAATCCTTTACGAAGGTCTCGCGCAGGTCCTCGATGAAGATGTCCTTGATGCCGAACTGCTCAGCCTTGGCGCGGGCCGGCTCCAGCTCCTCGCCCTGGCCGAGATCGGCCGTGAAGGTGACCACCTCGCACTGATAGGTGTTCTGCAGCCAGCGGAGAATGACGGAAGTGTCCAGCCCGCCGGAATAGGCCAGGACGACTTTTTTGATTTTCGGTTCCATGGGGGGGTTTTATGGGGTGAGGGGGCTGCTGTCGAGGCGTGTGGGCTTCCGGATTTTAGCGGCTGTTTGAAAAGCCGCCATGCTCGCGATGACGATGCGCTGACGCGCGTTTTCAAACGGTCTCTTACAGTTTGCTCCCGGAGATCAGCTTTTGGGGAAGGTCGGAGAGGTCCAGATGGTCGAGGCATCTGACGTTGATCGCCCAGCCGGTGTAAGGCTGCGTGCCGTCGATCATCTCGGTGGCCGTTGGGAGGCTGGGGCGGCGGAATGGCAGAATGCCGCAGCTCGGGCAGAAATAATCCTTGGCTGTACGGCTACCCCACTGATAAAGCGTCAGGTTTTCCAGCGGCGTCTCTAACGCGAAATCGGCCTCCTCGATCCTGAAATTCAGAGCTCCGCGCTTACGGCATATTGAGCAGTCACATACACGGACATGATCGATGTCGGCCGTCACCACGAACCGTACGTTTCCGCAATGGCAAGACCCGGTAAACCTCTGTCGCATGTAACCCCTCTTTGGCAACAGGCATTGTACTCTACACCGTTGCTTTCTTTTTCCTCGGCGCAAACAACGCTTTGACAAACATTTTCGCGCCGCAAATCTGCTGTTGCAGGTAGCTCCCCGTGGCCAGGGCCTCCGGTGCGCGGGCATCGCCCGTGGGCAGGTATACGGGGGAGAAGTCGGCTGTGCGAAAGATGACATCCCAGAGGGAGAACACGCCGGCATAGTTGCAGGAGTTGCGGCCGGCGGCGCGCAAGGCGTGGTGCAGGCGGTGGAAGCGGGGTGAGACGATGAGCCATTCCAGCGGGCCGAAATTCAGACGGATATTGGCGTGGCTGAGGCTTTCGATGAAGCGCAGGAGCAAAATAAGCAGCGGGAATTGCAGCGGCGGGATGCCGATGAGCAGGCCGATGGTGAAGAACCAGAGGAAGGAGATGACATCATCGAAGAAATGGTTGCGGTCATCCGACCAGAAGCTCATCTGGCGCTGGGCGTGGTGCAAGGCGTGCAGCGCGTACCAGGCGCGGAAGCTGTGGGACAGACGGTGCCGCCAGTAATCGGCGAAGTCCAGGATAAGGGCGTAGACCCAGAAGGTGACGAAGGGGTGGCCGAACAGGAAGGGCACCACGGTATCCAATGTAGGGGGGATGAAGCCCCTATCCACCAGCCAGCCGGAGCAGAAAGTCTGTACCTGGTAGAAGAGCAAAAACGTGATGACCGGGATGATGCCGACGCGGTTGAGCAGGGTGTAGAATACGTCGGTCAGCACCGCCTTCTGGTCCGGCCAGTGCTCGATGGGGCGCCAGTGCTCCAGCGGCCAGCAGATGGCGTAGGTGGCGATGACCGCGAACAGGCCATAGACGCAGACCAGGCACCAGTTGAAGGCGAGGTCGTCCCATTCCATCCAGTGAAAATGATAGAGCACGGGCAGGACCGCGTACTGGTCCATGAAGCCGGCGAGGATGGAGAAGATGCGGTCGAGGCTGAAGGTGGTCATGGTGCTGCCTTGTATCATGGGCGGCGGCGGTATGGCGCTAACTTATCACGGACTTATCTCAGCCGCTCCGCCGTTACCTGTCCTTTCTGGGTGAGGCAGGTGCTGAGATAAATCCCGTGCGGCGAGCGGCCGACATCGATGGTGTCGTAATCGCCGGTCACGGGGTCGAGTATGGCGACCTGTTCGGCGAAGCGCAGCGCGATCCAGATTTTGCCGTCAGGGGCGATGGCGATATCGTCCGGGCCGCCGGGTATGGCGTAGCGGCGGCGGATTTCCAGGGTGACGGGGTCCAGGGCGGTGAGTGAGGTATCGCCCGGGCCGCGATTGGAGATGTAGAGAATCCGGTTTTTTTCGTCGAGGAACACGTTATGCGCGCCCGGGCCGGTTTGCTGGCGGCGGGTGATGTGGCCATCGAGGGGGTCGATCTCGGCGATGCCGTTCTCGCCCATGATGCAGACGATGAGCTTGCCATTGAGCCAGAGCACGCCGGCCGGGGTGTGGCCCACGGGCACGGTCCAGCGCGGGGTCATGCTCGCCATGTCGAAGGAGAACAGCGTGTTGGATTGCTGCTGCGAGGAGAAGCACCAGCGCGAATCGGGTGAGAAATCGAGATGGCTCGGCATGCGGCCGGCATGGAAGCGTTTGACCAGGCTGAGCGTCGTGGCATCGTAGACATCGACATGGTTGAGGCGCAGCGCGTTGACGACGAGGTAGTTCTGGTCCGGGGAATAGCCGAGCTGGTAGGGGTCGGCGATGCGGTGCCGGCCCTTGGGGGCGCCCGTGCGCGGATCGAAGGCGAAGACGGCGTTGCCTGAGGCGTCGCATATGTAAAGGGTCTGGCGGTCGGGCGTCAGGGCCCAGTGGCTGGGCTCGCGCAAGGCTGGTTCGGTGGCGATGATCTGGCGCGTGGTCATGTCGATGACCGAGATATTGGCGCCGGCGGAGTTCATCACCATGCAGATGGGCGGCGCGGCGGCGCCACAGGCCTGGGTGGCGTACAGGGCGAAAGGAGTGGCCAAAGCGAGGCGGCGGGTGATCATGCAGCCGCTGTAGTCCCATTTTCGGCGTTTGCGAAGATGCAGGATGCCCATAGGAAGAATACGCTGCTCGTCGTTGCGATCATTGTATTATCGGTGGCTGAATGTACCGCGAAGCCAATGAAAATCAGTCGCACCATGAGGCGTTGGTCCGGGGCCATGGTGGCACTGCCGCGGCGCACCCAGAGGGCGAGCAGGGCGATGAGCAAAGCGAGGCCGAACATGCCGCCCTCGGCGCCGATACGCAGGTATTCGTCATGCGCCGCATTGGTGCCGAGGAACTGGTCGAGCCGCGATGTCAGCGGGATGATGACCTTGCCGGCACCGACGCCCCAGCCGATGAACGGGGAGGACCAGAAGGCCGCCTCAAAATACGGCCAGACGAGGCCGCGATGCGAGAGGTCGGTGGCCTCGCCCAGCTTTGTGAGGTCGATGATGCGCAGGAAGCTGAGCGCGCCGGAGAAGAGCAGGGCGGCGGCGATGCCGGCCCCGGAGGCGGCGAGCAGCAGGAGCCTGCGTTGCAGCAGCAGCAGGGCCAGAATCTCGAAACCGGCGATGGCGAGCGGCATGCGGGCGCCGGTGAGCAGGATGATGACGAGATTGACCGCCAGCGACGCCACGGTTTGGCGGCGCGGCGTGCCGGCGATTTCAACCAGCGCGGCATAGA
>JAKBAV010000002.1:0-96482 GCA_021826225.1 Pseudomonadota bacterium | reverse complement strand
GCCAGCCTGGTGGGGCACTCGCTGGGCGGCAAGACGGTGATGGCCCTGGCGCTGATGCGGCCGGAACTGGTGGACCGGCTGGTGGTGATGGATATAGCGCCGGTCGCCTATGACCATGATTATCAGGATTACGTCGCGGCGATGCTGGCGATGGAGCTGAGCCCGGGCCTGACGCGCGGTGCGGCGGACCAGATGCTGGCGGCAACCGTTAAGGCGGCGCCGATGCGGTCGTTCCTGCTGAATAATCTGGTGCTCGGGGAAAGCCCGCGCTGGCGCGTCGGTCTGCGCGAAATCCAGGAGGCGATGCCGGATTTGCTGGACTGGCCGGTTCTGCCGGGGCAGCGCCCCTTTACCGGCCCGGCGCTGTTTCTGCGTGGCGCGGAGTCCGGCTATGTAACGGCGGCGGCCGAGCATGTGATCGATGTGCTGTTCCCCGATGCCGTGCGGCAGAGCATTGCCGGGGCGGCGCATTGGCTGCATGCGGATAAACCGCGCGAGGTGATCGCGGCGTTGCAGGAGTTCCTCGCGCTGGCGCCGGGGCCGGGGGCGGTTCCGCCATCATGAGCGGGCATTACGATGTGGCGGTGATCGGCGCCGGCATGGTCGGGGCTTCGGTGGCCGCCGGGCTCGGGCCGACGCATAAAGTGGCGCTGGTGGAGATGGAGGCGCAGGCCGGGTTTCATACCACGGGGCGCTCGGCGGCGATCTGGATCCGCAATTACGGGCCGCCTGATGTGCGCGTGCTGACCGGGCTTTCCTATGATTTTTACCAGAACCCGCCCGCGGATATCGGCACGGATGCGCTGGCCGTCGGGCGCCGGATTCTGTATTTGGCGCCGGACACGCAGACCCCGGCGCTGGAGGCGCTGATCGCCCAGGATCTCGGTATCGAGGAGATTTCCCTGGCGCGGGCCAAGGCGCTTTGCCCGGCCATCCGCGATGGCTATGCCGTGCGGGCCGGGCTGGAATCGGACGGGTTCGACATGGATGTCGCCGCGCTGCACCAGTTCTATCTGCGCCGGGCGCGCGCGGCGGGCGGGGTTTTGCTCCTGCGCCACCGCGCCGGGCGGATCGAGCGCAAAAATGGCATTTGGGAGGTTGAGACGTCCGGCGGGGCGGTGATTCACGCGCCGATTGTGATCAATGCCGCGGGGGCCTGGGGCGATGAGGTGGCGAAGATCGCCGGGCTGGCGCCGATCGGGCTGGTGCCGTGCCGGCGGACCGCCGCGATCATCGATCCGGGACGCTGGGATGTGGAGCATTGGCCGCTGGTGCAGTCGGCCGGGCATGACTGGTACGCCCGCACCGAGGCGCGGACCCGGCTGATGGTGACACCCTGCGATGAGACGCCGGATGTGCCGCATGACGTGCAGCCCGACGAGCTGGACATCGCCATCGCCGTGGACCGTATGAGCCAGGCGCTGGATATCGAGGTACGGCGGGTGGAGCATAGCTGGGCGGGGTTGCGCACCTTTACGCCTGACCGCTCGCTGGCCTTTGGCTGGGATAGTGCGGCGCCGGGGTTCTTCTGGTGTGTCGGCCAGGGTGGGTACGGGATTCAGACGGCGCCGGCCGCCAGCGCCCTGGTGACGGCGATGGTGAAAGGCGCCGATCCGGGCGCCGCGGTAGCGATTATGGCGGCCATAGATCCGATGCGGTTTCGGTAAAAATACCTATCGGGACGGTTCGAGCCGGGTACGGAGCCACCGCGTGGCCGGGCGCTCGCCGTATTTATGGACGGCCAAAGCGGTGATCTGGGACAGTACCAGGCAGAGCCCGGCATAGGCCAGCGCGCTCGCATGCAGGTGATGCCAGATGAGCGAGACGGCGCGCATCACGAAAGGGTGGATGAGGTACAGAGCGTAGGAGGCATCGCCGAGGCGGACCAGCCATAGCTCCAATGCCGGCAGGCGCGTGACCGGCTTGCCGGTGCTGGCGGCCAGAATCAGCATCACGGCGGGGAGGCCCCAGGCGTAGAACCGTTCGGGGCCTTCCTGGGTGTGCACATGCAGTGCGGCGAGGGCGGCTATGGCGAGCAGGGCGCGCGGTGCCCAGGGCAAAGCGAGGCGGCCCGGGAGAAAGGCGAGCCCCATACCGGCGCAGAATTCCAGGATGATCGGGTTCGACCAGAATGGCAGCGCGGTGCCGGGAAAGCCGATGAGGGCGCCCGCCAGCACGAAGAGCGTGAGGCTGGTGGTGGCGTAGATGACCGCCCGGTGCTGCCGCAGAAACTGGAACGGCGTGAAGACGGCGTAGAAGAACATCTCATAGTTCAGCGTCCAGCCGAGGCCGAGGGCGGGTTGGACCAGGCCCTCCGGCCGCGCGGCGGGGATGAAGGCGTAGGATTTGAGGATATAGCCCAAGCCACCCACAGTGCCGTGGATGGCGCCAGGCAGGAGCAGGAAATTAACCAGGAACAGGGTTGTGGTGAACCAGTAGAGCGGCACGATGCGCGCCAGGCGCCGCGCCAGGAACAGGCGGGAGGCGTCCGGGCGGGTGAACAAGCCGCGCGATGAATAGACGATGACGAAGCCCGAGATGACGAAAAAAATATCCACCCCGGCGGCCCAGGGCATGGCGTTGTGAGGGCTGCCAGCGTTGCGTTGCCCGGGCTGAGCTGCAGCGCGTCATGCACGATATGGATGAATGCCACGGCCAAAGCGGCGCCGGCCCGCAGCGCCTGGATGAGCGGAAATCCCTGTTTGGGCGATGCGGCGGACATGCGGCTGTGTGGCGGCGGGAGGGGGAGGTGTAATGCATCCGGTGCTTGCCGGTTATGCGGCCGGGCTCTATGCATAACCCCATGGATTACAGGCAGTTTGCGGCTGGTCGGCGGTGCCCGCAGGGGCTGGGCCTGGGCGCCTGCTCTGGCGGCGCGGCGTGAGGCGGTTGCATGTGGCCTGGCTGCCGGATGGCAAGCGGCTGCATCTGAAAAACGGGCCGGTCAACGTGATCATTCAGGCTTTCGGCCGGCCAAGCGAGATCGGCCGCGCCTATGATGCGGGGATAGAGCGGGCGCGCGCCCTGGTGATCGAACTGGCCGATGATGTGCCACTTCTGCAGGCGGGGCTGACGCCTTACGGGCCGGCGGCGCGGCGCGCGGTGGCGGCCTGCGCCGCCGTGCCGGGGGCGCTGGCGCCGGTAACGGCCTTACGCGGGGCGATGGCCGATGAGATGCTGGCCGCGATGGCGCAGGCGGGCGCGCTGGACCGGGCTTTTGCCAATAATCTGGGTGCGGTGGCGGTTCACCTCGCCGAGGGCCAGACCATCACGCCGAGCGCGTTCGATTGGCCGGATTACCCGCGCTACGCGTCCAAAGTGCCGATCACCTCGACCGCGCGGACGCGCGGAGTGGCGGCCGCGGGATGGTGTTTCGATGCTTATGCGCTGGGCTGCGTGGACCGGATACACATCGCCGCGCCGTCATCGGCGATGGCCGAGGCGGCGCTCGGCGCGATTGCCGCGCCGATGGTGCCGGCTGATGGCGCCGAAACGGTGCCGGCCACCACGCTCGTGCCTGAGAGCTTGCTGGACGGGTTGGGCGTGTATCCGCCGCGGACGATGAGCCAGGAAGAAGCCGCGGAAACGATGGCGCAAGGCGGGGCTGTGGCGGGCGCGCTGTTTGCCGCGGGCATCGTCACCCTGGCGCTGCTGCGGGTGGGGGAGGAGCATTTTCTCGCCGCCCCGCCGCCGTTCAGCCTGCGGGCGCAACCAAGCCTGGAAATTTAGCCGGACATCATATGGTCTGAGCTGTTGGACGATATATCTCGTAAAAATAGCAAAGCTCATCTCGTTTCCGGGCTGGGGCATAGACCATCTCTTCCCGGACCCGTTTCATGCCAAGGGCGCGCATGACGGCGAATGATGCCGTGTTGCCAGGTTGGGCTCCGGCCTCGATCACGGTCAGGTTCAGCAGCGCAAAGCCAGCCACCACTACAACAGGCGCAAGCTCCTTCATGTAGCCTTTCCCATGATATTTTTCGCCCAGCCAGTAGCCGAGCGAGCCGCGTTCCCGGGCCTTGGCATCCCGGTAGATCTCGGTCCATCCAATCAGTTCAGCGCTTTCTTTTTCGATGATTGCGACGGGCAAGAGATCTCCCGCGAAGGCAAGCTTTAGGGCCGTCATGATGCGTGTGAGCGCTATTTCCGGGGTGAGCGGGACGGGCCAGGAAGCCACCCAACGGCTCACCGCCGGGGTAATCAACCTGGTCAGCGCAGGGGCATCATCCGCGACGACGCAGCGTAAACGCAGCCTGTCCGTCTCCAATGGCTGGAAGGGAGCGATATTCATATCTTGCACGGCGCGCGATTCCTTGGGTTCAGGTTGCCCCTGCCGTTACAAGCAGACCCGAACGCTTCAGCTTCGGAAAATATCGCCGAGGATGGAGCCGGCGACGGCTGCCCCGCCGATCTGGGTGGGGCTGGCCTGTACGGTCTCGCCGCTGAGATAGGGGGCGAGGGCGTGGGCGAGGTTGGGCACGGTCATGCTTTGCAGCCAGACCTTGCCGGGGCCGGTGAGGCGGGCGACATAGAGCCCGTCGCCACCGAAAAACATGTTCTTGATGCCGCGCAGCATCACGATATCGAAACTCACGGTCTCCTGGAACATGCCGATATGGCCGGGATGCACGCGCAGGGTTTCACCGGGGCGCAGATCATACATCACGCTCTCGCCGCCCAGTTCCACGAAAGCCGTGCAGGGGCCCTGGAGGCGCTGGAGCAGAAAGCCATTGCCGCCGAATATGCCGGCACCGAGCTGGCGCTGGAAGCCGGTGGAGAGCTGCACGCCGGGTGTGGCGCAAAGAAAGCCGTGCTTGTGGATCATGTAGCTGTGCCCCGCCGGGACATCGAGCTGATGGATGGAGCCGGGCACTTTGGCGGCGAAGGAGATGAGGCCGGGGCTGCCCTGCGCGGTATACTCGGTCATAAACAGGCCGCCTCCGGATAAAGCCCGGCCGATGGCGCCGAACAAGCCGCGCGCGCCGGCGGTCTGCGTGGTGGTGTTGAGCGTGATGCTCTCGGTCATCCAGGCGAACTCTCCGGGTTCGGCGATGATGGTCTCGCCCGGTGCCAGGCCGATTTGCAGGACGGGCATGGTGGTGCCGGTGATGGTGTGCTGCATTTTACAGGCTCCGCTGGTTGCTGATCGGCAACAGAGCATTTTTTGATGTTTCGGGAAAGGGCGTGGCGGGAGTTGAAAATGCCCCCGGATTTGTTCGGACATGTTGCCTTGTGCCGGCATCCGGTTATGAACGCGAAGCGGCGGTTGCGAACCGCCGGGCATATGGTTCAGGGGCAAGAGGAGTTCAGCATGACCGCTTACATGGTGGTAACACTAGATGTGCACGACCCGTCCTGGGTGAAGGATTATATGGCGGCGGTGCCGGATATATATGAGGTTTATGGCGGCAAGCGCATTGCGTCATCCGGGCCGGTGAGCGTGGTGGAAGGCGAGGCGCCGGTGCCCAAGACCATGATTCTGTTCACCTTCCCGACCGAGCAGGCGATTCACGACTTCCTGGCCGATCCGGCCTATGCGCCGTGGAAGAAACAGCGCCTCAATGGCGCCAGCACGACCATCTGGACATTCGAGAACAAGCTGCGCCCCGATCAGCGGTAGGTGGGACGAGGCGGCGGTGCTTTCAGCGCCGCCGTGCGAGCCCCCCATGCGAGACTATGCCTGATCCCACTGCGTCAGCGCCGCCGCGATTTTGCGTACGAAGCGGGCGGCGTCGGCGCCGTTGATGACGCGGTGGTCGTAGCTGAGGGAGAGCGGCAGCATCTGGCGCGGGGCGAATTCATGGCCGTTCCAGACCGGCTTGGTCTGGATGCCGGTGACGCCGAGTATGGCGACTTCGGGGGCGTTGATGATGGGGGTGAAATAGGTGCCGCCAATGCCGCCGAGCGAGGAGATGGAGAAGCAGCCGCCCTGCATCCGGTCCATGGGCAGGCCTTTGGAGCGGGCCAGGGCAGAGACCTCCTTCAGCTCCGCCGCGAGCGTGGGAATGTCCTTGCTGTCGGCATCGCGCAGCACGGGGACGAGCAGGCCGAGCGGGCCGTCCACCGCGATGCCGATATGGCAGAATTTTTTCAGCACCAGGGTCTCCCCATCCGGGGTGAGGGAGGCGTTGAATTGCGGGTAGGCTTTCAGCGCCTCGACCACGGCCTTGATGAGGAAGATCAGCGGCGAGGCTTTCACCGTCATGGTCTTGCGGTAGGCTTCGAGCCCAGTGACGTCGGCATCGTCCTGATGGGTGACATGGGGGATGGTGCTGGCATTATTGACCATGGTTTTGGCCACGATCTTCTGGAAGCGGGTGCGTTTGACCGTCTCGATCTCGCCGAATTGCGCGAAATAGGCCTCTTGGGTGTTCTCGGTGCTCACATTCTTTCTCCAGCCAGGCTTTGTGTCGTCGTGTCGTCGTGTCGTCGTGTCGTGGCTTTGCCTGACCCTTCGGCGGGGTCAAGCAGGCGCAGCGGGGGCAGGATGTCATCGCCGGGGCGCTGAAACAAGCCCGGGTGCCGGGCGGGGGCGGATGGCGGGTTCCCGGCGGGGAGGGGGAATTGCCCGCCGCGTGACGCTCGGCTAGAGCGGCATGACCAGATCAATATCGAGACCCCCAAGGAGACGTGCCGCCATGCCAGAGATCATCGTAACCACCCGTGAAGGTGAGACCGCCCCGCTGACCGTGAAAGCGGGCATCAGCCTGATGGAGGCGCTGCGCGATGGTGGCTATGACGAATTGCTGGCTCTGTGCGGCGGCTGCTGCTCCTGCGCCACCTGCCATGTGTATATCGACCCGGAATTCCTGCCGCTGCTGCCGGCGATGAGCAGTGACGAGAACGAGCTGCTGGACAGCTCCTCCTACCGCAACGAGACCTCGCGGCTGTCCTGCCAGATCAAGCTGACCGACAAGCTGGACGGGTTGAAGGCGAAGATCGCGCCGGAGGACTGAAACAGTCTCTAATCCCAGCAGGCCAGCTTGGATGTCTGGCCGATGCCGGGATTGAAGCAGTTGCAGGGGTCGAGGGCGCGGTAATGTGCCGCCAGCGCCGGTTTGGCCTGGTAGAGATGCCCGACATTATGTTCGGCCGGATATTCGGCGCCGCGCGCGTCGAGCAGTGCCCATAGGCGGTGTTCGAGCGCCACGGGGTCGTGGCCTTTGGCCACGATATAGTCCTGGTGGAAGACGTGGCAGAAAAAATGCCCGTAATAGAGCTTCACCGGCATCGCCATCGCGATGTCCGCCGGCAGTTGCTCCCGCCATTCGGTATCATCGCGGCGCAGGGCGATATCGAGCGCCACGATATCCGCCACCTTGTCGCGATGCATGGCGCGGTAGCGCACCGCGGCACCGGCCACCGCGAAACGGTGGAGGAAGGCCTTGGCCGCCTCATCTGGCGTGCATTCGAAAAAATCGCTGCTCTCGTCGCGGAACTGCCGCGTGAGCCAGTCGCGGGCCTCGGCGCTGCCCTCACGCGGCATTTTCAACAGCAGGTGATGCTCGAAACGGTCGCGGTATGCGCGCATGCGGCCGGGCAGATGCTGCGGAAATAGTTTTGCCGCGGCCTGCATCAGACGGTCTGAAAAATCGCGTGGCAGGAAGGGCATTCTGTCGAAGCGGGCCTTGAGGGCGAACAGCGCGGGCAGGCGGCCGGTGCCGAGCTTCTCGATGGCGAGGAACATGTCCTTGCCGTAGGTGGCGGCGATGTCGAAGGCATCGCGGTGGATATATTCCGCCGCGACCGGCAGGGTTTTGAAATTCCGTAGCATGTGGCGGCGCAGATGCGTGAGGGCGGCGGGGTTGCCGCTGCCGATGTAGAAGGTGGCGGCGTCCGTATCCATGGCGAAAGTATCGAGCCGGACGGCGAACAAAGCGATTTTCCCGGCGCTGCCCGAGGCCTCGAACAGGCGGCGCGGGTCGGCATTGAAGCGGGCCGGGCTGCGGGCTGAGATGTCGCGGATATGGGTGGCGTAATCAGGGTCCGAGGCGGCGCGGCCGGCGGGGTGGTCGATTTCATGCGCGGCGAAATCGCCGGCTTCGAGGCGGGCGAGCATGGCTTCCGGCGTGGCGCCGAGGCGCAGGCCGAGATGGTTGATGAGCTCGATCTCGTTGCGTTCATCGATGCGGGCATAAAGCGCGAGCTGGGTGAAGGCGGGGCCGCGGCGGATGAGGGCGCCGCCTGAGTTATTGCAGATGCCGCCGGCTACGGAGGCGCCCAGGCAGGAGGAGCCGATGACCGAATGCGGCTCGCGCCCCAGCGGGCGAAGGGTTTTTTCCAGCGCGTATAAAGTGGCGCCGGGCAGGCATACCACCTGCGCCGCGCCGGGCAGGACGTGGATGGCCTTGATGCGCATGGTGTTGATGATGACGACGGGGCGGCCATAGGCATCGCCATCCGGCGTGGAGCCGCCGGTGAGGCCGGTATTGGCGCCCTGCATGATGATGGCCGCACCCGCCGCGTGGCAGGCCTGGAGGGCGCGCCATTGCTCGATGAGCGTGCCGGGGCGGGCGACCGCGAGCACCGGGCCCTGGCCGAAGCGAAAGCCGGTGCAAAACCGCGCCGTGGCGCGGCCGGTGAGGACGTGGCGCCGCCCCATGATGGCGCGGAGCCGGGCGGGCAGATCGCTCATGGCTAGAAGGCGGCTTCTGGCATGTCCATGAGCGGGGCCTTGCCGGCCTTGATGGTAAAGAGCAGCGCGCCCGCCTGGGGCAGGATGCGCTCGATATAGAAGCGCGCGGTGACGAGCTTCGCGGCATAGAAATCAGCCTCCTCGCCACCATTTTTCTCGGCGGCGATGAGCGCCATGCGCAGCCACATGAAGCCGAGCGCGATGACGCCGAACAGGCGCAGATAATCGGTGGCGGCGGCACCGGCCTCCTCGGCATCGGTCATGCCTTTTTCAGCGATGAAGGCGGTGGCGAGCTGCAAGGCGCCAAACCCGCGCGCGAAGCTCTGCACGAGTTTGCCGATTTGCGGATGCTGGCCGTTAGTTTCAATGAATTCTGAAACGGGGTGGAAAAAGCGGCGTAGCGAGCGGCCCATATTGGCGGGGAGCTTGCGGCCGACCAGATCGAGCGCCTGGATGCCGTTGGTGCCCTCGTAGATCATGGCGATGCGGGAATCGCGCACGAGTTGCTCGATGCCATGGTCGCGGATGTAGCCATGACCGCCATAGACCTGCATGGCGAGATTGGCCGATTCAAAGCCGAGATCGGTGAACAGGGCTTTGACGATGGGTGTCATGAGGGCGACGAACTCCTCCGCCTCGGCGCGCTCGGTTTCGCTCGCGGCATGGGCCGCGCGATCCATGGCCTGGGCCACCCAGACGCACAGGGCGCGGCAGCCTTGGGTGTTGGCGCGCATGGTGAGGAGCATGCGGCGGATATCAGGATGGACGATCAGCGGGTCGGCGGGCTTGTCCGGGAATTTGGTGCCGGAGAGCGCGCGCCCCTGCAGCCGGTCGCGCGCATAGGCGACAGCGCTTTGATACGCGATTTCACCCAGGCCCAGGCCCTGCGTGCCGACCGAGAGGCGCTCGCTGTTCATCATGGTGAACATGGCCTGCATGCCGCGATGCGGCTCACCGACCAGCCAGCCTGTCGCGTCATCGAAATTCATCTGGCAGGTGGCCGAGGCTTTCAAACCCATCTTGTGTTCGATGGCGGCGCAGGAGACGCCGTTGCGCGGACCGGGATTCTGCGCCGCGTCGGGCAGAAATTTAGGCACCAGGAACAGCGAGATGCCCTTGATGCCGGGTGGCGCGTCCGGCAGGCGCGCGAGGACGAGATGGACGATGTTCTCGGTGAGGTCGTGCTCCCCGGCGGAGATGAAGATTTTCGCGCCGTTGATGTGGTAGCTGCCATCGGTCTGCGGTGTGGCCTTGGTCCGCAGCAGGCCCAGATCGGTGCCGCAATGCGGCTCCGTGAGGCACATGGTACCGGACCAGATGCCGGAGGCGAGCTTGGGCAGATAGAGGTTTTTGAGTTCCTCCGCGCCATGACTCGCCAAGGCGAGATAGGCGCCATGGGCGAGGCCGGGATAGAGGCCGAAGGAAAGGTTGCAGGAGCAGATCATTTCCTCGACCAGCTTGGCCACGGTTTCCGGCGCGCCCTGGCCGCCATATTGCTGCCCGGCATTCAAGGCACCCCAGCCGGCCTGTGAGAAGCCCTTATAGGCTGCGATGAAGCCGGCGGGGGTGTGGACCATGCCGTTCTCGAAGGTGCAGCCTTCAACATCGCCGCTCATGTTGAGGGGGAGCAGGATTTCCGTACAGAACTTCGCGGCTTCCTCGATGATGGTGTCGGTCAGCTCGGGCGTGAAATCATCCTGGCCGGGCAAAGGCGGCGCGCCGTGCAGCTCGTTGAGGACGAAGCGCATGTCGCGTAACGGGGCGGTGTAGCTTTGCATGTTCTGATCCCTAATTGCGCAGGGGTTTGCCGGTGGTCAGCATCGTTTCGATGCGCGCCAGCGTGCCCGGGTTGCGGATGAGGCGCAGGAAGGCGGCGCGTTCCAGGGCCAGTATGTCCTGCTCCGTGACCTCATCGATGATATCGGCAGCGCCGCCCGAGAGCACGCCCGCGAGCTCGTTGGCCACCACCATGTCATAGGGCGTGGCGATGCCTTTGCGGCGGAAATCCTCGGCGGCGATGTTCAGGGCGACACGGCCGGAAGGGCCGGGAAGATGGTAGACGGGCGTGGCCGGGGGCTGGTAGTTTTCCACCAAGGCGAGGGCGCGGGTCTTGGCGTCGGCGAGGAGGCGGTCGCGGTTCATGGTGATGCCGTCAGTGCCGCGCAGGAACATAAATTCACGGGCTTCCGCTGCGGATTTGGAAACCGTGGCGGTGCTGACGATCTCGAAAACCCGGGCGGCGGCGGGCATCGGGCCGTGCGGCATTTTCGGTGCCGCGGCCCAGCGCGCGAGCATTTCCGAGCAGCCGCCCCAGGCCGGGACGAGGCCGACGCCGCATTCCACCAGGCCGATATAGGCTTCGGCATGGGCCTGCACGGCCGAGCTGTGGAGCAGGATCTCGCAGCCGCCGCCAAGCGCCATGCCGAACGGCGCGGCGACGCTGGGAAAGCTGGCGTATTTCAGTTTTTTGTAGATTGAATGCCCGGCGGCGACGAGTTTTTCGATCTCCCCCCAGGCGGCGATATTGGCGGCGAACAGGCCAAGGCCGAGATTGGCGCCGGCGGAGAAATTCTGCCCCTCGTTATAGATGACGAGCGCCTTGGGCTGGCGGTCGATGGTCTGGCTGAGGAGGTCGAGATTCTGCGCATCGAGCGAGTTGCTTTTGGAAGTGTATTCGAAGCACAACACGCCGTCGCCGATATCCCACACGGCGGCGGAGGCGTTTTTCAGCACGGGTTTTTGCACGCGCTTGATGTCTTCAAGCAGGAGCACGCCCGGCGGACGGGTGAGGGGCTGATAGCTGCCATCGGCGCTCAGATATTCCTGTGTGCCAGCCTGGACACGGTAGAATTTTTTATCCCGGGCGGCGGTTAAAAACGGCGGCACGGCGAAGCCATCGGCCTGTAGCCTGTCCGCGAGCCAGCCGGCGCCGATCTGGTCGATCAGCTCAAACGGACCATAGCGCCAGTTATAGCCGAGGCGCATGGCGGCATCGATGGCGGTGATCTGCGCCGCCGCATCGCCGACCAGGCTGGTGGCGTAGCTCAGGGTGGGGCCGAGCACGCGCCAGGCATAGCGCGCAGGTTTTGTGTCACGCTCGAGCAGCGCGCGCAGGTTTTTGAAGCCGGCTTCGGCGATGCCGGATTTTCGCAAGGGCCGGTAGGCGCCGGTGGCCAGGTCCATGGCTTCGCGCTGCGCCGCAATTTTGCGGTAGAAGCCGCCTTTGCCTTTGCGGCCGGTATTGCCCTGCGCGATCATGTTCCGAATCAGTGGCAGATCGCGATTGGCGGCGTGGAAGGCATCGGCCGCGGGCAGTGAGGCTGCGAGGCTGGCCGTGATATGGGGCATGAGGTCGAGCCCGACGAGGTCGATGAGGCCGAATACGCCGGTCTTGGGAATGCCCATGGGGCTGCTCATCACCGCATCGGCATCTTCGATGCTCAGCCCCGCCGCCATGGCTTCGATGACACCCAGCATGAGCCAGTACACGCCGAGGCGGTTGGCGATGAAGCCGGGGGAATCTTTGGGCTTGACAACCGATTTGCCGAGCTGGATGTCGGCGGCCTGTTCGATGCGCGCCGCCAGAGCGGGATCGGTGGCCGGGCCGGTGACGAGTTCCAGCAGCCGCATGTAGCGCGGCGGGTTGAAGAAATGGGTGATGAGGAAGTCGCGCGCGAAAGCCTCGCCCATGCCTTCCACGAGTTTGGCCAGCGGAATGGTCGAGGTGTTGGAGGAGATGGCGCAGCCCGGGCGGCGCACGGTTTCAATTTTACGGTAGAGCGCCTGTTTGAGATCGAGGCGCTCGATAATGGCCTCGACGATCCAGTCGCAGCCGGAGAGTTTGGCGAGATCGTCTTCGATGTTGCCAGGAGTCAGCAGCCGGGCGGCGGCCTTCGACATGAACGGGGCGGGCTCGGTCTTCAGCATCCGGGCAACAGCGCTTTCGGCCAGCTCGTTACGGCTGGCAGCACCTGGGGGCACGATGTCGAGCAGCAGAACGGGGATGCCCGCATTGCAGAAATGCGCGGCGATGGCGGCCCCCATGGTGCCGGCACCGATGACGGCGGCTTGACGGATCGGGCCCATCAGACGCGCTCCAGAATGGTGGCGATGCCCTGCCCGCCGCCGATGCATTGCGTGGCGAGCGCGTAGCGGCCGCCCGTGCGCTGGAGCAGGCTCGCGGCCTTGCCGACGAGCCGCGCACCGGTGGCGCCGAGCGGATGGCCGAGCGCGATGGCACCGCCATCGATGTTGAGGGTTTCCGCGCGAATCCCCAGCTCCTGGATGCAGGCGATGGATTGCGACGCGAAGGCTTCGTTGAGCTCGACGACATCCATGGCGGAAATTTCCAGCCCGGCGCGGGCGAGTGCCTTGCGCGTGGCGGCAACGGGGCCGATGCCCATGATTTCCGGGGCGCAGCCGGCGCTGGCCGTGCTCACGATGCGGGCGAGCGGCTTCAGGCCATGCGCGGCGGCGTAATCGGCGCTGCACACCAGCACGGCGGTGGCGCCATCTGTCAGCGGGGAGGAGGTGGCGGCGGTGACGCTGCCGGCGGCATCGAATACCGGCTTCAACCCGGCCAGGGCCTCGGCGGTGGAGCCGGGGCGCGGGCAGCCATCCTGGTCCACGATGCCGTTGCGGGTTTGAATCGGCACGATTTCATCCGCGAAATATCCGGCGGCCTGCGCCGCGGCGGCGCGGGCCTGGCTGCGAAGCGCGAATTCGTCCTGCGCGCCGCGCGCAATATTCCATTTGCGCGCGACATTCTCGGCGGTCTCGCCCATGCCCATATAGGCACCGGGCACAGCCGCGTGGAGTTTGGGATTGGGCAGGATGTTGTAGCCGGGCAGCGGCACGCGCGTCATGCTCTCAACGCCGCCGGCGATGAAAACCTCCCCGGCGCCGGTGGCGATATGGCCGGCGGCGCTGTGGATGGCCTGCATCGACGAGCCGCAGAACTGGTTGATGGTATAGCCGGCGACGGATTGCGGCAGGCCGGCCAGCAGGGCGACGAGCCGCGCGACGTTGAGGCCCTGCTCGGCCTCGGGAAAGGCGCAGCCGAGAATGAGCGCCTCGATATCCCCGGGCTTTACGCCGCTGCGCGTGGCCAGGGCGGAGACCACGGCGGCGCAGAGATCATCGGGCCGGGTATGGGCGAGGGCGCCCTTGCCGGCCAGGGTGAAGGGTGAGCGGACATAGCCCGCGATGACGGCTTGTTTCACGTTGATCTCCCGGTTGATGCCATTTGCATGGTCCGCAGCGCGGCTTCGGCCTGCTGCTCGATATCCTGCAGTTCAGATAATGTCTGGGTCAGCGCGGCCTGCTGCTCGGCCAGAAGGTGGATGCGTGCGCGCACCGATTTCAGCAGCGCTTTCGTCTGTGTCTCATGGGTCGGGTCCATGTCGTAGAGTTCGAGATATTCGCGGATCTCGCGGATCGAGAAACCGAGCCGCTTGCCGCGCAGGATGAGGATCATGCGGCCGCGGTCGCGTGCTGTGTAAACACGGGTATTGCCCGCGCGCTGCGGCGAGATCAGGCCTTGCGCCTCATAAAAATGCAGCGTCCGCACGGTTATACCCAGCTCGGCGGCGAGCTGGGTGACGGTGAAGAATGGGTCCTGGTGAGTCATGACGGCATTCCTGACGAAATTACAGCGCGAGGCAAGGGGGTTAGAAGGTCATGTTCAGCCCGGCTGTCACGGAGTTATCAGAGTCCGCGTAGCGGCCCTTGATGGTGCCGGCGGCGGGAGAGGCCGAATTATTGATGCCACCGCCATGGCTGAAGATGTGTCCGTAGGCCAACTCGAGCCGCGCATTACGCAGTAGCTGATATTGCGCGCCGATTCCCACATCGTAATGGTCAGCGTCGGGCACGCGGGTGGTGCGGTTGGCGGTGGTGACCGGCGACTGATCGAAGGCGATGCCGCCTTGCAGCATCAGCCGGTCGGTGACGTAATAATTCGTGCCGATGCCGGCGAACCAGGTGTTGCGCCAGTTCTCGTGGATGACCGTGCCGCCCGAACCGTTGGTGGCGGTGACCGCGAGGGTTTTGAAGAGCGACCAGTCGGTCCATTCCACGCTGCCCATTACGGCCCAGGCCGGGGTGATCTGGTGGTAGATGGCAAGGCCCGCGCTGTCCGGCAGGGTGATGCTGGTGGTGGCGCCGCTATTGGCCTGGTTCAGCAGGGCGACCGTGCCGGGGCTGTAGAGCGAATAGATGGCGGGGATGGAGAGGGTCTGGGCGCCGTGGATGTTGTGGCGGATGCGCGAATGATAGTCGAAGCCGATGCGGGTGGCATCGTCGATCTGGTAGAGCACGCCGAGATTATAGCCGATGCCCAGGCTGTTGCCGTGAATATCGGCGACGGGGCTCTGGCCGGTCAACGCGCTCAGAGTGGGGATGTTCAGGTTCTGCGTGAGCCGGGCCTGGAAGTAGTCGAAATCCGGGCCGCCGCCGATCGAGAGATGGTCGTTGATTTTATAGGACAGAGCAATGCCGTAATTAATGTCGGTGATATTGGAGACGAGGCTCTGATAGCGCCCCACGAAGTCGCTGGGATAGGCCACGCGCTCGCCGAAGGGCGAGGTGACGGAAAAGCCCAGCCGCAGGTCGGGGGAAAGTACCATGACGCCGAACAGCGCGCCGGTGGCGGCGGGGGCAACGGCGTTGCCGCCTGGCCCGCCCGTGGTGGTGGTGCCGGTGAGCGGGTTGGTGGCGTAGCCCGAGAATTTGGTGGAAGGGGCAATCATGCTCACCGCGCCATCGACCTCGTCATGATCGAGCAAGGCCATGCCGGCCGGGTTGCTCCAGGCGGTCGAGGCATCATAGGCCTTGGCCTGGTTACCGGAGAAGGCGGTGCCGAGCCAGTCGGCCGAACCCTCGCGCAGGCCGAAGCCGCTGGCATAAGCGGGCAGGCCCCAGGCCAGGGTACCGCCGAGACCGGCCGCCGCCGCGAGCAAAGGGGCTCTGAGAGCTTTTATTCCATTCATGGTGTGTCCTCCTATATGACGCCTGGGCCGGTTGTTTTTATGGCCGCAGGTTGTTGTTTAGGTCTGTTGTCTGACGTATTGGGTAGGTTAAATACCAAAAAGGGGTGAAATGCAAGTTTTTCTCTGTTTCCGGCGCCGCGCGGCGCTGATCATGGCTTTGTTCCTGGCGGTGCCTGGTGTCGGCTGGGCCGCGCAAACGCCGCAAGGCTGGTGGCTGGATGCGACGGGCAAGGCCGGCGTGTACATATCCGCCTGCGGCGTGAATTTATGCGGGCGAATCGAATGGCTGCGGGCGCCGCTGGACAAAGCGGGCCGGGTGAAAACCGATATCCACAATCCCAGCCCGGCGCTGCGGTCCCGGCCGTTATGCGGCCTGACCATACTTGGCGGCTTTGTTCCTGATGGCGTGGGAGGCTGGCGGGGCGGATGGATTTACGATCCCTCCACGGGCAACACGTATAGATCCATCCTGCATGTCGCCGCGGATGGCACGCTACGGGTGCGCGGCTATGTCGGCGTGCCGCTGCTGGGCCGCTCCGAGATTATGACACGTCCGGCGCAACCCCTAGCGTCTTGCGGGCCGGGTTGAGCTGACGCTCGGCGAGGCGGTGCAGCCCGAGCACCGTGATGGAGCCGTAATTCACCCGGATCAGCCCTTCCTGCTCCAGCACCTTTAACTGGCGGTTAAGCGTCTGGCGGGCGGCGGCGAGCCGGCGGCTCAGCTCCTCCTGCGGCATTTCGATGAGGATGCCCTGGTGCTGGCGCAGGGTTTTGCCATGGCTGAAGGCGAGCATGTAGAGGGTGCGCAGGAGCCGCTCCTTCAGGGGCAGGGCGTTGTGGTCGCGCGCCTGCTGGTGGATGGCCGAGACGCTGAGGCTGAACAGCCGGAGCAGGCGGGCGGTCAGCAGCGGATGGCGGCCGACCAGGGCTTCGAAGTCCCGGCCCGCGATGGTGCGGAACAGCACGGGGGTAACGGCGATGACATCGGCGGCGGCCGGCAGGCCGCTGAACACCTCCGCGAGGCCGAGCCATTCGCCTGAGGTGACGGTGGCGGTTACGGTCTCGCCGCCGCGCCCATCCGCCATGCGGCATTCCAGCGTGCCGGCGCGCAGCTGGTAGAGCTGCGAGCACTGGCCGCCGGCGCGCAGCAGCGCCTGTCCGGCCGGGGCACGGTGTTCGGTGCTGATATCATCCAGCGCCGCGCAGAATTCGGACGGCAGGCCGCTGAAAAAATTCCTAGTATGGCTGATCGGTACCATCACCGCTTCTCCCCCAGGCATTCTTGCTTTTTGTTACGCTTGGCCTGTGGGCGGGAGCCTATGCATAAATGGGGTTGACCGCAATATGGGGCATTTCGCCGCCGCCATCGGCGCGGCGATGGCGGCGGAATCCGGGAGTTTGACACCCATATATGGGTGGCGTTACCGGCAAACACGACGTAGAAGGGCTGAGAAGCTGTTCAGCCTTTGCCGCGCGCGGACCAACCGTGCCGGAGGTTTTGAGCGGTACCGGGAGTGAAGTGGCCGGCGGGCAGCCGGCGCCGCTGAACAGCAGCAGATCGGGCAGCGCAAACGAAGGCTCCGGCGGTTGAACGGCGTAAGACGTAACAGCAAGACCTGTAATCGAGGGAAGAAGCAATGACATTGATGACGAAGGTGGAAGCACAGGGCGAAGTCCCCTTCCGGATCACCGATCCGGAACGCATTCCGGCGCAGCGCTATTACGATGAGAGCTTCTACAAGGCCGAGGTCGAGAAGCTCTGGCCGCATGTGTGGCAGATGGCCTGCCGGCTGGAGCAGATCCCCAATGTCGGCGACTGGATCGAGTATAAGATCCTCGGCAAGTCGGTCATCGTGATGCATGCCGCCGAGGGCATCAAGGCCTATCATAATGCCTGCCGCCATCGCGGCGTGCCGATTACCGAGGGTCGCGCGCATGGCTCCTGCGAGCATGAGGGCTTCACCTGCCCGTTCCATGGCTGGCGCTGGAATATCGAGGGTGAGAATACCTTCGTCTACGGCAAGCAGAAATTCAGCGAGAAGCAGCTCGACAAGGCGGATCTCGCCCTCAAGCCCTGCCGCGTGGAGCTGTGGGGCGGTTGCGCCTTCATCAACTTTGACGATAACGCGCCTGCTTTGCGCGCGAGCTTCGGCCCCGTGGCCGAGCGGCTGGAAGCCCATGGCCTGGCCAATCTGCGCGCCGAATGGTGGTTTGCGACAGAGCTGCCGGCCAATTGGAAGATCGCGATGGAGGCCTTCATGGAAGGCTATCACGTGATGAAGACGCACCCGCAATTGCAGCGCGTGGTGCCGGGCCTGTATAACTCGATGTACGCCTATAACATGTCGGAAACCGGCGGCGTCGGCCTGCCGACCAACCCGTATATGAGCGGGCGGGAGAACATCAAGGCGCAGTTCAGGCATCTCGAGCTGCTGAGCGAGGGCATGGCCGGCATGGTGCATCCCAAGGAGATCGAGATTGCCCGCGGGCTGCTCGATGTCGATCTGCCGGAAGACCCGCAGCTTGCGGTGCAGACCTGGTTCGGCATCCTCCAGGACCAGATTTCCAAGCAGCTGCAGGCCAAGGGCGAGAAGGTGCCGGATCTGAACGCGGTCTGCGTGTCCGATCCGGTGAATGCGGTGGAGTTCATGTTCCCGCATTATTTCCTGCTGCCGATGTTCACGGCGATGTCGGCCTACCGCATTCGCCCAACGGGACCTGAGACCTGCATCTTCGAGCTGTGGTCGCTGGCGCCCTTCGCGCCCGGCGAGGAGCCGCCAGTGCCGATGGAGCCGACCTGGCTGCCCTATGACAGCCCGGAATTCCCGCCCATCCCGCGCCAGGATTACTCCAACATCCCCATCCAGCAGGTGGGCGTGCATGCCGAGGGTTTTGAGTTCATGCGCCTGGCGCAGGATGTCGAGGGGCTGGTGAGCAATTACCAGCGGCTGATCGATGGCTATCTCGGCGGCGTGGCCCCGGAGAAGCTGGCGCAGGCGAATAACCTGCTCGGCGGTAATTTCGACGGGAAGATTTTCGACCTCGGCTTCTGAAGCTGGTTTGAAGCACATTGCAGCACCGGCCTTCCGCGAGGGGGGCCGGTGTTTTTGTTTCAGCCCGGTGATGGCGATTGCCGAGAAGCCACGGGCTGGTTAGTGTTTTTACAAATATAAGAATGGGAGATTCTGCCGTGTCTGATAATTTCGCCGATTGGAAGGCCATCTGCGAGACCAAGTATCGCTATTGCCGTTGTCTCGATGCCAAGGACTGGGCGGGCTATGCCGATTGCTTTACCGAGGATGTAGTGCTCGACACGCCGCCAGAGGGCAATGTGACCCATGGCCGCGAGGCGCTGGTGCGGAAGGTGCGCGGCTATGTGGAAGCCGCCGTCACCAACCATCAGGTGCATAATCCCGAGATCACCTTCGATGGCCCCGATGCCGCCGACGTGATCTGGGCGTTGCAGGATCGGAATATATGGGATGCGGCGCGGCGTGCCGCCATGGGCGCTGCCGGCCATACCGGCTTTGGCCATTACCGCGAGCGCTATGTACGCTGCGCCGATGGCAAATGGCGCATCAGGCACCAGAAGCTGAGCTATGTGCATATGGACAGCTACCCGGCCTAGAAACTGCCGAAGGCGGAAGGATGGCGGGCTGGCGGGGCCCGCATCATCCGCTTCCGCAGGCTGCCAGGATGCGCCGCCATCGCCATGCGGGCTGATCCGGCGGGCGCCGCCGGATTTGTGCCGTGGGCGCGCGCCTCAGTAGCCGCTGCTATTCTCGGTCGAGCCGCCGGAACCCTCCTTGGGCGGCGCCGGAGCGGCACCGGGCACGCCGAGGAAGTCGCCTTCCTCGCCGAACCAGTTGCGGAATTCGAGGAAGCCGGGAATGCCGGCAAATGTGCTGTTACCGGCCTTGTCGACCTCGACATGGATGACCGCCGGCTTGCCCGAGGCCAGCGCCCGTTCGACCGCCGGGCCGATATCCTCGGCCCGCTCGACATATTCGCCATGCGCGCCAAAGCTGATCGCGGTCTTGTCGAGCCTCACCTCATTGCCCCAGCGGGCTTCGGGTGTCGGCGTATTATCGCCGAAATTCGCCTTGTACGATGCCGCCTCGATGCCCCAGGCATGGTCCACCGCCACGATGCAGATGAGCGGCGCGTTCTTGCGCACGGCGGTTTCGAGCTCGGAAATATGGAACAGGAAAGCCGAATCCCCGGTCAGCAGCGCGACGCGCCGGTTGGGCCCGGCCGCGAGCTGGGCGCCCAGCGCCATGGGCAGGCCGTTACCGATGGCGCCCCAGTTGGAGCTCCACATCGCATCGCGCGGCACCCATTGCAGCAGGGCCGAGAACCACATGCTGGCCGCCCCGCCATCGCGCACCAGAATCGTATCCTCGGGCAGCACCTTCGTCGCCTCGATGGCCAGTCGCCCGGTATGGATCGGTTGCGCGGCGGTGGGCACCTTGTCCGTGAGCGCCTGCTTGGCATCGTCACGGATGTTTTTCCATTCGGCCAGCGCCATCGGCAGGGTGCGCTGCACGCCGCGCAGCGCCTCGGTGAGTTGCGGCACGATATCCTTGAGGTCGCCGACCAGTGGCACGTCGATCGGCCGGTTGACGCCGATGGCCGTTGCATCGCGCTCGACATAAATCCACTTGCGCGCCGCATCGCCTTGCTTCCAGGCATGGCCGCGCCCGTAATTCAGCGCCTCGCCCAGCTCGGTGCCGATGGCCAGCACCACGTCCGAACCGGAAGCGATACGCCCGCCCGCTTCGGAGCTGTAGGCAAAGCTACGGTCCTCCATGCCGGGCAGAATCGCCTCCACCGCGTTGGACAGCAGGATCGGGCAGTTCAGCTTCGCGGCAAGGGCAGCCGCCGCCTCATGCTGGCGGCTCACGAACACGCCCTGGCCGAGCAGCAGCACCGGGTTTCTGGCGTCACGCAGCAGCGTAACGGCTTCCTGCACCGACAAATCATCCGCGCGCTGGCGCGTCAGGCGGTAGCGGTTCGGCGGCAGCACCGGCGGCAGGTTGAAGCGCGCCTGCATGACGCCGAGCGGCAGCTCGACATAGGTGGGGCCGGGCACGCCGGTCATCGCCTGGCGAAACGCCTCATGGATGATCTCGTCGGTCTGCTCGGGATATTCGATGACGCCGATATACTTCATCACGCCCTCGAAGATCGGCGGCTGGCTCATATACTGCATCTTGCCGCGGCGGACGCGCTGTTCATAAAAGCGCTGGCGCTGCGCCATGATGAACACGGCGGGGACATTCTCCTTGCGGAAAAAATTGGCGCCGGCCGCGATATTGCCGACCCCCGGCCCCTTGTTCATGCACAGCACCACGGGCTTGCCCGTCATGCGGAAATAGCCATCGGCGGTCAGGGCGGCGGCCTGCTCGTGATGCGGCGAGACGATTTCCATGCCGCGCCGCTCGGCCTCGATGAACATGGCAAAAAAGCTCGGATCGGGGATGCCGAACAACGTGTCGATGTCTTCCGCCTGGATCAGGTCGAGAAGGCGCTCATGCATGGTCTGGTTCGTCATGGCCGGAATTCCTCAAATCATCGTTTTGCGGCCCCATTCAACCCATAGCCGCGCCGGTGACAAGGCCCGGTGGACAGATATGCGGGGAGCGGATTGGCCATGGCGGCCTTCCTGGTACTAAATGCCACCCAGCATGGCAGCGGACATGAGGCGAGGGCGGTTGTTGACGGCAGGCGGTGCAGAGTTGGATATGTCCCCCCCGTTGCCGCCCCGGGAGCTGCCGGACGGCCTGCCGCCAGGGCCGCGCGGCTGGGCAATGACGGCGATCTGGCTGGCCATGCTCCTGGCGGTCGTCGATTCATCGATCGCCAACGTGGCGCTGCCGGCCATCGCCCGAGACCTGCACGCCGCGGCGGCACGCTCCATCTGGGTCGTGAACGCCTACCAGCTGGCCATCGTCGTCTCGCTGCTGCCGCTTGCCGCGCTGGGCGAAATCATCATGTTCCGGCGGGTTTTCCTGGCGGGTCTGGTGCTCTTCGTGTTCGCCTCCATCGGCTGCTGCTGCGCGCGCTCGTTGCCGGAGCTTACCCTGGCCAGAGCCATCCAGGGCTTCGGCGCCGCCGGCATCATGAGCGTCAACCCGGCGCTGGTGCGCTTCACCTTTCCCACGGCGCAGCTCGGCCGTGGCGTCGGGCTGAATGCGCTGGTGATCTCGGTGGCCGCCGTCATCGGCCCCAGCCTCGCCTCGCTGATCCTCGCCCATGCCTCCTGGCCCTGGCTCTTCGCCGTCAACGTGCCGACCGGCATCGCCGCCTTGCTCGTCGGCTCGTTCGCGCTGCCGTCGAGCCCCAAATCCGGCGGCAGGCTGGATAGAGTGTCGGCGGGGCTCAACATCCTGGCCTATGGTCTCATCTTCATCGGGGCCGATCTTCTCGCCCGCCCGCATGGCGCCATGGCTGGTGCCACCGCGCTCGCCTGCGGCATCGCCGCGGGCTGGCGGCTGGTACGCCGTTCATTACCGCAGGCGCGGCCTTTGGTTCCGGTCGATCTGCTGCGTAACCGGCTGTTTGCCCTGAGCATCGCCACCTCGGTGGCATCGTTCATGGCGCAGATGCTGGCTTTCGTCTCGCTCCCCTTTTTTTTTCAGACCGTCCTGCACCACACCCAGGTTGAAACCGGCTTGCTGATGACCCCCTGGCCGGCGGCGGTGGGGGTTGCGGCGCCACTGGCCGGCCGGCTTGCCGACCGCTACCCGGCCGGGCTGCTTGGCGGCTTCGGCCTGGCACTGCTTGGCGCGGGGCTCTTTCTGCTGGCGGGCATGCCGGTCCATGAGGCGGCCACCGGCATTGTCTGGCGCATGGCGCTGTGCGGCCTCGGCTTCGGGTTTTTCCAGGCGCCGAACAACCGCACCTTGCTCGCCGCTGCGCCGCGCGCGCGGGCTGGGGCGGCCGGTGGCATGCTGGCCAGCGCCCGGCTCACCGGGCAGACCGCCGGCGCCACCCTCGCGGCGATATTGTTTGAAACGGCATCAGGTGGCCTGATCTGGTCGCTCTGGCTGGCGGCGGCCATTGCGGCGGCGGGGGCTGGCGTCAGCCTGTCGCGCCTCGCCCTGCGCCCCGCGCGCTGAACCCGGTGCGCTGAACCAGGCACCCGCCCCCGGTGCCGGACATGGCGGATAATCACCCGCTCAACCGGCCCGCATCTGAGGCCCTACCAGAGCGGCCGTTGCTGCAGCAGGGCGCGGCGCTCGCGCACCAGCGCCGCGCGCTCCACGGGGCTCACCATGGCGGTCGCGGCGGGCAGAAACTGCCGTACCTCCGCCAGCGCCACCTTGCGCACTCCCGGCAGAGGCTTGGCCGAACAGTCAACCCAGCGCCCCTGGATGACGCCGGTGGGATAGCCCGCCGTGTCCAGCCAGTTCGGCACGCCCGGATCGCGCGCTGATACGACGACTCGCAGCACGCCATCCGCATCCGCCTTGGCCTGCGCCCCGTTCAGGCTGCTATGGTTGTTGTACCAGTCGGTGGTTTCGTAAATCTCGTTGGTGAGGATGAGCGAGCGGTACAAATGGCGCTCCGGCAGCGTGGTCTCGATGATCAGCGCCTCGTCATCGCGCAGCTCATACAGTCCCTCATAGTAAAACTGCCCGGCAAGCCCGCCCATCTGCGAAAAATCGACATCCTTGAGCCGGTTGACATAGCCCTCCGCGCGCAATTTCTGTGGCCGGTCCACCAGCAGCGGCGCGATGAAACCGGCTGCCGCCGGCATGGCCCGCAGCCTGGCTTCCAGCACCGCCGCATCCGGGCGCGGCCGCGCGGCAGGAACGTCAAGGCGGTCGATCGACAATGTCGGCTCCACCTCCATGCGCCAATCGGCGCCGACCAGGCGCACGAGCAGCGCATTGGTCGTCGGGTCGAGCGCCCACCAGTCGCCGGTATAGCCCTCCGGCCGCGCCGTGCTGAGGATCACATCATAGCGCCCCGCCTCGTCCAGCGTGAGCGCGTTCAGGTCGTGGACCGGCCGCGGCTTGCCGAGGTTGACGCTGCCTTCAACCTGCGGCGGGCGCGGCCCGCTTTCCGCGATAACGGCCTGGTTCATGCTGCCGCGCCGCCCACGCAGGCGGTACACCCCGCCCGGCGCGATTTTGGCTGATCGGTAATTGGTATCCGCATTGGGCTGGCCGACCGTTATGTAGTTGTTGAGCTGCGGCAGAAACACCGGATGATCGGGATCCGCCGTCAGCGCATCGATCCCCGCCGCCACCAGCGCCGAAAGTGCGAGACGCCCGGCCTCCTGGCGGATTTGCGGGTCCTGCTGCTGGCCGGAAGGCAGCCGTGCCAGGATGCGGTCCGGCAGGTCGCGCAACCCGTCGAGCAGCGCCGCCCAGCCGGGCACGGCGGACTCAAGGCCGCCCGGCGGCATGGCGGGATCGTTCGCCGAAGGTCTGTCTTGCATGGTCGTTCACTCCGTTTCGCTCATTCTGGCCACAGAGTCCCGCAGTGTTCAACCCGGCCGCGCGCCATGCAATGCCATGATCACTCAAAGTGCAATCCGGCATGCCTGGATATTGCAACAGGGTTTTTTATATTGCCATGCGCCGGCGTTCCGCGCCCTCTCGAAACCATCGCGGATCAGCAGAAGTCCGGAGCAATGGGAGAGATAATGAGCGCGGGCATCCTTGAAGCATGGGCTGTTCATACGGCCCGTATCACGATGTCGCCGGAAGCCCGCCTGCCGCTAAACTTTGATGCGATAGCAAAAGAAGGAGCATGACATGGAGCCATTACGTTTTGACGGCCGCACGGCCATAATCACCGGGGCTGGCGGCAATCCGAGCCTGGGGCGGGCGCATGCGCTGCTGCTCGGCGCGCGCGGCGCCAATGTCGTGGTCAATGATATCGGCAGCGACCCCGAGGCGCGGCATTATCCAGGCGCCGCCTCGGCCGAAACGGTGGCCGCGGAAATCCGCGCCTCCGGCGGCAAGGCGGTTGCCAGCCCGCATTCCGTCGCCACGCCGGAAGGTGCCGCGGCGATCATCCGCACCGCGCTCGAGGCTTTCGGCCGCATCGATATTCTCGTGAACAATGCCGGCATTTCCATCGGCGCGCCATTCGGCGAGATCAGCCCGCGCGACATCCAGCGCCATATTGATGTCAACCTTATGGGCGCGCTCTGGTGCAGCCATGCCGCCTGGCCGCATATGCAGGCCCAGGGCTATGGGCGCATCGTCAACACCACATCGAGTTCGATGACCGGCTTCGCCAACCAGGTGGCCTATTCCACGAGCAAAGGCGGCGTCTGGTCGCTCACGCGGGCTTTGGCGGCGGAGGGGCAGAGCCTCGGCATCAAGGTGAATGCCGTCAGCCCCGGCGGCTATACAAGGCTGGTGATCGCGACGCTGGAGGAGGACTCCCCGCTGCTCGCCCATTCCCAGGCCAATCTGCCGCCGCATCTCTCCTCGCCGGCTGTCGCCTTCCTCGCGCATGAAATCTGCCCGGTCACGGGCGAATGCATCGATTCGGTCGGCGGCGCGGTGCAGCGCTGCTATATCGCGCGTACCAGGGGTTTCTCCGAGCGCGACCACAGCATCGAAACCCTCGCCGCGCGCTGGGACGAGGTGATGGATGAGAACGGCGCGGTCTGTGTCGGCCTCGCGGATATGGACACATCGGGCTGGGGCTTGCGGGCCTACAAGGCATCCTCCACCAGCTTCTGACCCCCCAAGCCGATAAGCGGTTAGAGCTATAACGTAACGTTAACATCTCAGGCATATCCTGGCTTTTATCCGCCTCACAACCTCATATCGCGGTAACCATCCGTCAATGTCTTGCGGTTACCTCTGCATCCAACGCCGGATGGCTTTACGTCATGAGCTATCCGCGCCGGTGTTTTAATGGGTTGTATATTTCAGGGGTGGCAATATGGCATTAAGGCAACGTCTGGGTCTGGTTTCGGCCACGGTGCTCGGTTTGGCGCTGGCGCATCAGGCGCGCGCGCAGAATGTGGATTACGGCACGCTGGAGCAGATGTTCGGCCAGCCGGTCACGACCTCGGCGACAGGCTCTCCACAGCTCGCGAGCCAGGCGCCCGCGGACATGCAGATCATCACCGCCGATGACATCCGCCGCTCCGGCGCCACGAATATTCCGGGCGTGCTGGAATTCATCGCCGGGCTCGATGTGCGGGGTTATGGCGCGCTTGACAGCGAGGTCGCCATAGGTGGCTTCAGCCAGGTCTACAATCCGCGCCTGCTGGTGCTCATCAATGGCCGTCAGGTCTATAATGACAGCTACGGCTTCACCGCCTGGAACACGCTGCCGGTACAGCTCTCGGATATCCGGCAGATCGAGGTTGTACAAGGTCCAGCCTCGGCATTATTCGGCTTCAACGCGGCGAGCGGTGTCATCAACATCATCACCTACGACCCGCTGACCGACCGGACCGACACGTTGAAACTGGGTATCGGGTCCGATGGCACCTATGTCGGCTCGCTGGTCGCCACCGCGCGCAAAGCCGGCACGGCCGGCGTTACGGTGCAGCTCGGCGGCATCAAGACCAATCAGTATTCCAGCCGTTCCTTGCCCGCCTTCAACGCCCCGTATCAACACCATGCCGATGAAGAGAGCTACGCCATCGACGCGCGGGCGAAGCCTTCCACACATACGGAAGTCACGCTGGAGATCACGCATTCGGATGCCAGCGAGAGCTCGCAGTCGATCATATATATTCCCACCCCGTATACTTTCCGCACGCAGTCATTCAAGGCCGGCCTGGCGGCGGATACGTCCTGGGGCCTGATCAATGTGCAGGCCTATCTCAACAAGGATCAGGAAGGCCTCAGCCTGCCTTTCGGCGGCTTGCATGCCCAGCCCAGCTTCAACCAGGTCGGCGTTGTGCAGGCGAATGATCTGTTCAAGCTCGGCACTGCCCATGCCTTCCGTATCGGCGTGGAATACCGGACCAACCGGGAATGGGATGCCAGCTCCTTCAACGGTTCGTCCGATTATCAGGATTATGCCGTCAGCGCGATGTGGAACTGGCAGATCACGCCGCAGCTCTCCCTCACCAATGCCGGGCGCATAGACCGGCTGGTCGTGCACCGCACCTCCCCGGTCACGTCCGGCGCGCCCTACACCCAGGCGGATTACGCCCATGCCCAGGTCACGGCCCCCAGCTTCAATACCGGGCTGGTCTGGCAGCCCACCGCCAACGACACATTCCGCGTGCTCGTGGGGCGTGGCGTGCAGGCACCCAGCCAGGTTGAGCTGGGGCTGGATGTCCAGTCACCGCTGGGCGGCGGCCTCACGCGTGTCAGCGCGGGCAACCCGTTTCTCAAGCCCTCGGTGACGATGAATTACGAGATGGATTATGACCGCGTGCTGGCGCCGATCGAATCTACATTATCGACGGCCTTCTATTACAGCACCGTGAAGGACATGCTGGCGGCCGGCACGGTGCTGCCCGCAACATTGAATTTTCCCTATTACGTGCAGGCCGCGAAGAATATCGGCGATGGCCAGGTCTACGGGACCAAGCTGGTATTGCAGGGCTCGGACCCTTCCGGCTTGCGCTGGAATATAGGCTACACTCTTACCGCTGTGCGTGCGCATCTCAACGTCGCCGCGCCGCCGGCCGCGCCGTATGATTTCAACAATGCGACCCCCGTCAGTGCCATCACCTTTGGCCTCGGCTATAGCTGGAACAAATTCGAGGCCGATCTGCAGGGCAAGTGGCAGTCGCGCTATACCGATGTCATTCTGAATGTCACACCGAGCGGGGAGGCCTATGTGCCGAAGGCGATCTCCAACTTCGTTACGCTAAACGCCAGGGTCGCCTATAACGTCACGCCGCACCTCATCGTCGCGGTTTCGGGCACGCAACTGCAGTCCAACCGCACCATCGTCAGCGCGGGCCCGGAGCTCGACCGCCGCGTGTTGTTCACCGGCACCTATAATTTCTGAGCCGGATTGGCGTGCCGGCGGTTTTCGCCGGCACGTTAAGCGGCTGGAAGACGTCTTGGTTTATCTCTGAGGTCTGCTCGCGGAGTGGACCATTCACGACCCATTGCGGGATTAGGAGGCTAAGTTGCGGCAAATACTATTGGGCCTGGTCACAATTTTCGCGATCATCTTACCCGGCACAAGCCACGCCCAGGTTACGGCGAAGGATATCCAGGTGGCGGCGCGGGTTCTGAACTTCACCGCCACCCCCTTCACCGGCACGGTGAAACTGGGCATCGTCTACGATCCCGCCATAGCCGCCTCGGCGGCGGACGAGCAGGCGCTGGCGGGCATTCTCGGCAGCGGGCTCGCGGTCGGCAGCGTCACCCTCGTTCCGGTTCTGGTGCCCATCGCCAAGCTGGCTTCAACGCCGGTGGATGTGCTGTTCCTCACCTCGGGGCTCGGCGCTGCTGCGGCGGCGGTGGGCACCCAGGCGGCATCGGCCAAAACCCTCTGCATCACCACGGATATTTCCGCCACCCAGGCGGGCAACTGCGCGGTGAGCGTGCAGAGCGATCCCAAGGTGGTCATCACCGTCAACAAGGCGGCCGCCTCGGCCAGCGGTGTCAGTTTTGCCTCGGCATTCCTGATGATGGTCACGGAAATCTGACAGGTACGGAAGGAGCTAGGCGTGATGCGGTTCTCGGATATCCCCCTCGTCTACAAGGTCGGCTTCCCGCCCGCTTTTGCATTGTTGATGCTGGCCGCGGTCGCGGCCATGGCGGTCTGGTCGGGGCAGGGGCAGAGCAATGTGCTCAGCCATGTCATCGCCAACGACACCGTGCAGAGCCGTCTCGCCGCCGACTCTGAACGGATTACCGCCGCCAACGGCGCGCTCTATGTGTTGATGACCAAGCAGGCGGCCGGTGGCACGCCTGCCGCCAGCGCCACGGCGGTGGAGAACGTTCTGCACCAGATTGACAGTGTCCAGGCGGATCTGGTCGCCTTGCGTCCGGCGCTGCCCGCGGACGAGCGCGCGGGTTTCGATTCCGTGCTGAAGGATCTTTCGGATTATCGCGGCGGGGTGAATGTCGTGGGCTCCATGCTGGGGATCGATTTCAACAGCGCCGCCGGCTTCATAACCCCATTCGAGGCCACTTACGCGCGGATGACCAGCCGGCTCGGCAGCATCTCCGGCGACGTGGCGGCGCGCTCCAGCAACAGCGCGCGCGACAGCCGCCGCAGCGCAGCACTCATCGGCCATATCCTGCTGGCCTTCGTGGCGGGCACGCTGCTCGGGGTGGCGCTCGTCGCCGGCATCATCATCCTGGCGGTCCGCCGCACTGTCACTGATATTTCTGGCGCCACCGAGCAGCTCGCCTCCGGCCAGCATGATATCGACCTCGCCCGCCTGGCGCGCGGCGACGAGTTCGGCGCCATCGTGCGGTCGCTGAACGTGTTCCGCGAAAATCAGCAGCGGATCAATGCGATGCGCGCCGATCAGGAAACGATGAAAGCACAGCAGGAGGCTTCCCGCACTGAGCAGTTGCGGCTGCGGGAACGGGCGCAGGAAGAGCAGCGCAACGTCGTCGATGGTCTTGCCACCGGCCTCAGCAAGCTGGCCGCCGGCGATGTGGTGTTCCGCCTCGCCGTGCCGTTTGCCTCGGAATACGAGCAGCTGCGGGGCGATTTCAATGCCGCGATGGACCGGCTGCAGGATACCATGAAGGCCATCGCCAACAACACGAAGGGCGTGCGCACGGGTGCCGAGGAGATCACCCAGGCCTCGGATGATCTGTCCCGCCGCACCGAGCAGCAGGCCGCCAATCTGGAGGAAACCGCGGCGCAGCTCAGCGAGATCACCGAGACCGTGCACAACACCGCCAAGGGCGCGCACGCGGCCCGTGGCATCGTGGAGTCCGCCAAGCATAATGCCGAGCATTCCGGCGTGCTGATGAAGACCACCGTCTCCGCGATCAACGATATTGAAGCGTCGTCCCGGCAGATATCCAATATTGTCGGCGTCATTGACGAGATCGCCTTCCAGACCAATCTGCTCGCGCTCAATGCCGGGGTCGAGGCGGCGCGGGCAGGGGATGCGGGGCGCGGTTTCGCCGTGGTCGCCACCGAGGTGCGGGCGCTGGCGCAGCGTTCCGCCGAGGCCGCCAAGGAGATCAAGGCGCTCATCGCCACCTCCAGCAAGCAGGTCGGCAGCGGCGTGAAATCGGTCGCAGAGACCAGCACCGCCCTGGCGCGCATCGTCGATCAGGTGGCCGAGATGAACCGGCTTGTGGGGGAAATCGCGGCATCGGCGGAGGCGCAGGCGGAAGGGCTCAACCAGGTGAATTCGGCCATCGGCCAGATGGACCAGGTGACCCAGAAAAACGCCGCCATGGTGGAGCAGACCACCGCTGCCAGCCACACGCTGGCGGGCGAAGCCGCAGAGCTTGCCAGGCTGGTCGGGCAATTCCATATCGGCGCGGTGCAGGAGCTCGCGGCGGCCAGGCAGACGCCGCGCCGCGCGGCGCCGCCGGTTCGGGTTACGCCTGCCATGGCCGCACCGGCTGGCGCTGATTGGGACGAATTCTAGAGTGCGATGGCTTCAGTTTGAACCGGGTTTGAGTGGGGGTCAGACGCGCACTCTAAAATATTTTTCGTGCTACGGCGCTGGCTTGAACAACCGTGGCGGCAGCAGGAAATACGCCAGCGCTGGCAGCATGACCATGGCGCCCAGCATGTTCCACAGGAACATGAAGGAGAGCAGCACGCCCATATCCGCCTGGAATTTGATCGGCGCGAATATCCATGTCGCCACGCCGGTCGCCAGGGTTATCCCGGTCAGGATCACGACACGTCCGGTGAAGAGCAGCGTCGCATGATAGGCATCGGACAGGCTGGCCCCCTGCCGCAGATTTTTCAACATGATGCTCAGCACATATAGCGCGTAATCCACGCCGATACCCACGCCAAGCGCGGTTACCGGCAGCGTCGCCACCTTTACCCCGATGCCGAGCCACACCATCAACGCCTGTGCCAGCAGCGAGGTGATGGTGAGCGGCACCACGGCGCAGATCACCGCCCGCCATGAGCGGAAGGTGATGAGGCAGAAGATGATGACCACGGCATAGACCAGCAGCAGCATGTTCCGGTTGGCCTGCTTGATGACGATATTCGTCGCCGCTTCAATACCCGCATTCCCCCCGGCCAGGGACATCTTGAAATTAGTCCCCTGATTGGCGGGATTGGCGATGAATTTCTGCACCGTGCTGGTCACGCTCTCCAGTGTCTTGGCCTTATGGTCTGTCAACGAAATATAGATGGGTGAGAACGTGCAGCTGAAATTCAGCAGGCCATCGGGCATGGTATGGGCCATCGAGCCCAGCAGCCCGTAGGTTGGCTCTAGCCCGTACCATTTCGGCGCGCCCTCGCTCAGCAGCATGAACATGCTGCTGGCCATGCTGCCGGCCGATGTGGTGGATTCAACAACCGGCAACTGGTCGAGCTGCCATTCCAGCCGGTCCATGGTGGCAAGCACGTCGTAACTGATGCAGTCATTCGTCGGCGTATCCGTGAGCACGATGAAGGTGTCGCTGCCGGTCGTGAAGTTTTTCACGATAAACGCATTATCCCGGTTATACTGCGAATTTTGCCGCAGCTCCGGCGCGCCAGGTTTGAGATCGCCGATCTGTACCCCGCGGCCGATATACCACCCCACCCCGCCGATGACGACCATGAACACCACGGCGCCGATGGCGTAATTGCGCGTGGTGAACAGGTCTAGGAACGACCAGAGAAAATGCTTCGGACGCGGGCTTCCCGGCACCGGCGTGCTGCTCAGCGAGCGCCGTGCCGCGGCCTTGCTCACGCCGGTGAAGCTCAGCATCGTCGGCAGCATCATCAGATTGGTGATGATCAATATGCCGACCCCGATACTCGCGATCAGCGCAAGCTGCTGGATGGCTGCGATGCGTATGGTCATGAGCACGGCAAAGCTCGTCATATCGCAGATCAGCGCCGCGAAGCCCGCCAGGAATAACCGCCTGAACGTGTAGCGCGCGGCGACCAGCGGATGCGTGCCGCGGCCGATATCCTGCATCACGCCGTTCATCTTCTGTGCGCCATGGCTCATGCCGATGGCGAAGACCAAAAACGGTACCAGAACCGAATAAGGCGTCAGCCCGTAGCCCACGATGGAGAGCATCCCCATCTGCCAGGTCACGGCGGTGAGCGAGGCGAGCACGACGAGCAGCGTGCTGCGAACGCAGCGCGTATACCAGTACAAAAATAACGTCGCGATGACGAGCGATACCGCGAAGAAGGTGAGTATCTTGTCGATGCCGTTGATCATGTCGCCGACGATCATCGCGAAGCCGGTGATATGCAGCGTCACGCCCTGCTTGTCGAACCGCGCCCGGATATCGTTCAGCTCCCGTGCGAAATTGCCGTAATCGAGCGGCTTGCCGGTCTGATAGTTGGTCTCGACGAGCGGCACGGTGATCATGCTCGAGCGGAAATTATCGCTGACCAGACTGCCGACCCGGCCGGTTTTGAGAATGTTCTGCCGTACGATCTGCAATTGCCGCGCAGAGCCATCGTAAGAGCCGCTATCGATCACGGGTCCGCCCTGGAAGCCGACCGGTGTCACCGCCACCCAGCGTGTGTTCGGCGTCCATAGCGATGTCATGAAAGGCTGGTCGACGCCGGGCAGCAGGTACACCGCGTCGTTGATCTCCTGCAGCACCTGCAGATAATGCTTGTCGATGATGGTGCCTTTGTCAGCCGTCACGGCAATCTGCACGGCGTTCGCCTCGGACTGCAATTCACTGTAATGCTGCAGGTAGTTCTGGATGAACGGCTGATGCGTTGGGATGGTGTCGTTATAATCGGCATTGATCCGGACATCGAGGGCCTTGATCCCCAGGAATACCGTGATCGCCAGGCAGATCAGCAGAAATACGGCTCTATTGTTGAACAGCATCCGCTCGAAAAAAGACCCGCTGCCTTTATCAAAATCATCGATATCAGCATGGACGGTCATGTCTTGATGATTATTATCCAATGCCATACGTTCCTTCGTTTCACGCACCCGTCATGCCGCAATAATCGATCAACCGGGCCGTCATCGTCGCACGATTATTTTGATAGTTAAATAAAAATCCGCAATGCTTTGGGCAGGCCGCGGTTCACGACTTGGCCTGCGTGATCGCCGAAGCAGGAACAACCCGCACCCCGTTGGACCCGGCAAACACCACATCGCCATTCGGTGCCTGAGTGACACCATAAAGCGCCATGCCTTCGTTCAGACCGATACTCTTGAAATTCTGGCCATCATCCTGGCTCGCGAACACCCCGCCATCCTCGCTGACCACGAGGATTTCACCCGAGCTGAGCACGACGCCCGCCGTTAGATCGGCATCCGAGCTGATACTGGCCTGCGCCCAGCTCGCCCCGTTATCGGTTGAGCGGAACACCTCACCGGCGACGCCAAATGTCAGCAATGTTCCTTTGGGAGTCGCCAGAATGCCGAACATCGTGCTCGGGTCCGGGCTTGCCAGCATGGTGAAGCTCTGGCCCTGATCGGTGGAGCGCAGCACCACGCCCGACTCCCCGGTAAGGTAGATGGCATTGCCCATGCGGGCGACATCGAAAATACCGTGGCTGACCGGGTCGCCGACATGCAGGCTCCAATCCTCCCAGGTTTTTCCACCATCCGTCGTCATCACCGTCATCCGGTAAGCGCCGAATATAATTGCTGATTGCGCGCTGAGCGGCAAAATCGTCAAAAACGGCTTGTTTGGTCCGGCCTGCGTGAAAATGCCGGCGCGGCGCACCGCGAGCGCGCTGGCGGCTGTTCCCGGGTTGGCGGCGGCATACTGCGCCGCGGCCGTGTTCATGAGCGGGATAACCTGGTCCCCGGTCAATTGCAGTTGCCAGGTGGCGCCGCCATCATCGGTATGGAGCACCACGCCCTGGGCCCCGGCCGCCCAGCCATGCTTCGCATCGGCGAAGGCGGCATCGGTAATGGTTTCGCTGGTCGGCACGGCGGCCTGATGCCAGCTTTGGCCGTTATCATCGGAATAGATGATCATCCCGCGTCCGCCTACCGCCAGCAGTCTGGCACCGGCATGCATCACGGTAATGAGCAGTGCCCGCGCCGGTTGCCGCGCCACCGTGGCTGGCAGCCTCATCGGCCCTTGCAGCGTATCGGCGAAGGCATGGCCAGATGCCAGCAGAAATACCAGACAAGTCAATCGTATCACGCTGCGCATTCAAAAATCCTTATTGCCGCAGGGCAGTTCTCACGGCCTCGCCGCTCTTGGCAGCCATAAACTCCCCGGCTTGGCGCCGGGGAGTTCGTTGGTTTAATCGCTGAACCGCAATCCGCGTCAGTATGACGCCGATGCCGCCATCGATTGCGGTTGAAAGACCGAATCCGGCACCGGGTCGAACGACCAGGGCTCATTATACGGCGCATCGGCATAAGACCCGCCAGTCGAGACATATTGCCCCGTCTGCAGATTATAGGCGATTGATGTCATGAAGATCGTTCCCGGAAGAGTCGGGAAGTTCGCGCATAGCGTATAATGCACGCGCAGCATGTTATTGGCGGCATCCCACGCATCGGCGATCGCGCATTGCCAGTTATCCTCATCGAAATACAGCACGCGCCGCGCCAGCACGTTGCGCTTGCCGGGATGCAACGTACCCTCGACCACCCATACGCGGTGGAGCTCCCAGCGGACATATTCGGGGTCGAAGAAATTGGCCGTGTGCAAGGCGGCGCTCTTGCCGGTGTAAACCTTGTTGTTATTATACGGGATCAACATTTCCCGCTTGCCCAGCAGCCTGAAATCATACCTGTCCAGCGGGCCGCTCATGCCGAAATATTCATCGTAATTGATGATACCATCGGTATAGGATGTCGGGGTGTCATAGAGCAGGTTCGGCGTTTTACGCACGCGCCCCTGGCCATTCAGCAACTCCCAGCTTTCATCCGGATAAACGGTCGGGTTGCCTGACTGCCGGCCAACCGCCGCATCGCCCGCCGCCGTTGCGGGGGCGAACTCGGTCAATGCCACGTCGTAGAAATAACCGTGATACGTCGCGGGGCTGCCGCCGGGCTGGTAGAAGCCATAACGGTAATTCAGCCGCGCCCCTTCGGTCAGAACCGGCTGGCCATTGGCATTCGTATAGGCCGCCGTGGTGAGCCGCTGATAGGGGCCGTTCCAGCGGGCTTCATTATTGTAACAAATCTGATAGCCCGCCGCGAGCGGATCGCTGTCTGGAATGGGGAAGGGGTAGCCGCCGTAAGCACCGTTATAGCCCAGCCGCCAGTCGCCATTCTGCGGCGTGGTACGCGAGACGTTGAGAGCCGTATTATCGTATATCCATTGCGGCATCGCCTGGGTTCGGTGCGTGGGGTACACATTGATGTAGAAGCCCTTGTTCTTCATCAGCGCCTGCACGCCATCGGTAAGCAGATGCGCGTATTGCGCCATGTTCGAGGCATCCACCTTGTACAGCATGGCATCCGCCGCAAAAAAATCCGGCGGCAGGCTGCTCTTGGGGTCCCAGTTAACGCCGGCGGGAATTTCCGTCATGCCGCCGGTCCAGGCGGGGATGGTGCCGGCGGCATTGCCGGCGCGCTCGGACCCCATGGGCGTCAAGGTCGTCTGGAGCAGGGAAGCATCCGCCGTGGCGGCGAGGCTGCGTTTGGGAGAGGCCATGTAGGCAAGCATGCTGGTGCCCGCCAATAGACCTAAAGTACGTCTTTTCATGTTATTTCCAATCCCGTTATTTTAAAAGGCGTGCTGGAGGTTGAGCATTACATAATTGCGGTCGGCCACCGAAGGTTCGCCCACCAGATTGGGATTCGCCGCCCCGATATTATCGTAATAGGTGAGAGAAGCGATCCAGGTCACCTTGTAGGTCGCGGTAACACCCACCGTTACGTCGCCAGTGCCGTGGTTCTCGGTCGCGTCGATGGCCGAGCGCCCATACAGATTATACGTGAAGCCGATCGGAAAGCCGAGCGCCAGGTTTGGTAGTACATCGTAATAATTTGGCGTTATGACCATGGCCATATCCGCCGCGGTCGATGTCCGGCCCTGGGAAATGGCCCCAGCGTGCTTGGTCACCTTCAGCACATGGTTGAAACCGATTTCCCCCGTATACGTAATGCCACCCGGATCGAGCGGCACACCGGCGCTCACATAGATCGCCGAAACCTGACCAGCCCAGGTATCGCCCACGGGATAGGCGGGATTGCTGTTGGCATCGTTGGTTGCGGAGACATTCGCCCCGGTCACCAGGTTCATGTGCTGCCGGAACGACATCTCCCCGGCGACATTGGCGTTCAGGATGGTGGTCGAGAGACCAACGCCCTCGATCCAGATATCGCGCGGGTAGACAACGCGGTAGTTGTTGAAAGTCGGCCCCAGATAAACCGTCGGGGCTTTCGAATCGTAACGCAGCGCATAAAGGCCAAGGTCGTAATTGCCCAGCATCATCTGCGCGGACACGCCAAACTGGCCATTATTGATCGGTGGCGTAATGTTCTTGGCGCGCGGTATGCCGAAATTGGGCGCCAGCAGCAGGCGCTGTCCGCCTTTATCCAGAATATCGCCGGAGCTGAAAAAACTGCCCGCGCCCTCAAGCAGATCCGGCTCCCATTCAAACTGGTAGTAGCCCTGCAGGGTCAGAACATTATTAGGCGCGTAGGTCGCAACAACCTGGCCAACCGGCAGGATAATCTGCTGCGTCTCGGCATTGGGGTTGTTATCCGCCGTGATCACATCGAAAGGCGCCATACCGGCGGCGATGCCGTTATTCGACAGGAACAGGCTCTGCCCCCAAAGCAGGGTCTGGCGCCCCACCTTCAAGGTGAATGACTGATCCTGATCGGCGCCGAAATGCGTGGTGCCGTAGACGAAGGCATCGAGAACCTGCGCGTTCAGCCCTTCAACATTGCGCGTGGCGCTGGTGAAGTCGTTGTTCTTCGCGATGCTGGTCGGATTGTTGCTCGATGGCGAGTTGTTCTGGTTCGTGCCCAGATACGATGTGTTCACATAGCCATCGCCGCTGAAATGCGCGCCAAAATTGCCGTCTTTGATATCGAGGACGGGCGTAACCTCGAACATATCCGAAACGAGACCATGTCTGAAGTTCAAATCGCCGTCATTGCCGTTGGCGTTGATGCTCGTGCCGCTCGCATTGAACCCGCCCGCCAGACGGGCGGAGGGATTATTGGTCCGCACGATGCCGGTATAAGAGAGCGTAACGTTCAGGTTGACCTCGATGCCATTGCCGGCGGCTATGCCGTCGTACAAATTCATGGCATGGGCGGGCTGCGCGATGCCGGCCAGAAAAATGCCAAGCGCACCGCAAGCCAACCCGGTTGCGATTCGCCCGGTATAAAGCCTGGTTCTGAAAGCGGTCGAACCAGCCAGAATGGTTTTATGTTTTGCCTTGTTGTTCATTATTTCATCGTCCCTGTTTTGTCGTCCCTGTTCTTGGCCGTCGCTAACTCAGGTCGTCCTATTTTTGCGTCCCTGATTGTTCTGGCGTCCGGTCACGAAAGCTTATTTGCACCCCTTGCCAGATCATGGTCGCCTGCAACGCCGCCGCAAGCATCGCTGCCGCCAGCCTTCCCGCAGAATTATTATAAGGCGGTGGACAGCCTTTCCTCGAGTTTTCCAGCATTATTATTATACCTGAAGGTATCATAATCAACTATCTCCACGATACAAGAGAAAATACTGTATGATTAATTAAATCGTTCCATAAAATGTGAACCAAACCGCCAATAATCAGCACATTGAAACAAGCCATGCGTATGCTCATGATGTGCCCACCGCCCCGTCAGCTTGTGGCTAGGCAAACATCGGCCAAACCGCATCACCCGAGTCCGTAGAGCCGGGCCGCGGTGCCACCCAGAATCATGCGTGCCGCCGCCTCCGGCATGGCGTCGATAACCTGCCGCACCGCCCCGGCGGTATAGCCGAACGTGCCTTCGCCATGCGGGTAGTCCTGCGCCCACATCACGCGGTCCGCGCCGATGATATCGAGCAGCCGAAGCCCGACCAAGTCGGTCTGGAAGGTTGCATACATGTTATTGTACCAGTAATGCGCCGGCCGGTGTCTGGGCACAATGTCATAGATTTCCCGGTGCGTGCCGTAGGTCAGCTCCGCATCCTGCAAGGCCCCGGCTACCCAGTTTATGCCGCCCTCGGCGAACACGATTCGCAGGCCGGGATTGCGGTCGAGAATACCGCCGAAAATCAGGTTGCCGAACACGCGACGGAACGGCGCCGCCTGAACGATGAAAAACGTGCCAAAGCCACCGCGCGTGCTGTTGCCGGGCACCTCGCCGATATGGAAATTCACCGGCAGCCCGGCCTCCGCCGCCACCGCCCATAGCCGGTCCATGGTCTTGCCGGCATAATCAATGGGCTTGCCGGCGGCATCCGCACCAGGGCTCAGCGGCAGCATGAAGGTCTTCAGGCCCAAATCCACAATCTGCCGCACCGCCGCCTCGGCCTTGGCCGGGTCCCACCAGTTGCCGCATATGCCAACGCCATGGAACCGCCCCGCCTGCCGCTTGCCCAGCGCGGCGATATATTCATTATAGGTCCGGTAGATCAGCTCCTGCACCTCCTGGTCAGGGTGGCGGATGAACGCCAGCAGGCTCTGCGGATAGACGATTTCCTGGGTGATGCCCTCAATTTCCAGGTGGCGCGCCCGTACCGCGAGGTCGAAACCATCGGTCAGCACGGCCTTGGTCAGCGCGCCATCGACATCGACACCTTCAGGGTAGGTCTGCATATTGTCGCGATAGCCAAGCCGCCAGTAGCCATCGCGCCAGACGCGCGGCGCGGCATCGCGCAGGTGCCGGGGGAACGCCTCGTAAAAAATATCCTCGGTCACCTCGATATGGTTATCCGCTGATATGAGCGAGAGTCCGGCCGGCAGCCTCGCGCCGGAAATCGGCTGCGCCGCGCGGTCCACCATGAGCCCGGCATCGGCCGTGGCGGCGGTGGTGGTAACCGTGCGTGTTACATCATCGGGCATCATCTCTCTCCGCTGGTCTAGCCAGGCCCCTTCACCATAAAGCCCGGGGGACCGGGATTGTAAGCCATGGCAAGAACGCCACGCGCCTGCGTTCTAACCATGCTCACGCGCCGCCGCCGGGCGGGCTGGAACAGGCCAGGCGCAGGCGCCAGACTTCACCCCGAGCCGGAAAGAAAACATATGTCAGAAGACGCGCCGCCATCCACATTGCCCGCCTTGCTCGCGCGCATTACCGCCACCCGCGCCGGGCACGATGCCATAGCGACCATGACCGAGACCGTGGATTATGCCGGGCTCGACCGCCGCGCCGCCGGTTTCGCCCGCGCCTTGCTCGCCCTTGGCGCCGGCAAGGGCACGCATGTCGCGCTACTGGCCCCTGACGGCATTTTCTGGATGTCCGCCTTCCTCGGCGCCCTGCGCATCGGTGCGGTGGTCACGCTGGTCAGCACCCTCAGCACGCCGCGCGAGCTCGCTTACATGCTGCGGCACAGCGATGTGCAGATCCTGCTCGCCGCCCGCCGCTTCCTGCGCCATGATTACGGCCAACACCTCGCCACCGCCTTCCCCGCGCTGGCCGGCCAGCCCGCCGGCGCCCTGCAATTGCCTGCGGCGCCTTATCTCCGCTCAATCTGGCTCGACGACCCTTCAGGCCTGGACTGGGCCGGCGGCATCGCCGCCCTGCTGCGGTGCGGCGCGGAACTGGACGCCCGGCTGCTGCCCGCCATCGAAGCCGAGGTGACGCCGGGTGATGATGCCGTCATCGTCTACACCTCCGGCAGCACCGCCTTGCCTAAGGCCGTGATCCACACGCATTGGAACCTCACCCGCCACCCGCCCGCGCTCGCCAGGCTGTTCCTGGTCACGCCCGAGGACCGCATGCTGCCGATGCTGCCGGCCTTCTGGCTCGGCGGCCTCGCCATGGCGATGCAGGTGCTCTCCCAGGGCGCCACGCTGGTCTATCCATATTCTCCCGATATCGAAACGGTTCTCGCCACCCTGCAAGCCTGCCGCGCGAACCGGGTGAACGGCTGGGGCGATGGCCTCACCCGCTTGCGCGAACTCGCGCAATCCAGCGGTGTCGATACCGATGCCATCACCGGGCTCGGGCCATTCCGTGATGCCGACGGCGTGCTCATCCCGCCGCACCTGCAATCCAACATGCTCGGCATGTCGGAAACCTTCGCGCCACATAGCGCAGAGCCGATCAATATCCGGCTGCCGGATAACAAGCCCGGCGCCTCCGGCCGCGCGGTCAATCATTACGAGCGCCGCGTCGTCAACCCGGAAACCGGCCTGGTCGTTCCGCCTGGCGATGTCGGGGAGCTGTACCTGCGCGGCGGCGCGCTGATGCGCGGCCTCTACAAAAAATCCCATGCCGAGGTTTTCACACCCGATGGCTTCTACCCCACCGGCGATCTCGTGCGCATCGATGCCGATGACTACCTCACCTTCGTCGCGCGCAAGGGCGACATGATCAAGACCCGCGCCGCCAATGTCTCGCGCCTGGAAGTGGAAGCCGCCCTCAACGCGCTGCCCGGCGTAAAATTCGCGGTCGTTACGGGGTTGCCGGATGCCGCTTTCGGCCAGATCGTCGCGGCGGCGGTGGTGCCGGCGGCGGGCGCAACACCGCGCGCGGAGGCGCTGCTTGAAGCCCTGCGGGCCACGCTCTCAAGCTATAAAGTACCGCGCCGGCTCGTGTTTGTCACGGAGGAGGAAATTCCCCGCACGGCCACCGGCAAGCTCAAACTGCACGAGCTGGCGGTGCTGCTCGCCGGAACGGCTCAGGTGTAGCTGCGTAGCGTGTTGATACGCTCAAACTCTCCATTACCGGGTTCAAGCTCAATCCCGAAGTTGCGTGTCAGCATCGCCATCGTCAGATAGCAGCCGGCCAGAAACACCACCTCCATCAACTGCTCCGTCGTGTAGCGCACGGCCAGCGCCTGCCAGGTGTCATCGCTGACATATTGCTCCCGCTGCAACGCCGCGACCGCCTGCAGCAATGTCCGGTCGAATGCCGTGAGGCAATTCCCGGTGCCCGCCCGCATCGCGGCGATTTCGTCTTCCGTCAACCCGGCATTGCGCGAGATGGTGACATGATGCGTCACCTCATACACATCGCCGCAAAGCTCAAGCATGCGCAGGCATATGAGCTGACGGTCGCGTGGCGGCAAAGCCGTGCGGGCAACCATCTCCTCCAGATGCTTCACGAAGGTCCGGTACATTCGCGGGCTGTTGATGATGACCCGCGAAAACACCAGATGCTTCCAATCCCCGACGAGCTCCGCCTGTTCCGGGCTGAATGCCTCGACAGGCAGCGGCGGTATGCGAATTCTGGCGGTCTGCATCACCCCGTCTCCTTCGCCATGTCATATGCCGGCGTAAAGGCAATCGGCAGGCCCCGCATGCCCCACACCCCGTAAAACGGCCGCCAGGCCGATACCCCCGTCCGCCGTGGCGCTTTCAGGCGCCGCGCGATGAGGTGCAGACCTTCCTGGATCTGCGCACGGGCGATGAACTGGCCAAGGCAGATATGTTCACCCATGCCGAACGCCATATGGGGTACCCGCTTGGCGCGCTGCGGATCAAAACGGTCCGGATCAGATACATATTCCGGATCCCGCCCGGCAATGCTCACCGGGAAAAACAGCGTCGTGCCCCGGGGAATGGTCACGCCGCGATACATGATATCCTGCATGGCAGTGCGGGGAATCGTCGCCGGGCTGCAATAGCGCAGCGCCTCCTCCATCACCAGGCGGCAATAGCCATGATCCTCGGCACAGCGCGCATAGTTCCCCGGATGGTCGAGCAGCAGGCTCATGATGATGGTGAGCATGTTCTTCGAGGTATCGAACCCCGCCACGAACAGAAACACAAGCAGATCATACAGCTCCCGCGCCGTGAGCCCGCCGGCATCGACAGCCTCAAGCAGATCATCGAGCAGATCGCGCTGCGGCCGCAACCTTTCACCTGCCCGCCGCGCCGCCACCAGCTCCTGGGCAAACCCGTCAATATGTACGAATGCGCGCTGCAGCGCCGGCACATGCTCCCGCTGCATGCTGGCCGAGAGCCCGAGTGCCTCCAGCGAAGCGCGCAAGGCAGGAATCGCCGCGGGCGGCGCCCCGATCATCGTGCACATCACGGTTATCGGAAAATACGAGGCGAATTCCTCAAAATCGAATGCGCCCCTGGGGGCCCATTCATCGAGCAGATCGGCGATGACCTGACGCATCAAAGCGCGGTTTTCATTCGCCTGGCGCGGCGTGAATTTCGGCGCCAGAACATTACGTATCCGCGCATGCTGCTCATGCCGCGCCGAAAGTAGATGCCGCAGCGTCCAATCGCCCCATGGCGTATCCCTGGCTCCCATGGTTTCGACAATGCCGTCGTAAGACGACTGCAAGGGCCCATCCTGGCGTAATATGTCCTGGATCGCCTTGTACCCGTGCACGACATAGCCGAACGCGCCTCTTGCCAGCCATGGATGCTTCTGGCGTGCTGCTTCAAGATAAGGGTAGGGCGCCCGCGCGAAAGCCGCATCTTCCATCGGCAGATAAGGCAGGTCCAGCTCGCTCAGCATCATGGCATCAGCTCCGTGGGTTTCACCGCGCGGTCCACGCGCCATCGACGGCAATGGCCTGGCCGCTGACAAAGGCAGCACCCGCATCGCACAGCCAAAGCACGGTCGCGGCAATTTCCTCCGGCCGGCCCAGCCGCCCCGCCGGGCTGCTATCGAGCAGGCTCTTCAGCAAAACCGGGTCGAGCTGCTGGTTCATGGGCGTATCGATCGTGCCGGGGCAGATCGCATTCACGCGAATATCCTGGCGCGCATATTCCAGCGCCGCCGCCCGTGTCAGCCCCACCACACCGTGCTTGGCCGCGGTATAGGCGGCAAAACTCGGTGCGCCGCGTATGCCCGCCACGGACGCGCAATTCACAATCGAACCGCCGCCCGATTTCAGCATCAGCGGAATCTGATGCCGCAGGCAATGGAACATCCCGGTGAGGTCGACGCTCAGCACCCGGTTCCAGTTCTCCAGCGTGCAATCGGCCGTCATCCTGCCATGCTCGCCATCGATTCCGGCGGCATTGAACACGGCATCGAGCCGGCCATACGCGGCCTCGGTCTCGGCAAGCGCCGCCCGCACCGATGCGTCATCCGCGACATCACAACTCACGAACAGAGCTTCGCCGCCCGCCTGACGCAGCGCCGCTTCCACCTGGCGCCCACTCGCCGCGTCGCGGTCCGCCAGCACGGTGGCATAGCCGCGTGCGGCAAAGGCCGTGGCGGTGGCCCGCCCCAGGCCAGAGCCCGCTCCGGTTACAAAAGCAATCCTGCGCTCAGCGCCATTGGTCATCATTTATCTTCCTCATTCCGGATCGTTTCACGCAGCGATAATCGGAAACCGGTCATCCGGGAAAGGCTGATAAGCGGTCATTCCCCTGGGGTCGAAGGCTTCAGGCGGCGCGCCGTTCCATACCGCGTCAGCTGGCTGCGGCAGCACCAGATACGCCCAGCGCGGCTGGTCCAGCAGGTTCCGCGCCGCGCCATGCACGGTCAGATGGCTATGCACGGTAATATCGCCGAGCGCATAATCAATCTGCGGGCTCTCCGTGCAGTCGCGCAATTCCGGGAACACATCGCGAATATCGCGCCCGCCATAGCTGGTATAATTGCCCAGCACGCCCAGTCGGTGGGACTTGTTGAGAAACGACATGGTGCCCGCCTCCGGCCCATAGGCTTCGAGCGGAATCCAGAATGTCATCCCACCCGTACGGTCAACCGCGAAGGTGATGTAATCCTGGTGAAAACTCGTGGGCCCATTGCCCATGTTTTTCGTCTTCTTCGCCGAAGGCAGCTTGGGCGCGAAAAAATCACTGTAATAACGCACCGCGATATCGGCCTTGCGCGCCATCAGCGCTTTCGCGTTCCGGCCGATTTTCTCGATCAGTGGGCGGATCGCCGCATCGCCCAGCCCATCCGCCGCCTGGGCGTTGAAATAAGGCTGCTCGATGCCGTAGCTCGGATTGCTGTCGCCATCTTCGCCCATAATTCCGATGGCCTTGCCGAGCAGTAGGCGCAGCATCGCCGGATCGATGAATTTTCTCAACTGCACCCAGCCGAATTCCAGATAATGCGCAACTTCGGCATCCGTCACCATCCGGCAGGGATAGGTCTCCGCAACAGCTTCACGGTCCATCGTCACATCCATTTCCGTCGCTCCTCAGCCCTGCTCGCGCTCATACGCCGCCAGAATATCCGTCACCACATAATGCTGGTGGCGCAGCGCCAGCTCATGGTCATGATAGTGGAATTTCCTGATCTGCCCGGTATCCAGCGCGCGCTGTATCCGCTCCAGCGTACTCAGATCCTCCATCACCACGTCGCGGAATTCGACCATGGTGTTTTCCTGACCAAAACGCTGCCCCGCGTTCTGCGCGGGCCGCACGAAAACGCGCTGCTGGTAAAGGCAGCGATTGGGCGAGAGCGGCCAGACCTGATGCGCCGTATACATATGCGCTGAAAGTGTGAAAGATAATGCCGGGAAAAACGTGATCAGATCGACCGTCCACCATGGCGAGCGTGTCGGGTTTATGCCTTTCGGAAGCTCATAGTCCAGCTCCGCCTGAACCACGTTCTGCGCCGCCTGGGCATGGAAATAGGCCAGCTTCTGCACCGGCTTGGGCTCCGCCAGCACGCTGTAATGTGAATTCGTCCGGTGCGGCCCCTTCAGCGTCACATCGAGCAGCCGGCCATGCGGATTGCCCGCCGCCATCATCGTCGGCGCCGCGGAATTCGGGTGCAGCACCGGAATATGGTAGACTTCGGAGGGCGAATCCACCGCCAGCTTCCAGTTGCAGGCTATTTCTGTCTCGAACTGATAGCTCTGCGTGCAGGCCCCCCACGGATACCCCGCCGTATCACGCCCCTGCTCACCGAGATATTCAACCAGAGTCTGATGCGGCTCATCCACCGGAGAGACGAAAATGAATCCCTCCCATATATCCACGGGGATTTTCTTGAGGCCCATGCCGGCCCTATCGGCGCCGAAAAACCCCTCCTCGTCACGCATCCGGGCAAGCCTTCCCTGGAGGTCGAACGACCAGCCATGGAAACGGCAGGTGAACAACCCGTTGCAATGCCCTTCCGCCCGGTGCTCCGCCACATTGCCGCGATGCGTGCACACATTATGAAAGGCGTTTACGCGCCCCTCGCGGTCGCGGCACACCAGCACGGCCTGGCGGAAAGACGGCAGCTCACAGGTGAAAAAATCGCCGGCTTTGGGAATCTGCTCGACCCGGCCGATCATATACCAGCTCCGCTTGAAAATCGCCTCCATCTCCTGGGCGAAAATCGCGGGGTCATGATAAATCGTGGTATCCACAGGCCCGGTGCCGATCTCGGGATATTTCGCGGTCAAACCTATGCCGGGCACTGGCGGTGCGTGCAGATCATCCATCATATCGCTCCCGCCTGGGTGGTATTATCGGCAATCTGCCGCAGATAACGAATGCGCTGGACGGGAAAACCATCCGGCACGCTGGGCGTACCGTACCATTCCACCGCCGGCGCCACCTCCGCCAGAGCCAGCATCAGCTTCAGTAACCGTTCCGCATCCGGCGGCACTTCTCCCAGCGCATATTGCCGCAGATGCTCCAGCGCCGCCGCACCGCGTGGCAGCATCGCGTCATAAAACAGCCGGATCGCCGCGATGGAACTTGCCTGTCGTTTTGCCATGCGCGCCACGGCATCGGGCAGCACCCATTCGCCCACAAAAGGTTCAAGCGCCGCGAAGCCCGGGGGCAGGAGCATATCGCCCATCGCCTCAGCCCAGCGTGCGAATGGGATCGCGCCCATCCCACCCTATGGAAGCCTCATGAAATTGCTGGAACACATGCGCCGCGACCGGATTGGCCGTGATCAGCTCGATCATGAAGCCCAGCGTCTGCACCGTATCGATATAGCAGGTCTTCGCCCCCATCATCAGCCCCTCGAACACCATCGCATTCCCGGCATCGAGATAGGCCGCGCGCTCCGCCGCATAATCGGTGCAATAGAGCCCGGCATGGTGAAACCCGAGCCGCCCCTTCGGCACCATCTCGCCCCACAGCCCCGTGCCATCGCCGGTCTGTTCCACAAGCTCGATCTGCATATCGCCAAACTGCCCGATGGCGGCACGGCAAGGGGCGATATCGGCGGGCGCGCCGCGATAGATGCCATCCTCGAAATGCAGGCTCTCGAACACGAAGAAGGGCCCCGCGCCGGAAAATTTCACCCAATGCTCGATCGCGGCTTCAAGCGCAGGCACCACCCAGCAAAGCTGCATGAAGTTCCTGTTTCGCTGTGCGGGCAACATCATGCGGCAATGCTCCTCGGGGCCGTGGCCCGGGTTAAGCGGTCGATGACAAACACCCCATCGCGGATCACGGCTTTCAGCGCCTCGCGCGGCCGCGCGAGAAGCGAAAGATCCGCCAGCGGATCGCCATCGATGACGATGAGATCGGCCAGCGCCCCGGGCGCGATAACGCCCAGAACATCCTCGCCGTCGAGCAGCGCCGCACCGGCGTTTTTCGTGCCCCAGCCGAGCACATCTTCCGCCCGGAGCCCCGCGATGGCGCCGTAATACGCGAATTCGCGCCCGTAACATCCTACCTGATGGTCCAGCGGATCATCCGCCAAAACATCACGGAACACGCCGCTGTAATCATCACCGGGCAATATCCTCACGCCGGCTTTTTGCGCCAGTGGCAGATGCGCCCGCACGTTCTCATATAACGCGCGCATGCCCGGCTCATCCCAGCCCAGTTGCATCAGGCATTGCGGATAGATCAGGCTCGGCACCCAGAAACTTCCCGCCGCCGCCATCGCCCCGATCACCTCGTCATCCACCTCATCGCCATGGTCGATGATATCCACGCCAAGCGCGATGCACTCCATGATCATCGCCTTGTCCGCGACATGAGCGCGCACCTTGGCGCCGCGCCCATGCGCCGCGCGCACAATCGTCGCGATCTCATCGCGGTCCATGTTGCGCGCGCACGGGCCCGGAAAGCCATGCCCACGGCTGGCGAATATCTTTATCGTCTGCGCCCCGCGGCGGATGAACTCGCGTACCATCCTGCGCAACTCATCGGGCCCGTCGCCGAACACATCGGTCCCCGGAGTCTGCATGCGCCGCCACCATTTCCGGCTGTCGTTCAAATCCGCCGTGGTCCCCACATGCGGGCTGCACGCCCTCAGGCGCGGGCCAGGCACGATGCCCTCGGCGATGGCGAGCTTGAGCTGGGCATCGATGTCATGCCCGCACGCGGCGCCCACATACCCGGTAAAACCGCTTTCCAGCAGCACGCCGGCGTTGCGCACGGCAATCGCCATCAGCACCCCCGGCGGCAGCTCTTTGCCCAGCGGATCGCCGGCCAGCCCCTGCGCGAGAGTGAATTTATAAAAATCGGCATGATAGTGGCAGGTGATGAGCCCCGGCATCAGCACCATGCCACCAAGGTCGATCGCCCCATCCGGCGCTGGCGCGTCAGCCCCCGTCACGGCGGCAATCCGCGCGCCATCCAGCGTCACCGTGCCGCGTTCCGGGCGCATCGCGGTGCCATCAAAAATCCGGGCATTGGTAAAACTGATCATACGGGTAAATCCCTAGCATCAGCCGACGGCAATGCCGCGGCGCAGGTTAGAACATCGCCTCCGCCTGTCCCAATATTCCCGTTCACCGCGCGGCAAAGCCGATCAGCCCTGGCCATACCTCCGCCTTCAGTGAAAGCAGATGCTCCCGCGCCCGGTCCATTTCGCCATCGCGGTTGCGCCAGGCCTCATAGGCCCGGTAATCCTCCTCCGCATCCCAGTGTTCGACGATCAGCAGATGATTGGCCGCATCCTTGTGCCGCACCACGCGAATGGAGCGGAAGCCCTTGAACGTGACGGTCAGGGTGAACATGCCGGGGATACCTGCACATACCGCCTCCGCCAGCTCCGGCTTGATGACCATGTCGATGGTGATGATGACGCCATCGCTCATGCCGCTTTCCGCCTTCTGAACAGCAATGGCAGACGCTCCAGCGTATGCGTCGCCAGCGTCGGCAGATAGCTGAGCTGCTCCACCGGCACCGCCAGCCTTATGTCATCCAGCCGCCTGATAATCTCGCGCGCCGCCACCCGGATTTCCATGCGCGCCAGCGCGGCACCGACGCAGCGGTGAATACCCGCCCCGAATGTGAGATTGGAGCCGACATTGGCGCGCTCAAGGTCAAGCCGTTCCGGGCAGGCAAATTTCGCAGTATCGTAATTCGCCGAGGCGAACATGATGCAGAGCTGCGCCCCGGCGGGAATGAACGTGCCGCCCAGTTCCACATCCCGCATCGCCGTACGAAACAGCCCATGCACTGGCGGCCGCAGCCGCAACACCTCTTCGACGAAACGCGCCATGATGCGGTCATCATCGATCCGCGCATACAGCCAGTCCGCCAGCCCCTCCTGCGTCGCCAGCACGAGAAACAAATTGGCAATCGCCGCCGCCGTGGTATCATTCCCGGCTATCAGAAAGCCACGCACGGTGGATACCTGCTCCTCGAAGGACAGCGCCGGACTCGTATCTCCGGCGATGCGCGCATGGATGAGATCGGAGACCAGATCCTCGCGCGGCACAGCTTCGCGTTCCCGGATGCGCGCCATAACATAATGCTGCAGCTCGCACATCACCGTGGCATTGGCGAGCATTTCATCGCGCGTCTGCATCCGCCCTATCTGCGCCAGAACGGCGGTCGTCCACAGCGCGATCTTCTCAGCCCCCAGCTTATCAAAATCAAAACCCATCTGCTCGCATATAATCCGCGCGGTCAACGGTGCCGCGATATTCTTCATGCCATCGGCATGGCCGCGTTCGGCCAGCGGCTCGATCAGCGCCGCGGCGATCTGCGCGATCCGCGGCTCCAACTCCCTTACGCGATGCGCGGTGAACGCCTGCTCGGTCAGCTTGCGCAGCCGCGTATGGCCAGGCGGGTCAATCGCCAGGTCGCGGATGAAGCCGCCACCCTCGCGCGCCATGATCGCGGCGAACTCCTCGACATGGCCGTTGGCGTAGCGATCCTGATAGCCATGTTCGAGCGAATAGGTCACGGCATCGCGCAGCACGGTGCTCGCATCATCGTAGCGGCTCACGAGATACACATCGAGACCAGGATCGTAATAGACTGGCCGCTGCGCGCGCATCGCTTCATAGAAGGCAAACGGGTTGTTGCGGATCAACGGGTCAAGCCGCGTCTCGTTGCCCTGCAATGTCATCCCTGCAATATCATGGGGGCAGCCAGCAGCCATGGTGAGCGTTCTCCTGCGCTTAGGCAGGCGAAACTATCGCCGCCGTGCTGGCGGAACAATCAGCTTGAACCAGCCCCATGCCCAAATGCGAGAACACGCGGCGGGCTTGTTCCAGGCTTGGCATTTTAGTCGCCGGTCTGGCCCCACCGCGCCGCGGGCTGGATCGCATCGGCCATGATGCCGTGATACCCGGCGTATAGCCGCTGGCGCAATTGTTCGCGCGGCAGGCAGGAATCCGACCATTCAACAAACACCGCACCCATGAACAGCATGAAATTCTCGGCCATGCCGCGTGTGTCGGCGCCGGGGCGGATTACCCCGGATTTCTGCTGCTGCACCAGGAAACCATGCAGCATCCTGGTCTGCCGCGCACGGAAATCATAGAATATGCCACGCGATTCACTAAAATAGATCTGGCATACATTGCGGCAGAATTCCGGATGGACCTCGATCGAGCGTAATTCCCGGTCGATCATCCGCACCGCCGCATGCGGGTCCGCCGGGTTGGGGTTCGCGGTCAGGCAGACATATTGCGAGTATTCGGTCACCGCCTCGGTAATGGCGAGATCGCGCGGGCCGACGAGGTTATAGATGGTCTGCACGGCATGGCCGGAGCATTCCGCTATCCGCCGCACGGTCACCCCGGCAAGGCCTTCATTCACCAGCAGGCGGCGTATCGCGGCCAGGATCATGGAGCGCCGGTTGCGCTGATTCTGCCCGAATGCATCCCCTCCCGGCACGGCTCCACCCAGGCGGGGGATCGGCAGAGTCGGGTCGAAAACCATCATCGGCGGCGCCATGCCGGCGGGCCTCAACGCCATGGCGTTTACAGTCATCATCTGACCTCCACTCCTCATCCCTTGATTTTATTTATTTTCGATCGCGGGTGGAGCTTCATATCATGAAGGGCCAGGGATTGCACCCTAGAACGGCAAGCCGTTCTGTTCCAGGATATGCGATGGTCATGCTCAGACTATCACCCTACGCTTTTGGCGCCGCCCGGCATGGCGGCGCAAAGGGGAGGGGCATATGAGCAAAAGCGAATCCGGCCGGCCCGCGCCGGAGGACATTGTCCTGTATGAGAAGGATGGCGCGACAAAAATCGCCACCATAACCCTCCATCGCCCCGAGGCTCTCAACGCCCCCACCATAGCCGCCCGGCACCGCTTCGCCGATCTCGTGCTGCGCGCCAATGTCGATGACGACGTCAAGGTGCTCATCATCCGCGGCAGCGGCGAGCATTTCGGCAGCGGCGCCGACCTGCCCGAAATGGCCGGCATGTTCTCGGACGATCCCGATTATTCGGTGCTGCCGGAATTCAAGATCGGCGCGGATGAGGGCGTGAACTATCCACCGAAAGGCTCCTACCGCTATCTCGCCGGCGTCACCAATCTTTACGCCAATTCAAATTTCGGCCTGCGTAGCCTGCAGGATTTCAAAAAAATCAGCATCGTCGAGGCCAAGGGCTATTGCTATGGCTGGCATTTCTACCAGGCCGCCGATGCCGATATGGTCATCGCCTCGGATGATGCCCTGTTCGGTCATTCCGCCTTCCGCTATGTCGGCTGGGCGGCGCGCATGTGGCAATGGGCGCAGACGATGGGCCTGCGAAAATTCCAGGAAATGGTGTTCACCGGCCGCCCCTTCACGGCGCGCGAAATGCAGGAATGCAACTTCGTCAACAGCGTGGTGCCGCGCGACAGGCTGGAAGACGAAACGATGAAATTCGCCCTTGCCTGCGCCCGTAACCGCCCGACCGATACGATTGTTATGCAGAAGACATTTTTTGAAGTATTCAAGCAGAGCCAGGGGGAATATATGGGCAGTATGCTGGCCGGCTGGCTGGAGGCGATGCTGCCGATGGTCAAGCCCGATGGCGGCGAACTGAACGTCGACGCCGCTACATTCGAAAAAGGGCTCGCCGCCGCGGTCAAGGATAATGACAGCCTCTACCCCCCCGAGTGGCGCTTGAGCTATAAGGGGCGCGCACGAAACATATAAAGCAAATGACCGTGAAAGCTCATGAGGTGATGCGATAATGGCGACGGCGCGGGATAGGCCGGCCATGGCGGGGCGTTCCCGCGGGCGCCCGAAACTGGACGAGGCCGCCGCCGTGGAGGCGGAGCTGCTCGCGGCGGCGTTGAAGGAATTTCTGCAGCATGGCTATGGCGGCGCCTCGCTTACCCGTATCGTGAAGGCAGCCGGCGCCTCCAAGACCACGCTCTACTCGCGCTACGCCTCCAAGGAGGCGCTGTTCCGTGCTGTCATGTACATGCATATGGAGCGTTTGCCCGCCTCCATGCCACTGCACCATTACGATCTCGAATCCGGGCTGAAAGCCTATTTGAACCAAGGGCTTGATGTCAGCCTCACCGGCGAGCTGCTGGAGGTGAACCGGCTCATCTACAGCGAGTCGCATCGCTTTCCCGAGCTCGGCCGGGCCGCCACGGAACGCAGCCAGCTCGGCATCGCCCAGCTTGCCGCCTTCATCGGCGAGCGTGCCGTCATCGATGGCATCGCCTGCCGCGATCCTGTCGCCGTCGCCGAGGCCTGTATCTACCTCATGCTTGGCCGATACGTCATCGCCATGATGACGAAGAGCAAAATCCCCCCCGCCACCCGCCGGGCCTGGGTCGATGGCGCCGTGCGTCTGCTTATCGAGGCCCGGGGCAGTTGGTAGGCGGCAATCCGGCCATGCCCGGCGGCCCGCGATCATCCGGCCCATGAAGCGTGAGTCTGATTCCATCGATAATATCGATGGCTTGAGATGATAAAATCAATTTTATGAATTGCCGCGCATGGGGTATATCATCGCCACCGAAAACGTCCGGCTCCCGGACGCGTATCAGCAAACCATTCAGCAAACCATAAAGGGGATGACGATGGACGGCGACAATAAATGCCCGATTGACCATGGCGGCGATAATGCCCAGAAAAAGACCGCGCAGGTCCTCAAAATGTCGAATGACAAATGGTGGCCGAACCAGTTGAGGGTGCAAATCCTGCACCAGCATTCGCCTTTGTCGGACCCGCTGGGGCCGGATTTCGATTACGCCGCTGCATTCAAAACCCTCGATCTGGCGGCGGTCAAACAAGACATCGTCGCGCTGATGACCGACAGCCAGGACTGGTGGCCGGCCGATTTCGGCCATTACGGCCCGTTCTTCATCCGCATGGCCTGGCACAGCGCCGGCACGTACCGTATTGGCGATGGCCGGGGCGGTGCTGGCGCCGGTACCCAGCGCTTCGCCCCGCTCAATAGCTGGCCCGATAATGCCAGCCTCGACAAGGCCCGTCGCCTGCTCTGGCCGGTCAAACAAAAATACGGCCGCAAGCTCTCCTGGGCCGACCTGCTGATCCTTACCGGCAACTGCGCCCTGGAATCCATGGGTTTCAAAACCTTCGGCTTCGGCGGCGGCCGGAAGGATGTATGGGAGCCGGATGAGGATATCGATTGGGGGCCGGAAAACACCTGGCTCGGCGACCAGCGCTATACCGGCGACCGGGATCTGGAAAACCCCCTTGGCGCGGTGCAGATGGGCCTCATCTATGTGAATCCCGAAGGCCCCAACGGCAAACCCGACCCGCTCGCCGCCGCGCGTGACATCCGCGAGACCTTCGCGCGCATGGCGATGAACGACGAGGAAACCGTGGCACTGATCGCCGGCGGCCATACATTCGGCAAAACCCATGGCGCCGCCGATCCGGGCAAACATGTCGGGCCGGAACCAGAGGCCGCACCCATCGAGGAGCAGGGCTTCGGCTGGAAGAACAGCTTCGGCACCGGCGCCGGGCCCGATGCCATCACCAGCGGGCTCGAGGGAATCTGGACCGCGACCCCGACGAAATGGAGCAATGGCTTCTTCGATAATCTGTTCCGCTTCGATTGGGAGCTGAGCAAGAGCCCGGCCGGGGCGCATCAATGGGTACCCAAAGGTGGTGCTGGCGCCGGCACCGTGCCGGATGCGTTCGATGCCACGAAAAAACACGCCCCCACCATGCTGACCACCGACCTCGCGCTGCGCCTGGATCCCATCTACGGCCCGATCTCCAAGCGGTTCCACGAAAACCCGGACCAGTTCGCGGAGGCTTTCGCCCGGGCATGGTACAAGCTGACGCATCGCGACATGGGTCCGGCGGTGCGCCTGCTGGGGCCGGAAGTGGCTCCGCCGCAGCTTTGGCAGGATCCCATCCCCGCGCCCGTTCATCCATTGGTCGGCGCGGCGGAGATTGCCGCGCTCAGGGAAAAAATCCTCGCCTCGGGCCTGAGCCCCGCGCAGCTCGTCACCACCGCCTGGGCCGCCGCCGCAAGTTTTCGCGGCACGGATAAACGCGGCGGCGCCAACGGCGCGCGCATCCGCCTCGCCCCGCAAAAAGACTGGGCGGTCAACCAGCCGGCCGAACTGGCGAAAGTTCTGGCCCGGTTGGAAGCGATCCAGCAAGCGTTCAACGCCGCCCGGACCGATGGCGTGAAAATCTCCCTCGCGGATATCATCGTCCTTGGCGGTTGCGCCGCCGTGGAGCAGGCCGCGCAACAGGCCGGGCAGAGGGTGAGCGTGAAGTTCGTCCCCGGCCGCACGGATGCCACGCAGGACCAGACCGATGTGGAATCCTTCGCCGTGCTGGAGCCCAAAGCCGACGGCTTCCGCAACTATATCAGCGCCGGCCACTCCCGCCCGGCGCCGGAGTTGCTGCTCGACAAGGCGCATCTGATGACGCTGACGGCCCCGGAGATGACCGTGCTGGTGGGCGGGCTGCGCGTGCTCGGGGCCAATTTCGGCCAATCCCGGCACGGCGTATTCACCACCAGGCCCGGCGCCCTGACCAACGACTTCTTCGTCAACCTGCTCGATATGGGTACTGTCTGGCACCCAGTGGCGGCGGCCGGGGATGTGTATGAGGGCCGCGACCGCAAAACCGGCGCGGTCAAATGGACCGGCACCAGCGTCGACCTCATCTTCGGCTCGAACGCGCAGTTGCGCGCCATCGCCGAGGTCTATGCCTGCGCGGATGGTCAAGCCGCCTTCGTGCGGGATTTCGCCGCCGCCTGGGGCAAGGTGATGCATCTCGACCGCTTCGACCTGAGCTGATAAGGCCATGCCGGCCGGACATACTCCCATAGGGGAGTATGTCCGGCCCTTCGCCCAGAGGATGATTGGCTGGTCAATAGTCACGCAATCATAAGGGGCGGAGCAAAATGGATCTACAACTGAAGGGCCGGCGCGTGCTCGTCACGGGCAGCAGCAGCGGCATTGGCGAGGGCATCGCCCGTATGCTCGCCGAGGAGGGTGCCGCCGTCGTGGTGCATGGCCGCAACCGCGAGCGCGCCACCAAAATCGCCCATGAAATCAATGCAGCCGGCGTCGCCATCGGCGATCTCTCGACCGATGACGGCGCCGCCGCCGTGCATGCCGAAGCCGTGGCGGCTCTGGGCGGCAATGTCGAAATCCTCATCAATAATGCCGGCGGCAGCTCGACGGGCAACACCACGCGGAACCCCATCGAAATCACCCCGGAAGACTATGTTTCCAACTACCATTCCAACATGCTTGCGGCCGTGCGCCTCACCCGCCTCGCCGTACCGGGCATGGTGGCGCAGAAATTCGGCCGCGTCATCAATGTCTCCAGCGCCGTCGCCGTGCAGCCGAACAATCTCGGTGCGGATTATTCCGGTGCCAAGGCGGCACTCAATAATTTCACCGTCAGCCTGGCCGGCGCCCTCAAAGGCGTGGGTGTCACGGTCAACACCGTCTCCCCCGGCGTCATCATGGTGGACGGGCTGATCCGCTTCGGCCGCAAGAAATATAACGACGAGACGATGAGCTTCGAGGAAATCACGCGCCGCCTGGTCGAGGAAAAAGCCTTCGATCTCCCCCCCGCCGGCCGGCTCGGCTTGCCCGAGGACCTGGCTCTGGTCATCTGCACCCTGGCGAGCCCGCGCTCCGGCTTTGTCACCGGGGCGAATTACCGCGTCGATGGCGGGCAGGTTCGCGGCGTCAATTAATCAACAAGAATTTTTTATGGGATAACGCCTTATGACAACAAAAAACTATCGAGTAATCCAATGGGCCACCGGCACTGTCGGCAAGGCGGCGCTGCGGCATTTCATCCAAAATCCGGAGCTTGAACTCGTCGGCGTCTACGTCACAAACCCGGAAAAGGTCGGCAAGGATGCGGGCGATATCGCGGGCCTGCCAAAAACCGGCGTGTTCGCGACCGATGATGTCGAGGCGATCATGGCGCTTGAGGCGGATTGCGTGCTGTTCGCCCCGCTCAACATGGCGGCCTCCACGCTGGACCTCGTCTGCCGCCTGCTGGAATCGGGCAAGAACGTGATCTCGCCGGCCGGCCCGTTCCTGCCGAACAAATATTTCCCCGAACAGGCCGCGCGGATCGAGGCGGCATGCAAGGCGGGCGGCGTTTCCTATCATGGCTGCGGCATCCATCCGGGCTTCGCGGGCGATATTCTGCCGCTCACCCTGGCGCGGCTGATGACGCGGATCGACTGTATCGAGGTCACCGAGGTCATCGACAAGCTGCGTAACCCGATGATCTACACTGAAATCATGGGTTTCGGCGCCGACCCCGAGGAGCTGCTCGCCAATCCGCGGCGCGCGCCGGATACGTGGAAGTATTTCTACTCCTCCATGGAGATGATCGCGCATGGCCTCGGCAAGGAGATCGAAAACGTCACCAGCCGGCTTGAGGTCTCACGCGCCAAAAACGACATCGTGCATCCGCATGGCGTGGTGAAAAAGGGCATGGTGGGCGGCCAGCATTATGAATGGACCGCCTGGGTCGAGGGCGCGCCGCTGATCGTGTATCATTTCTACTGGCAGCTCGGCACCGATCTCGACCCGCTCTGGGAAATCGGCGATGCGCGCTACAGCGTGAATATCAAGGGCGAGCCGCCGCTCGTCTGCCATCTCATGGGGGCGCCGGACGCGGATGGCCGCAACCCCTTCCATGGCCTGCCCTGGACCGGCATTGTCGGGGCCACGGTGGTGCCGCAGGTCTGCGACGCGAAACCGGGCGTGGTTACCCATCTGGATCTGGGCGTCGTGCAGCCGCACGGTTTGGTGCGGCGGGGTTAATCCGCCGGCCGTGTCGACCACCAGATGCCGAGCAGCAGCACGGCTTGGGCCGGCAGGCGCAGGGTGAGTGCCCAATAGGGGATGTGGGGGTAATCCGCCGCGTGCTGCCACATGAATATATTGGCGGGGGTGACGGCTATGGTCAGGAGTACCAGGCCCCACCCCGCCATTGCGCGCGTCGGCCGGAACAGAATTCCGGCGGCGCCGAACAGTTCAAACACGCCGCTGAGCAGCACCAGCGCGCGGTGATGCGGCAGATAGGGCGGCACGATGCTCATTTCGGTTCCGGTGAAGGCGAAATGCGCGATGCCGCCGATGAAAAACCACAGGAAGACAAAGCCGAGGGTCAGACGCCGGAGCATCTGGTTCATCGGGTGTTCGGCCTGATCGAGACCGTGCAGGTCATCCCGGCCACCAGCTTCACGCCCGGCGGCACATGATCGAGCGCGATCCGCACCGGCACGCGCGCCGCGAGGCGCACCCAGGTGAAGGTCGGCGTCACATCGGCCAGCAGCGTCGGGGCGGCGAGGCGCTCGGCATCGGCGATGCCCGCCGCCAGCCCCGTGACATGGCCCTTGATCGCCGGGCCGCCTTGCAGCAGCGTCACCGTCGCGGCATCACCCGGGGCGATGCCGCGCAGCTTGGTCTCCTCGAAATAGCCATCCACATACATCGAATCGGTATCCACGATCGCCACCACGGCGGTCCCGGCATTCACATAATCGCCGGGCTGCATCGAGAAATTCGTGACCACCCCGTTCACCGTCGCCCGCACCGTGCTGCGCGCCAGGTTCAATTGAGCCACGCCGAGATCGGCCTGCGCCTTCTGGTACTGTGCCTCGGCTTCCAGCGCCTGGGCCGAGGAGGTTTCGCGCGTCTGCGCCGAGGCGGCACTGGTGGAGAGCGCGGCATAGCGCGCGGCGGTATGCTTGGCATCCTCCATGGCGGCATGCGCGCTGGCCGCCGCGGCCAGGGCCTGGGCCTGGGCCAGGGTGAAGCGCGCCGGGTCGATCTGGAACAGCGCATCGCCGGCTTTCACCGGCTCGTTGTCATGCACGAAAACCTGCACCACCGGGCCGCTGACATCAGGCGCCAGCGCCACGATATCGGCGCGCACCCGGCCGTCGCGGGTCCAGGGCGCCTCCATGTAGTAATCCCAGAGCTGCCAGGCGACGATGGCGGCGACGGCGAGAGCCGCCAGGGTCGCCAGGAAACGGGTGATGAAGGATGCGTTGTTCATGAAGTCCTCAGAAAAGCCGCGTCATGACCAGGCTGACCAGCCCGGTGAGAATGATGAGCAGCGAAAAATCGAAAAGTGGGCGGTGCCAGATATAGCGGTAAAGCCCGGCGCGGGCGAAAACCCGGCGCAGACCGGCCGAGAGCAGCAGCGCCAGCCCGGCCCATACCAGCAGCGGCGGCAGCAGCACGCCGAACAGATTGACCTCGCCGATCATGCCGCCTCGCCGAAATATGCGGGCGGCTGGCAGGCCGGAAACAGCACGAGGCGTAGGCCGGACAGCACCATGAGGGTCTCCTTATAGGCGCGTGGGTTGGCGATGAGCGTGGCGATGGCGGCATCGATCGCGCCGCGCAGCGTTTCCGGTGCGGGCGCCCTTGCATTGCCGCCATAATGCGCCGCCACCCCAGCGAACACCGCCTCATTGGCGTGGCGCGCCGCCGGCGGCAGGAGCGATTGCTCGCGGTGCAGCGCCACCATGTTCAACCCCACGCGCAAATCCTGCAAGGCGCCGGCGGCCGCTTCATCCGCCCCGCGCGCCACCGCCGCCATGCGCGGCATCATCAGCCCCAGCCGGTCCATCATCAGCCCGGTCAGCGTCGCGCGATCATGCGCGGCGCCCGCCGCCAGCGCCACATCCCGCCAGTTGGCGCGCTGCAGGCGCTCGGCACTCCAGGCGGCGCCCACGGAGCGGATCATTTTCGTCACCACCAGCGCGCTGCCAAGCCCGATGATGAGCGCCACGGTGCCATTGGCGAAAGCGCTGAAACTGGCGCGGTACACGTTGTCGAGCCCGAGCTGAGTAGAGCCGATGGCACCCAGCAGCATGCCAGTGCCGAAAGTGGCGGGGCGCGAGATGAGCACGCCGATGATGAGCCCGGCCGGCAGCAGCACCAGGCATAATTCGTCGAAACCCGTCACCAGGGGCAACACCGCGAAATCATACACCCCGACCCCGACGGTGACGATGAGCGCATTGCGCAGCATGAGCGCGATCGCCGGGGCCGGATCGTCCTGTGCTGCGAAAAACGAGCAGGCGACGGCGGCGATGACGGCAGCTCCCGCGCCGTAGGACCAGCCGGCTTCGATCCAGAACACGCATAATACCAGCAGCGCGATTCCGGCCGAGAGCGCGGAGAGCAAGGCCAGCTTATGGTCATGCGTTTCGGCCATCACCGCGACGAATTCGGCCTCCCGCAGCGGGCTCGCCGGCGGCCGGTCGCCATCCACCACATGCCGGCGGATGGCGCGCGAATGTTGTACGATGCGCACCAGCTCCTCCAGCCGCACGCAAAGCGAGGCGCGCAGCAGCCCGGCCCAGCCATGTTCCCGCTCCTCGATGGCGGCGATCCGGCCGAGCAGCGGTCCGGCATCCTCCGGCCCGCCTTCATGCATCCAGGCCGCGATGTCGGTGAGGACGGATTGCAGATCCGTGGTTATGCCGCCCAGGCGCCGCAACTGCATCACGCGGTCGCCGATGGAGCTCAGCACCGGCATCAGGCTGATGACATAGACGCGCAGCCGCGTGAGGAAGGGCACCGCCATTTGCAGATGCGAGGTGTCATAGGCCAGTTGTGAGATCATCATCGCCGCATCCGTTGCCTCGAAGGCGAGGCGACGCCGTGCCGCCTGGGCCTGGGCCGATTCCTCCTCGCCCGCCAGGGCGGCCACTGCCCAGTCCCGCGCGGGCGCCACCCAGGTGCCGATGCGCGCCGCCAGGACCGGGCCGAGCGGGCGCGGGAAGATGAGCGTGCCGACCATCGTGGTGCAGGCGATGCCGATGGAGATTTCCTCGACGCGGGTTAAAGCCGTGTTGAAGATGTCACCCGGATTGGCGACCGAGGGAAAGCCGATAATGCCGGCGGTATAGCCCGCCAGCATGAAGGTGTAGGAGCGCGGGCTGCGGTCGAGCAGGGCGATGTAGAGACAGAGCCCGATCCACAGCGCCATGGCGAGACTCAGCAGCACCGGCGCGTTGACCAGATTAGGCACCATCACCACCGCCGCGATACCGCCGATGAGCGTGCCGCAGAAGCGGTACAGGGCTTTCGAGCGCATCGCGCCCGCGAAAGGCTGCGCCACGATGAAAGCGGTGGCCATGGCCCAGTACGGGTTGTCGAGCCCGAGCCAGAGCGCGATGTAGAGCGCCGCCATCGCACCCGCGAAGGTTTTCAGCGCGAACAGCCACTCATCCGGCTTGGGCATGGCAGCGATCATGATACTGCAAAGCAGAAATATGCCCCGCCGCGCCAGACGGATTTTGTCATGCCTGAATTGCCCCGGAGCCGGACGGCTCCCAAGCAACCGGAGCCGGACGGCTCCCAAGCAACCTAAGCCGGACGGCTCCCGCATAAGCCGCGCCATATGGCGCCCGCGCCATAGGCGGCGCATCCTATATAAGCTCAACCCCAGGCCCGGCGGGAGTGTCTTGTCCGGCGTTGGGTTGCGCTCAAGGGAGAACGGAGATGAGAAAATATTTTGGTCTGGCCGCCTTGCTGGCCCTTTTTGCCGCGCCGCCGGCTCTTGCGGGGCCGTGTTTCATGAGCCAGGTGCGGGACAGTTCGGGGGCGATTCTGACCATCACGGCGGGGTATGTCTACCGCGTCTATCCGGGGCGCTACACCGTAGCCGCGGAAACCTGGCTGCCGCTCCAGCGCCTGCTGGTCTGCCATTACGGCGGCAGTGTCGACCGCATCACCAACCTCTCGCTGCGGCATAAAGTGACCATTCTGGCCGTCAGGAATATGCCCTGAGGAACGCGCGGTTCAGGCCGGGTTGCCGCCGCCGGCGGCGCGGTTGCGCAGCACGGTCTGCTCCTGCTGCACTTCGTATTCCATGAGGAAATCCTCCTGGTCGTCGGTCTGCACGAATTGCCGGTTGAAGCGGCGGATCTGGTTCAGCGCCACCTGGGCCGAGACGCCTTTTTCCTTCACCATATAGGCGGCGAGGATGGTGCCGGTGCGGCCGAGCCCGGCCAGGCAATGCACGGCGAGAACCTCGCCATTATCAAGCATGTCGCGCATCTGGTTCACCAGCATGTCGGTCTCGCCCGTGGTCGGGGCGGTGCGGTCGGCAATGGGGAAATGCAGGTTACGCAGCCCGTGCCGGGCCAGTACATCCTGCGAGAAATCCTGCTCGGTCAGGGTGATGAGCACGGTCACGCCAGTGTTTTTCAGCAGTTCGAGATCGTCATCGGCCGGGCCGGCGATGCCCGGCATCGGTGTGGCCGCCAGCCGGCCATCCTCGATCCAGACAAAGCCGCGCGGGCCGGTGCCGGCGGGGTAGCGGATGGCGGCTTCCTGCTCGCTGTTTTGCTGGGTAGCCGGGGCCAGTGAGGCCATCTGCGCGGCGGCGGCGCGCGGCGGCAGCGGGGCCGATATGACCATATGCCGGCTCAGGGTGATTTCGTCCCCGGTATCGGCTTCGATGAAATCAGGCATGGCCGGCGACAGGTTCAGCACCACCTCCGAGGCGTTGACGGGCTCCAGCTCGATCAGCTCCGGTCCGGCGAACTGCATCTCGGGCGCGGGCTCTATTTCGGCGGCCAGCCTGTTGCGGATTTCATCCTTGATCGCGGCCAGCGAATCGGCCGTGAGGGCAGGAGGCTCGGCCTCCGGGGGTGGTTCGATGGCGGCCTCCGGCGTTGCCTCAGGGGTAGTGACATCCGCCGCTGCTTCGCTGGCGGCATCCGCCGCTGGTCCCATGGCGGCCTCCGCCGCTGGCTCCATGGCGGCATCAGCCGCGGGCACGGCGCAGGCGCCGGTGGCGATAAACTGCGCCACCATGGCATTGGGCGGGTTGTTGAAAAACGCTCCGGCGTCGCAGGAAGCCAGGACCTGGCCTCCGGCCAGCAGGATGACCTGGTGGGAAATCCGCATGGCATGTTTATGGTTCTGCAGCACCACCAGCAGGGGCGTGAAGCTGGCCAGGCGCTGCAGCAGGTTCAGCAGCACGGTGGCATCTGCCTCCGGCAGGCCGTGGGTCGGCTCGTCGATCATCAGCAGCGCCGGTTCGGCCGCGGCCTCGCGCAGAATGGTGACGATGCGCTGGGAGAGCTGGTCCAGCTCCAGGAAGGGGCGGTCGAGCTGGGGTATAATTTGCGCCGCGCCGGCCTGGCTCAGCCACTGGGCCGCCCAGTCGGACAAGGCGGCGGGGGAGAGGCTGGCCGTCTGCAGATGGAAAGCGAGATTGTCGAGCGCGGAACGCCGGATAAGCTGGATGCGCTGGGCGACCAGAAGCGGGCGGTTATCCGCGCCCAGCGGCGCGCCGTTGAACCAGGCATCGCCCCAGCTTTTGAACAATCCACTTTGGTGCAGCATGCCGGCCAGGGCGCGCAGCAGGGTCGATTTGCCAGTGCCGACGGGGCCCATGATCGTGGTGATGCCCTGGTCGAGCACCGTGAAATCGACGCCGGACAGCACGGTCTTGTCGCCGAAACCGGCGCCAAACCGGGTGCAGATGAGCACCGGCACGGGTTCCGGCGCGGGCTGCTCCCATGCGGTGGCGGGCTCCTGGGCAAAAACCTCATCCGCCGTGCCGGGCGCCGCCACCGCTTCCGTGGCAGCCGCCGGCATGGCTTCAAATGTGGCCTCGGCCGCCCATTCCGGCGTCTCCTCGGCCTGCATGGCTTCGAGGACCAGGGCTTCGAGGACCAGGGCTTCGGGAATCAGGGCTTCGGGGATCAGGGCCTCGTCCTGCACGGCGGGCGGCGCGCGAAGATCCGCTTCAGCCACGTCCGCCGGAAGTGCCACGGCTTCGGGCAGAGGTTCCGGCGCGGCGGGCAAAGGCTGTTCATGGGCGATGATTTCCGGGTCACAAGCCGCGTTTTCCTCATAAGCCGCGTCTTCCGCGGCCACGGGCGCCGGTTCCGTGCCCTGTTCTTCCACAGGTGCTACGTCAGACGGCTGCTCCTCAAACGCATGCGCTTCTAACGCGTATATTTCTAACTCGTGTACTTCAAACGCAGGGGCTTCAACCGTGAGCACTGCAAAGGCATCCGCCTCGATCGGCAAAGCGGGTGCCTCGTCATCCGGCATGGCTTCCGTCGCTTCCGGCGCGGGCTCCCGCGCGGCTGGCTCTGCTCCAGCTTCCTCTGCTCCAGCTTCTTCGGCTACGACTTCCTCAATTTCCGCGGGCTCGGCTGCGGCATCCTCCATGGTTTTTGCCTCGGCGTCACCCGGTTCCGGCGGGTCAAAGCTCTCCTTGGCGCTCTGCTGGAAGATGGATGTGTCGATCGGCCGGTTCTCGGCCTCTCTCCGGCGCTGGTTGCGGCGGACCACATCGACCGCGAGGGCTACGATGCCCAGCATGAAGACGGCCAGGGCGGCAAACAAAAACATAATCTCTTGGGTCAAGGTATTGTGCGCCCCGAAAATAGTGAACATCAAGCTATTTTGCCGTTAAAATCTGCGTCTAAGCAACCGTAAACACGCCGCGATACAGGCAAATCACCGATTAAAGCGCCGGGGCCGGTCCCGCATGCGGATGCGGGACCGGCTGGCGTAAAACTGGCCGCTCCTCCCTTGGTTGAGAAGGGCGGCCGGCTCGTGTTAAGGACACTGTAATGCAGGAGCAAAAGCCGGTGCCGCCTGGCACGCGCATTCTGGTGGTGAGCGGCCGGCTGCATGAGGATGCCGACTCCGCCCGCGCGGCGCGCGACCTGCTGCAGGAGCTCAAGCGTCAGTATATCGAGCTGGTAACGGCGGCGGGTGCGGTAGAGGCCCTGGCGGTGGTCGAGTCCGAGCCGCATCTGCAGGCCATACTGGTCGACTGGGATATGGACGAGGATGCCGGGCATGCCCCCGCCATCGCTTTGGCCGAGGCGATTCGCGCCCGGAATGCCGGCATGCCGGTGTTTCTGCTCGCTAAACGGCATGACGGCGCGCCGGTGCCGGTTGCGGTGCTGCGCGATGCCGAGGGCTTCATCTGGCTGCTTGAGGAAACGACGGCCGCCGCGAGCGGGCGCATCCGCGCCGCGATGTGCCGCTACCGCGAGGCGCTGTTGCCGCCGCTTTTCGCCGCGCTGGAAAAATTCACGCGTGAGGCCGCCTATTCCTGGCACACGCCGGGGCATATGGGCGGGGCCGGCTTTCTGCGCTCACCGGTCGGGCGGATGTTCCATGATTATTTCGGCGCCCCGGTCTTCGGCGCCGATCTTTCCATTTCGGTCGGCGCGCTCGGCTCGCTGCTCGACCATAGCGGGCCGATCGGCGCCAGCGAGCGCTATGCCGCGCATGTATTCGGCGCCGACCGCACCTATTATGTGACCAATGGTACGTCCACATCCAACCGCGTGGTGATGAATGCCTGCGTGGCGCGCGGGCAGATCGTGCTGGCGGATCGCAACTGCCATAAATCGGTCGAGCATGGGCTGTGCCTGACCGGCGCCGTGCCAGTATATCTGCGGGCGCACCGCAATCATCTGGGGCTCATCGGCCCGATTCCCCCGGCGGCCTTGCGGCCCGAGGCCATTGCCGCGGCGATCGCGCAATCGCCGCTTGCCGCCGGCAACCGGGAGAAACCGGCGCTCGCCATCATCACCAACGCGACCTATGACGGGCTGTGCATCAACGCCGCCCAGGCCGAGGACTGGCTCGGCGCTTCCGTCGACCGTCTGCTGTTTGACGAAGCCTGGTTCGGTCATGCCAGGTTCAACCCGCTCTATGCCGGCCGCTTCGCGATGCGCGGTGATCCGGTGGCGCCGCGCGCTGATGCCCCCACGGTGTTCGCGACCCAGTCCACGCATAAGCTGCTTGCTGCCCTCAGCCAGGCCTCGATGATCCATCTGCGCGAGGGGCGCGCGAAAACCGAGCATGCGCGCTTCAACGAATCCTACATGATGCACGCCTCGACCTCGCCGCAATACGCCATCATTGCTTCCAATGATGTAAGCGCGGCGATGATGGAAGGGGCGGGTGGGCGGCGGCTCACCGGGGAGGCCATTGCGGAGGCGATTTCCTTCCGTCAGACCATGGCGCGGCTGCAAGCGGATTTTTCCGCGCGCGACGACTGGTTTTTTACCGTGTGGCAGCCGGATGCGGTGGCCGATGGCGGCACCATCCTGGATTTCGCCGAGGCGCCCCCCGCCTTGCTGGCGGCGGACCAAAAATGCTGGATGCTGGAGCCCGGCGCGGCATGGCATGGCTTTCCCGCGCTGGAGCCGGGCTATTGCATGCTCGACCCGCTGAAGGTGACGATCGCCACACCCGGCATCAACCGCACCGGCGGGCTGGCACAAACCGGAATTCCGGCGCCGCTGCTCACCGCCTACCTCGCCGAGCACGGCGTCATCGCCGAAAAAACCACGAATTTTTCGGTGCTGTTCCTGTTCTCCATCGGCGTGACGCGGGTGAAATGGGGCTCGCTGGTCAACGCGCTGCTCGATTTCAAGCGTGATTACGATGGTAACGCCGCCCTGGCCCGCACCATGCCGGCCCTGGTGCAGAAAGACCCGGCGGCATTCGGCGGGCTCGGCCTGCGTGAGCTGGCGCAGGCGATGTTCGACGCCATGCGGGATGCGCGAATCCCTGAATTGCTACAGCAGGCCTATAATTTTCTGCCCCAGCCGGAAATGATCCCGGCCGCCGCGCATGACATGCTGGTGCGCGGCCAGGGCGTGGCGGCGGGGCTGGCGGAATTGGGCGATGGCTGTGCGGCCACCGCCATCGTGCCCTATCCGCCGGGCATTCCGCTCATCATGCCCGGCGAGGGATTCGGGCCGGCGGATGGGCCCATGCTCACCTATCTCGCGGCGTTGCAGGAATTCGGCAAGCGCTTCCCGGCCTTCGCGCCGGACACGCATGGCATCGAGCTGGTCGATGGCGCGTATCACGGCCTGCGGTTCTGAAGCCGCTTACCCGCCCGCCTGGGGCACGCGCAGCCCGGCGATGAGAATATCCACCAGCCGCTTGGCGCGTTCCTCCCAGTCCCGCCCCGGGCTAACATTGCCGACCCCGGCAATGGCGCGGAGCAGATCCATCGGCTCCAACGTCAGGCGGATTTCGCCGCGCGCCACCGCCTGCTCCGCCAAGGTGCTGACAGCATTGTTGAGCAGCACCGAGGAAATGGCATAAAGTGTTGCCGTGCCGCCGGCCGTCGCGCTCAGCGCCTGGGCCATGATCTGCTTGGTGGTGAAATACTCGACGAACAGGAACAGCCATTGCCGCAGCGCCTCGACCGGCGGATGGCTGGCGCGAAGCCGCTCCGCCGCCTCAGCCAGCTGCGTGGTCTCATGGCGGTAGACTTGCTCCACCAGGGCATCGCGCGTCGGGAAATGCCGGTACAGCGTGCCGATGCCAACCCCGGCGGCCTTGGCGATTTCATCCAGGCTGGCGGCCGGGCCTTTTTCGGCGAACACGGTTTTGGCCGTTTCCAGCAGCCGCTCATGGTTGCGCGTGGCATCGGCGCGCGGTTTGCGCGGTGGGTGGGCGGCGGAGGGTAAGGCTTGGCCGGCCATGAGCAGTGCCCTTTTGCGAAACGCCTGATAAACGCCCCTTGCTAAGCGGAGAAATCCTCCGTATAAAAACGGAGACATCCTCCTTATAGTCAAATTCTCGCGTGGCGGCAAACTTCCGGGCGCGGACGCGCGGCGGATTCAATACCGGGATAATGCCGGTTTTTGTGCAGCCCAGCAAAAATATCGGTGCTCTGCCCCGCCACCCCCTTGCAGGGCGGGATGATCGCGTTATTTATGTAGTGTCCGATACATAATTGCGCTGTGCCGCCGGCGTTGCATGCGCGGAAGCGGCGGCGTGTGCCGAGCTGCCGTTCTGGTTTTGTCGTAACCGCCTGTCTGGGTTGACCATATGTCCGATATCACGTCGCGCTTTTCTGTTTCCCGCTCCCACCGGCGCGGCATCTGGCTCGTGCTCGGCGGCCTCGCCGCGGCCGGGCTGCTGGCCGCTGTTTCCACCCGCTTCTGGCCCGGGGCGCAGGCGAGCCTGCCGCCACCGCTGCCGCCCGCCGTTACCGTGAGCACGGCGCTGACCACCCGCACGGCCGACTGGGCGCGCTTCACCGGGCAGTTTTCGCCGGTGGACAGCGTGCAGATCCGCGCCCAGGTGAGCGGCTATCTCACGGCGATCGATTTCACCGACGGCCAGATCGTGCACAAGGGTGATCTGCTCTTCGTTATCGATCCGCGTCCGTATCAGATTCAGCTCGAAGAGGCCAAGGCGGCCATGCTGTCGGCCCAGGCGCAGCTTGCCTATGCAGCGAAGCAGACGCACCGCTTCAGTGTGCTGAAGAATAATGGCGCCGGCACGGTGGAGCAGTTCGACCAGGGCGTGCAGCAGCTTGCCGCGGCGCAGGCGGCGCTGGACCAGGCGCAGGCGCAGGTGGCGGCGGCCGAGCTCAACCTGCAATTCTGCCATGTAACCGCGCCCTTTACCGGGCGCATCAGCACGCATCTCATGTCCATAGGCGGGCTGGTGATGGGCGGGCCGAATGCCGCCAGCTCCACGCTGCTCACCACGCTGGTCTCGCTCGATCCCATCTATCTCGATTTCCAGATGAGCGAGGATGATTACCTGGCCTATGAACATTACGTACACGGCGCGACGCCGGGCGCCCCCGTGAACGATACCGTGCAGGCGGGCTTGAGCGATGAGAGCGGGTTTCCGCGCCAGGGCACGCTGAATTTCATCGATAACGAGATCGACCCAGGCAGTGGCACGATCCATGCGCGCGCCACCTTCGCCAATCCGGATCTGTTCATCACCCCGGGGGCGTTCGCGCAGCTCCGCCTGCCCATCGCGGCACCGCGCCAGGTGCTGCTGGTGCCCGATAGCGCGCTGCAGGCCGATCAGTCCAACCAGGAGCTGATGACGGTGGCGCCGGATGGCACTGTGGTGCCGAAAATCGTGACCACGGGCGCACTGGTGAACGGGTTGCGCGAGATCGATAGCGGCATCGGCCCGGGCGACAAAATCGTCATCAACGGGCTGATGCGCGCCTGGCCCGGCGCCAAGGTGACGCCTGAAACCGGCATAATTACCGCGAACTCCAGCGCCGATTAAGGCTCCGCCCATGAAGCTCTCCCATTTTTTCATCGAGCGGCCGATTTTCGCGGCCGTTGTCAGCCTGTTCATCACCATTGCCGGAGCGGTCGCGTATTTCACGCTCTCCGTCGCGCAATATCCGGAGATCGTGCCGCCGACCATCGCGGTGACGACCTCCTATCCCGGCGCCTCGGCTGATGTCGTGAGCCAGACGGTGGCCACACCTTTGGAGCAGCAGATCAACGGCGTGGAAAACATGCTGTATATGAGCGCGCAATCCACGGGCGACGGCAAGCTCACCATCACGGTCACCTTCCGCCAGGGTTCGGATGTGAATACCGATCAGGTGCTGACGCAGAACCGTGTATCCGCCGCGCTGGCCCGGCTGCCCGATGCGGTGCAGCGCCTGGGGGTGACGGTGCAGAAGCAGTCGCCCGACCTGCTGATGGTGATCCATCTGATCTCGCCGAAAAACTCGCGTGATCTGCTGTATCTTTCCAATTACGCGACGTTGAGCGTGCGCGATACGCTGTTGCGCCAGCCGGGCGTGGGCGATGTGCAGGTGTTCGGCGCGCGCGATTATGCCATGCGCATATGGCTCGACCCCAACAAGGTCGCCGCGCGCGGGCTGACCGCGGATGATGTGGTGAACGCCCTGCGCGCGCAGAACACCCAGGTTTCCGCCGGCGTGCTCGGCGCGCCGCCGGATCCGGGGCATGACGCCTTCCAGCTCAACGTGCAGACCATGGGCCGGCTCACCACCCCGGCGCAATTCGCCAATGTCATCATCAAGAGCGATGGCAACGGCCGGGTCACGCGGGTGCGCGATGTCGGCAGGGTGGCGCTGGGCAGCCAGGATTACGGCGCCACCGGCTATCTCGACAACCGGGATGCCGTGCCGATCCTGATCTTCCAGCAGCCGGGCTCCAACGCGCTGGCCACGGCGCAGAACGTGCGCGCCGCCATGGCGCAGCTCGCGCAAAGCTTTCCGCCCGATCTGAAATACGAGATCGTGTACGACACCTCGCGCTTCGTTGCCGAATCTGTGCATGATGTCTTCAAGACCATTCTCATCGCCATCGGCCTCGTGGTGCTCGTCGTCATCGTGTTCCTGCAGACTTGGCGCGCATCCATCATCCCCATCATCGCCATTCCGGTCTCGCTTATCGGCACGTTCGGGGTCATGGCGCTGCTCGGGTTTTCGCTCAACTCGCTCTCGCTGTTCGGGCTGGTGCTGGCGGTCGGCATCGTGGTGGATGATGCCATCGTCGTGGTCGAGAATATCGAGCGTAACCTCAGCCTCGGGATGAGCCCGAAAGCCGCCGCGCATAAAACCATGGATGAGGTCGGCGGCGCGCTGATCGCCATCGCGCTCACACTCTGCGCGGTATTCGTGCCGTCCGCCTTCATCTCCGGCCTGCCGGGGCAGTTCTTCCGCCAGTTCGCCGCGACGATTTCCGCCTCGACCATTCTCTCCTGCTTCGTCTCGCTCACGCTGAGCCCGGCTTTATGCGCCATATTGTTCAAGGCGCATGCGGCGGAGGAGCATGGCAAAAGGCATCATGGCCTGCTCCGCCCGGTATTCGGCTTTTTCGCGGGCTTCAATATCGCCTTCGGGTGGCTTTCGTACCGTTACGGTGTCGTCACGGCGCGCCTTGCGCGCACCACCGGCATCGTGCTGGCCGTCTATGCCGGGCTGGTAGCGTTGACCGTGTTCCAGTTCCACGCCACGCCAACGGGCTTTATTCCCAACCAGGACCAGGGATATTTGAAAACCGCCGTTATCCTGCCGCCGGGTTCGTCGCTGGAGCGGACCGATGCGGTGGTGCGCGAGGTCTCGGCCATCATGCTCAAAACCCCCGGTGTGGCGCATACCGTGTCATTCGGCGGGCTCGATCCTTTCACCTTCACCAACGCTTCCAATTCCGGCGCCATCTTCACCGGGCTGGAGCCTTTCGCGGTGCGCGATGCCAAGGGCGAGACAGCCGATGAGGTGCTGGCGCAGTTGCGCAAGCGGCTGGCCGGGGTTCAGGATGCCTTCGTCGTGACCGTGCCGCCGGCGCCGGTGCCTGGCATCGGCGATGCCGGTGGATTCAAAATGGAAATCGAGGACCGGCAGAATCAGGGCTATGTCGCGCTCAGCAATGCCGTGCACGCGCTGATGGCGGCGGCCAACAAGGTGCCGGGGTTGACCGGCGTGTTCACCGCCTTCAACGCGAACTCGCCTGATGTCTATGTCGATATCGACCGCGCGAAGGCCGAGATGCTCGGTGTGCCGCCGGCGCAGATTTTCGATACGATGCAGGTTTATCTAGGCTCCGCCTATATCAACGACTTCAATTATCTCGGCCGCACCTATCAGGTGACGGCGCAGGCCGATGGCCAGTTCCGCGATAATATCCAGGATATTTCGCGGCTGGAGACACGCAACGATCAGGGGCAGATGGTGCCGATCGGCTCGGTGGCGACATTCAGCACTGTTACGGCGCCGTATCGCGTGCCGTTGTACAACCTGTTCCCGACGGCGGAGCTGGAAGGCAGCACGCTGCCCGGGGTTTCGTCATCCTACGCGCTTGCCGCCATGGAAAAACTGGCGGCGCAGGTGCTGCCGCCGGGTTTTGGCTATGAATGGACGGAGCTTGCCTTCCAGGAGAAGCTCGCGGGCAATACCGCGATGTGGATTTTCGCCGCCTCGGTGCTGTTCGTGTTTCTTGTTCTGGCGGCGAATTACGAGAGCTGGCGCCTGCCTTTTTCCATCGTGCTGATCATGCCGATGTGCCTGCTCGCGGCCGTGACCGGGCTGGATATACGCGGGCTTGATGTGGATATCCTGACGCAGATCGGCTTCATCGTGCTGATCGGCCTGGCCGCCAAGAACGCGATCCTGATCGTGGAGTTCGCGCGCCAGGGCGAGGAGGCGGGGGCGACGCCGCGCGCGGCCGCCATCCAGGCCGCTTCGACCCGGCTGCGCCCGATCCTCATGACCTCGCTCGCCTTCCTGTTCGGCGTGCTGCCGCTGGTGACCGCCACGGGGGCGGGTGCCGAGATGCGGCAATCGCTCGGCACGGCGGTGTTCGCCGGCATGTTCGGCGTTACCCTGTTCGGTTTGCTGTTTACGCCGGTGTTTTATATAGTCGTGCGCAAGCTGTTCCGCGCGCGTGTATGACAAGCGGGCATGACAAGCGGCGAATAATAATGCCGCGCCGGCATGAGCCTGGCGCGGGCCAGAGGTGGGGCAGAGGCGGGGCAGGGGAGAGATTGACGGCATGAGGACGCGACCAATCTAGGGACCATGAAGCACAAACCAAACCTGACAGCCGGGCGGCCGCGCGCGTTTGATCGCGATGAGGCGCTGCGCATCGCCATGAAGCTGTTCAGCAAGCATGGCTATGAGGGCGTGTCGATCGCCGACCTCACCGCCGCCATGAACATAGCGCCACCCAGCCTGTATGCCGCTTTCGGGAGCAAGGAGGCGCTGTTTCGCGAGGCGCTGGCGCTCTATCTGCAACGCCCGGACCTGCCGCATCTGGCCTGTACCGGCCCGGTCCGTGACCAGATACGCAAGCTGCTCCATGATACCGTGCGCGCCGCGACCGACCCGGATTTCCCCGCCGGCTGCATGGTCACGGCCGGCATGCTGACCTGCCGCGCCGAGCATGAGGGGCTGGCGGATAGTATCGCCGGGTTGCGGACCGCGCGCTGTGAGCAGATTGCCGGGCATGTGCGCGATGCCGTGCGCGCGGGCGAGCTGCCGCCGGATACCGATACCAAGGCCATCGGCCGGTTCGTGATGGCGCTGGCCCAGGGCATCGCCATCCAGGCGCATGACGGCGCCACAGCCGCGGAGCTGTTCGCGCTGGTCGATGTCGCGCTGCAGAGCTGGCCGGGCGCGGCTCCAGCCAGGCCGGCGCCATGACCGGGCCGATCCCCTTCGATAACAGCTATGCCCGCCTGCCCGAGGGCTTCTTCACCCACACCTTGCCCACGCCGGTGCCGGCGCCGCGGCTCATCAGCTTCAACACCAAGCTGGCGCGCCAGCTGGGGCTGGATGCCGAGAGGCTGGCCGGGCCGGAAGGTGCTGAAATATTCACGGGCCAGACCATTCCAGAGGGCGCCACGCCCATTGCCCTGGCCTATGCCGGGCACCAGTTCGGCAATTTCGTGCCGCAGCTCGGCGATGGAAGGGCGATATTGCTGGGCGAGGTGGTCGGGCGTGACGGCATCCGCCGCGACATCCAGTTGAAGGGTTCGGGCCCCACGCCGTTCTCACGCCGGGGTGATGGAAGGGCGGCTCTCGGCCCGGTGCTGCGCGAGTATCTGGTCAGCGAGGCGATGGCCGCGCTCGGCATTCCCACCACCCGCGCTCTCGCCGCCGCCGCCACGGGCGAGGTTGTGGCGCGGGAGGGGATGCCGCCCGGCGCCGTGCTCACCCGGGTGGCGCAAAGCCATATCCGCATCGGCACTTTCCAGTTTTTTGCCGCGCGGGGCGATACGGCGGGGCTGCGGCGGCTGGCGGATTACGCCATCGCCCGGCACTACCCCGATGCCGCCGCCGCGGCTTCGCCGTACCGTGCTTTTCTTGAAGGGGTGGTCGCGCGGCAGGCGGAGCTGGTGGCGCAATGGCTGCTGGTCGGCTTCATCCATGGCGTGATGAACACCGATAACATGTCGATCTCGGGCGAGACCATCGATTATGGCCCCTGTGCCTTCATGGATGCCTATGACCCCGCCACCGTGTTCAGCTCGATCGACGCCGCGGGCCGCTACGCCTATGGGCGGCAGCCGGGCATCGCGCGCTGGAATCTGTGCCGCCTGGCCGAATGCCTGCTGCCGCTTTTGGCCGAAACGGAGGATGCGGCGTTGGCCGAGGCGAATGCGGCGCTCGACAGTTTTGCCGGGCTGTTCAACGCCGCCTATCATGGCGGGCTGCGGCGCAAGCTCGGCCTGTTCACGGCGCAGGAAGGCGATACCGCGCTGGCGGAGGATTTTCTGCGCCGCATGGCCGCCGCCCGGGCGGATTTCACGCTGAGCTTCCGCCGCCTGTGCGATGCCGCCGTAAGCCCTGCTGCCGATGCCGCAATGCGGGAGCTGTTCACCGTACCTGCCGGCTATGATGAATGGGCGCCCGGCTGGCGCGCCAGGCTGGCGCGTGAACCGGGGGACGATGTTGCTCGCCGCGCCGCCATGCAGCGCGTGAATCCCGCCTTCATCCCCCGCAACCACCGTGTCGAAGCTGTCATCGCAGCGGCGCTGGCGGGGGATTTCTCGGAATTTGAGAAGCTGCTGGCCATCCTCGCCACGCCGTATGGCGACCAGCCCGCCCATGCCGCCTATGCCGCGCCGCCACCGCCCGGCGGTGGTATCTACCGGACGTTCTGCGGCACATGAATCAACCCCCCGGTTTTTGAGGAGGAGCCCGACGCCGCCGGTTGAAGCCGGGCAGCGCGCCGGTGAATTCAGCTACCTAGTTGATTTTCAAGGAGGAATGGGGCGCTGGCGGAGAGACAGGGATTCGAACCCTGGGTACGCTTTCACGCACACACGCTTTCCAAGCGTGCGCCTTAAGCCGCTCGGCCATCTCTCCAGCGCAGGCGGCCTCTGTAGCCAAACTGCCGCCCCATAACAAGGGCAGGGGGATAAATTCAGGCGTCCATTTTCAGGGCGGCGAGGAAAGCGCTTTGCGGGATTTCCACCTTGCCAAACTGGCGCATGCGCTTTTTGCCCTCTTTCTGCTTGTCCAGCAGCTTGCGCTTGCGGCTGATATCGCCGCCGTAGCATTTCGCCGTCACGTCCTTGGAAAGCGCTGAGATGGTCTCGCGCGCGATCACCCGGCCGCCGATGGCCGCCTGAATGGCGATCTTGAAGAGCTGCTTGGGGATCAGCTCCTTGAGCTTGCCGCAGATCGAGCGGCCCCGGCTTTCGGCCTGGCTGCGATGGGCGATGAAGGAGAGCGCGTCCACCGGCTCCTGGTTCACCAGTATGGAGATTTTCACGAGGTCGGCCTCGGCGTAATCCTCGATCTGATAGTCGAAACTGGCATAGCCGCGGCTCACCGATTTCAAACGGTCGTAGAAATCGAACACGACCTCGTTCAGCGGCAGGCGGTACACCGCCATGGCGCGGTTGCCGACATAGGTGAGGTCCGCCTGCTGGCCGCGGCGTTCGGAGCAGAGGGTGAGGATGGCGCCGAGATATTCGTCCGGCACCATGATGGTGGCCTTGATCCAGGGCTCCTCGATATGGTCGATGATCGAGCCGTCCGGCATGTCGGCCGGGTTGTGCAGCGGCTCCATCTCGCCATTGGTTTTGAACACATGATAGACCACCGAGGGGGCGGTGGCGATCAGATTGAGGTCGAATTCTCTCGAAAGCCGCTCCTGGATGATCTCCAGATGCAGCAGCCCCAGAAACCCGCAGCGGAAACCGAAGCCCAGAGCCGCCGAGGTCTCGGCCTCATAATGGAAGCTGGCATCGTTGAGGCGCAGCTTGGAGAGGCTGTCGCGCAATTTCTCGAAATCATCGGCATCGACCGGGAACAGCCCGCACCACACCACCGGCACGGAAGGCTTGAACCCGGGCAGCGCCTCGGCCACCGGGTTGCGGTCATCGGTGATGGTGTCACCCACGTTGCAATCGGCGACGGTCTTGATGGCGGCGGTGATATAGCCCATCTCGCCCGGGCCGAGCTGGTCCACAGGGCGCATTTTGGGCGTGAACACGCCGAGCTGCTCCACCGGGTGGGCGGCGTTGTTCGACATCATGCGGATTTTCTGGCCACGTTTCAGCACGCCGTTTTTAATGCGGACCAGGATCACCACGCCGAGATACTGGTCGTACCAGGAATCCACCAGCAGGGCGGAAAGCGGGGCGTCGCGCTCACCCTGGGGCGGCGGCAGGCGGGTGACCAGGGCTTCCAGCACGCCCTCGATGTTGATGCCGGTTTTCGCCGAGATTTCCACCGCCTCCGAGGCGTCGATGCCGATGACATCCTCGATCTGCTGTTTTACGCGCGGCACATCGGCGGCCGGCAGGTCGATCTTGTTGAGCACCGGCACAATCTCGTGATGCGCATCGATCGCCTGGTACACATTGGCCAGGGTCTGGGCTTCCACACCTTGTGAGGCATCCACCACCAGCAGCGAGCCCTCGCAGGCGGCCAGGGAGCGCGAAACCTCATAGGCGAAGTCGACATGGCCGGGCGTGTCCATGAGGTTCAGCACATAGGTTTTGCCGTCGTGGGCGGGGTATTCCAGCCGCACCGTCTGCGCCTTGATGGTGATGCCGCGCTCCTTCTCGATATCCATGTTATCGAGCACCTGCTCGGTCATCTCACGCGCGGTGAGCCCGCCGCAATGCTGGATCAAACGATCCGCCAAGGTGGACTTGCCATGGTCAATATGCGCGATAATCGAAAAATTGCGGATCAGCTCAAGCGGTGTACCAGTCATGCCCGTGACATACGCAGAAATGCCAGCCGTGTCATGGGCTGTTGCGCCGGGTGGAGTAAGAAAAGGCCAGGGGCAGAGCCCTGGCCTTCCTTACGCGGCCTTGCGCAACAACCCTTGCGCGACGAGCACTTCGGCTATTTGAACCGCATTCAGCGCCGCCCCCTTGCGCAAATTGTCCGACACGCACCAGAACACCAGCCCGTTGGGCACGGTGGGGTCTTTGCGGATGCGCGAGACGAACACGGCGTCCTCACCCTTGCATTCGGTGGGGGTGGCGTAGCCGCCTTCGGTGCGCTCATCCTGCACCACCACACCCGGCGCGTGGCGCAGGGCGGCGCGGGCTTCGGTGACACTCACCGGATTTTCGAACTCCACGAACACCGATTCGGAATGGGAGATGAACACCGGCACGCGCACGCACATGGCGATAACCTCGATCTTCGGGTCGAGGATTTTCTTGGTCTCGACCGCCATCTTCCACTCTTCCTTGGTGGCGCCGTCATCCATGAAGATGTCGATCTGCGGGATGCAATTAAAGGAAATATCCTTCTGGAACACTTCCGGGCGGATGCTCTTGGAATCGATGCCGTAATGCGCCTTGGTGTTGTTGTAGAGCTCGTCCATGCCCTCCTTGCCGGCGCCGGAGACCGATTGGTAGGTGCTCACCACCACGCGCTTGACCTTGAATTTATCATGCAGGGGCTTCAACGCCACGACCATCTGGATGGTCGAGCAATTCGGGTTGGCGATAATGTTTTTCGCCGCGAATTTGGCGATATCCTGGGGATTAACCTCCGGCACGACCAGGGGCACAAGCGGATCCATGCGGAATTGCGATGTGTTGTCGATGACAACGCAGCCTTGCGCCCCGGCGCGCGGCGCGTGGATGGCCGAGACGGCCGCGCCGGGCGAGAACAGGGCGATATCCCAGCCCGTAAAATCGAAGGTTTCGAGGTTTTTCACGGTCAGCACCTTATCCTCGCCGAACGAGACCTGCTGGCCGGCTGAGCGCGGTGAGGCGAGGGCGACGATGTCGCGGATCGGGAAATTGCGCTCGTCCAGGGTTTTGAGGATCTCGCGCCCGACCGCCCCGGTGGCACCGACAACCGCAACCCTGTAAGACATGACAAGCTCCCGAAAAAGACCAAAAGTGGCAGGTTGCTAGGACCAAAGCCGGGGCCGCGCAAGCGCCATGCGGGAATGGCTATGGTGCGATGTTGCCGGGACGCATAAAACAAGGTCATGGGTTCTGGCGCAATCGCAACTTCCTCTCCAGGCGCCGGGGCGCTGTTTCGTTATCGTGGTTTCGCGTTATTCTTCGCGGTGCGCGGGATTTCCAGCTTCGCCTATCAGATTGCGGCGGTCGCCATCGGCTGGCAGGTCTATGCTCTTACGCATAGCGCGTTCGATCTCGGGCTGATCGGGCTCATGCAATTCCTCCCGGTTGCGGGGCTCACCTTTTTCGCCGGCCATGCGGCCGACCGTTACGAGCGCCGCCGGGTGGTGCAGATATGCCAAGCGGCCGAGAGCGCGGTTTCCGTGATCTTCGCCTGCGGCACCTTCATGCACTGGCTCACCGTGCCGGAGATTTTCGCGGCGGTGATGGTCATGGGCGCATCGCGGGCCTTCGAACGCCCGGCCATAAGCGCGCTGCTGCCCGGCGTGGTGCCCGAGGGCATGCTGCAGAAAGCCACGGCGATCACTTCCAGCGTGTTCCAGGCGGCAACCTTCATCGGTCCGGCTCTGGGCGGCGTGGTATACGCCATTTCGCCCGGTCTGCCTTATGCCGTGATGGCGGTGGGCTGGGGGCTTTCAACCCTGCTGCTCGGCTTTACCCGTGTCGAGCGTCCGGTGGCGCCGAATGCCCCGCCGGGTTTCAGGGAGCTGTTCGCCGGGGTTGGCTTCGTGCGGCGCAATCCGGCGATTCTCGGCACCATCTCGCTCGACCTCTTCGCGGTGCTGCTGGGCGGGGCCACGGCGCTGCTGCCCATCTATGCCAGGGACATATTGCATACCGGCCCCTGGGGGCTCGGCCTGTTGCGCGGGGCGCCGGCCATCGGGGCGCTGGTGGTCTCGGCTTGGCTGGCGCGCCGTCCGCTCGAAGGTCGGGTCGGCCTGCGCATGTTTCAGGGTGTCATCCTGTTCGGCCTGGCCACCATCGTGTTCGGCCTGTCGCGCTCCATCGCCCTTTCGGTCATTGCCCTTGTGGTCATGGGCGGGGCGGATATGATCAGCGTCGTCATCCGCCTCTCACTGGTCCAGCTCCGCACGCCCGATGACATGCGCGGCCGGGTCGGCGCGGTGAACTTCCTGTTCATCAATGCCTCCAACCAGCTGGGTGAATTCGAGAGTGGCTTCACCGCCGCCCTGTTCGGCGCCGTGCCGGCCGTGATTCTGGGCGGAATCGGCACCGTGGCGGTCGCCTTGTTGTGGATGCGGCTGTTTCCCGCTCTGCGGGATGTTGAAACACTGGAATAATGCTTGGGCTGAGCCGCGATATTTCCTATAATAAAGCATCTGGTTAGGGAGGTGTTCATGAAGGCGGTTGAACAATTTGCCGTGGGCGTCGTGATGATCTGCGTGATGGTGATGCGCGGAGTCGGTGTCGTTGATGACCAGTTCAGCGCGGCGATGCGCTATCTCGGCGTTTTCAGCCCGCATTGGCAACTTTGCGTGCTGCTCGGCCTCACCGCCTTCTATGTCGTGCTGGCGCTGCGCTCCGTGGGCGGCATGCTCGGCTGGGCCATGTTGTTCTTCGCCGTATTGCTGCTGATGCACCGCACGGTGCCGTCGCTCACCGCGCCAGGCCTGCCCGTTGCGGCACAATTTCAGGGCGCGCTCTGAGGAATATTACATTGACGTTAAGCATATAAATGGGCAGATTCCGGCTGTATCCCTAAATGGCATAGCTGCTCTGCGCCATGTGCGGGGAATTATCCTTAGCCCGGCCCGGTGCCGTACGGAGCGAATATGACCGCTGAAGCAACCCCCGAGCTGTTTAATATTATTGAAGAAAAAGGCATCGCGGAGGTCTCGCTGAAAGAGACTCATGGCAGCCCGAAGGCCGTATTCGGCCTGTGGATGGCCGCCAATATAGAGTTCGCCACGCTGACCACCGGCGCCCTGGCCACGGGCTGGCTCGGCCTGTCCTTCTCGGCGGCACTCACCGCCATCGTCCTCGCCAATGTGCTGGGCTGCCTCATACTGGCGTTCTTTGCCACCTTCGGCGTCGATTACGGCTTGCCGCAGATGATCCAGGGCGCCAACTGGTTCGGCCGGATCGGCAACAAGCTGCCCTCGCTGCTCAATTTCTTCGGCGGCTTCTCCTGGTTCGCGGTCAACACCATCGCCGGGGCCTATGCGCTGCAATATTTCTTCGGCGGCAACCTCATCGTCTCGGTCGTGCTGCTCTCGGCCGTGCAGATCGCCATCGCCTTCTTCGGGCATGACATCATCCAGACCGCCGAAAAATACCTCGTCTACGTTCTGACCCTCGCCTTCCTCGCCCTCACCGTGGTGGCCGTGAAGCATCTCGGTCTCTCCGTGCCCGCGAATGTGAAGGCCGAGGCCGCGGTGGGCGGTTTTTCCGGCGCCTTCATGCTCACAATGTCCATCATGGTGGGCTATGTCGTGGGCTGGATTCCCTATTCCTCCGATTACACCCGCTACCTGCGTACCGAAACCAACGCCGCCGGTGTGAAAAAAACCGTGTTCACCCACGCTTTCGCGGGCGCGCTCATCTCCTGCGTGTGGATCGAAGCGCTCGGCGCGCTCATCGGTGCCTCCGTTTCATTCTCCAAGCCCTCGGACCTGTTCACTGCCTGGATGCCGGACTGGTTCAAAATCCCCTTCCTCATCGCCGTCATCCTCGGGACCATCGCCGCCAATATCATCAATATCTACTCCGCCACCCTCTCGGTTCTCGCCATCGGCATCAAGCTCAAACAGCATGTCGCGGCGCTGATCACCGGCGCCATCGGCACGGTGGTCTCCGTTCTCGCGGCCGCCAATTTCATCACCAATTACGAAAACTTCCTGCTCGTGCTCGGCTACTGGACGGTGCCCTGGATCGCCATAACCCTGCTCTGCCACCTCACCACCCGTACCTCGCGCCTCCCGGTCAGCGCGGCGTTCTGCGCCTGGGTCGCCACCATCGCGGTAAGCTGGCCCTTCTATAACCAGGCCCTGTATACTGGCCCTTTCGCAACAAAATTCCCACAATTCGGCGACGCCACCTTCATCGTCTCCTTCGTGGTCGCCGGCGCGCTGTACCTGCTCCTGTCCCGGCCCGCAGCGGCAACGGCCCGGGTTCCGGCCGTGTAAAAAGGCCAGGGCTCCGCCCCTGGACCCCGCTGGGCCTGAGGCCCAGACCCCATTAGTCAAGACTTAAAAAAGAGGCCTGCCACTTAGCTGTTTGAAACAGCACGGAGGCAGGCCTCTTTTTTAAGTCTTAAGTAGCGGGGGTCCGGGGCCTCAGGCCCCGGCGGGTCCAGGGCGGAGCCCTGGCCTTTTACATGAACGAAACCGGATCGATGTCGATATCGACGCGGACCGCGCGCGGTATGTCGAGCTGGGCGAGCCAGGTGCGGAGCAGGGGCTGGACGGCGATGTCGCGGCTGGTTTTAAGCAGCAGGCGACGGCGGAATTTGCCGCGCAGGAGCGAGATGGGGGCCGGGGCCGGGCCGAGCACTTCGATGCCGGGGCCGCGCGGTGCGGCGCGGGCGAGGTCGCGGGCGATCTGGTCGGCGAGGCGTTCTTCGGCGGCGCTGATGATGAGCGCGGCGAGCCGGCCGAAAGGGGGCCAATGGCCGGGGCGGCGCAAGGCGGCTTCCTGGGCGAGAAATTCCGGCAGGTCGCCAGAGAGCAAAGCGGCGATGACGGGATGCTCCGGGGCAAAACTTTGCAGCAGCACGGTGCCTGGTGCTTCGGCGCGGCCGGCGCGCCCGGCCACCTGGTGGAGCATCTGCACCGTATGTTCGCCGGCGCGCAGATCGCCGCCGGCGAGGCCGAGATCGGCATCGACCACCCCGACCAAGGTGAGATGCGGAAAATGCCAGCCTTTGGCGACCATTTGCGTGCCGATGATGATGCCGACCTCGCGCCGCTCGATCCGGCTGGCGGCGTCCTGCGCCTGGGCCGGGCCGGTGATGATGTCGGAGGCCATGACAAGCGCCTCAGTCTCGGGGAAGAGTTCGGCGACCTCCTCGGCGATGCGCTCCACCCCGGGGCCTATGGGCACAAAGGAATTCTCGGCCTCGCAGGAGGGGCAGCGCGCGGGTTTTTGCACGGTATGGCCGCAATGGTGGCAGATGAGGCGCGCGTGCGCGCGGTGCTCGACCAGCCAGGCCGAGCAATGCGGGCAAGAGATACGGTGCCCGCAGGTCCGGCACAGGGTGAGGGGCGCATAGCCGCGGCGGTTGAGGAACAGCATGGCCTGCTCGCCGCGCTGGAGGGTCTCGCGCATTGCCGCCACAAGCCTGGGTGAGAGGAACTTGCCGCGCTCCGGCGGGTCGGCGCGCAGGTCTATGGCATGCACCGCGGGCATTGTGGCGCCGCCGTGCCGGGCCGGCAGGTCGAGTTTTTTGTAGCGCCCGGCAGCGGCGTTCTCGACGCTTTCAAGACTCGGCGTGGCGCTGACCAGCACGGCGGGGCTGCTGCAGAATTTGGCCCGCACCACCGCCATGTCGCGGGCATGGTACATCACGCCGTCTTCCTGCTTGAAGGCGCTTTCATGCTCCTCATCCACCACGATGAGGCCGAGGGCGGGAAAGGGCAGGAACAGCGCCGAGCGCGCGCCGACCACCACATCGGCACGGCCCTGTGCGACGGCGCGATAGGTCTCGCGGCGCTGGGCCGGGGTGAGCTCGGAATGCCAGGCGGCGGGGCGGGCGCCGAAACGCGCGAGAAAACGCTCCAGGAATTGGATGGAGAGGGCGATTTCCGGCAGCAGCACCAGCACCTGGCGCCCCTGCCGCAACGCTTCCGCCACGGCTTCCATGTACACTTCCGTCTTGCCTGAGCCGGTGACGCCATCGAGTAAGGTGACGCTGAATGTCTGCACCGCGACCGCGGCGCGCAGGGCATCGGCCGCCAGGCTCTGGCTGTGGGAGAGGGCAGGGCCGGGCAAGGCGGGATCGGCGCCGCCAAAGGCGAAATGCTTGGCGCGTTTGGGGGGCGCCGCCAGCAGCGCTTCTTTCAGGCCCAGGGCCAGCACATCGCCGCGCCTGGCCAAAGTGTAGCCGGCCACCCAGTCGATGAACTTCATAAGGGTTTCGGGCAGGGGCGGAAAATCCAGCAGCTCGGCCACGGGCTTGGCCTTCACGGCCGCGTCGGCTGGCTCGTCCCACACCGCGCCCACCACCATGCGGCTGCCCAGCGGCACGCGCACCAGCGTGCCCGGGGCCAGCATGGCCTCGGCCTCGTAGGTGAAGGCCGTGTCGAACTTAAAGGGGAGCAGAACGCTGACGCGGGGGGTTCGACTGAGGCGGGTCATGCTGTATGCTTACGGCCAGAACATGTTCACCTGAAAGAGACCCATGAAATTCTTTGTCGACACCGCCGAAATCGCCGAGATCCGCGAGCTGGCCGCCACCGGCCTGCTGGATGGCGTGACCACAAACCCCTCCCTCATCGCCAAATCCGGGCGCAATATTCTCGAGGTCATCGCCGAGATATGCGAGCTGGTGCAGGGGCCGGTGAGCGCCGAGGTGGCGGCGACCGAGTATAAGGCGATGCTGGCCGAGGCCGCCGTGCTGAAAAAGATCGCCAGCAACGTGACGATAAAAGTGCCGCTGACCCAGGACGGGCTGAAAGCCTGCTACGCGCTGGCGCAGGAGGGCACCATGGTGAATGTGACCTTGTGCTTCTCCGCCGCCCAGGCACTGCTGGCGGCCAAGGCCGGCGCCGCGTTCATCTCCCCGTTTGTCGGGCGGCTCGATGATATCGGCCAGAACGGCATGGAGCTGATCGCCGATATCGTGCAGATTTACGCCAATTACCCCGCCATCAAAACCGAGGTGCTGGTCGCCTCCATCCGCAACCCGATCCATCTGATCGAGGCGGCCAAGATGGGTGCGGATGTCGCGACCATCCCGCCCGCCGTGATCAGGCAGCTCTACCACCACCCGCTGACGGATAAGGGCCTCGCCGCCTTCCTGAAGGATTGGGCGGCCACCGGGCAGAGCATTGTCTGACGATTTATGCCTTGAATTCTGCGCCTGGCTCGGCGGTGAACGCCGGGCCGGGGAAAAGACCGTCGAGACCTATGCCCGCGATGTGCGGGCATTTCTCGGCTTTATCGGCGAGCATACCGGGGAGACACCCGGCCTTGTCACGCTTGCCGGGCTGACAGCGGCCGATTTCCGCGCCTTCCTGGCCCGCGCCGCCCAGCAGGGCGACATCAACGCGACGCGGGCGCGCAAGCTCTCGGCCTTGCGAACCTTTTTCCGCTTCCTCAAGGCCCGGCACGGGCTGGAGAGCACCGCGCTGTTGCTGATTACCCGGCCGCGCCCGAAACGCCCCTTGCCGAAGGCCCTGACACCGGAAGCCGCCAGGATAGTGGCATTCGATATCGGCGATGCCAGCGACTCGGTCGCCATTCAGGCCCGCGACTCGGCGCTGATGACGCTGCTTTATGGCGCCGGCCTGCGCATCAACGAGGCGCTGCAGTTGAATGTGGGGGATATGCCGGCCGCCGATGACGCGCTGCGCGTGACCGGCAAGGGTAATAAACAGCGCATCGTACCGCTGCTGCCCGTGGTGCGCCAGGCCATCGCCGCCTGGCTCAAGCTGCACCCCCATCCCGGCCGCGCCGAACCGCTTTTCACGGGCGCGCGCGGCGGCCGGCTCAATGCCGGGGTGGCGCAGAAGGCGCTGCGCGATTTCCGCCGCCTCGAAAACCTGCCGGAACATGCCACGCCGCATGCGCTGCGGCATTCTTTTGCCACGCATCTCCTAGCCGGCGGGGCGGATCTGCGTTCCATCCAGGAGCTGCTCGGCCATGCCAGCCTTTCCACCACGCAAAGCTATACCGATGTCGATACCGCGCAGCTCATGGATGTCTGGCGCCGGGCGCATCCGCGCGCCTGAACCGGCGCGCCGATAAGGATTGCCCGCCGGATGAGCGGTATGTTAGGAAAGCCTATGAACTTAGTGGATCATTTGGCCATCATCCCCGGCTATGCCCTCTCGGGTCTGCTCGTCGGCTTTCTGGTCGGCATGACCGGCGTGGGTGGCGGCTCGCTGATGACGCCTCTGCTCATCATGGTGTTCGGCTTTCACCCCACCACCGCTGTCGGTACCGACCTGCTTTTCGCCGCGGCGACCAAAACGGTTGGCACCACCATCCACAGCGCCGGCAAAACCGTGGAATGGCGAATCGTGCGCCGCCTCGCCGTGGGCTCGGTCCCCGCCACTATTCTATGTCTTATCCTGATCGCGCATTTCGGCATCGCCAGCAAATCCGTGACTAGCATGGTCTCTCTCACCCTCGGTGTGGCCCTGCTGCTGAGCGCCATCGCGCTGCTGTTCCGGGATATCATCATCACATGGATCAATGGCCGCTTTCCCGAGGCCGGGCTCAATAGCCCGGCCTGGCTCACCGTATTGGTCGGTGCCATTCTCGGGGTGTTGGTCTCGCTGTCATCGGTCGGCGCCGGGGCGCTGGGCACTGTGGCGCTGGTCATCCTCTACCCGCGCCTGCCCGTGGTCCGAATCGTCGGTTCCGACATCGCCCATGCCGTGCCGCTGACGCTTCTGGCCGGTCTGGGCCATTGGTATCTCGGCAATATTAATTTCCCGCTGCTCGAATCGCTGCTGGTCGGCTCCATTCCCGGCATCATCGCCGGCAGCTATCTGGCGCGCTTCGCGAATGACCGCATTTTGAAAACCTGCCTCGGTGCGATACTGGCGGTCGTGGGCGGCCGCATGCTCCTGAAGTAAAAAAAGGCCAGGGGCGGAACCCTGGCCTTTTATGTTTCAGCTCGCTTTACGTTTCAGGTCACTTCCTCGGGGGCTTTCTCGCCGCCTTCGTCGCCCTCTTCCGGCTCGGGCTTGGGCAGAGCGAGGGTAGGGGCTTCGGCGACTTCGAAGGCCAGCTTGTTGTCCTTCACGGTCACCTTCACCGCCCCACCTTTCACCAGCTTGCCGAACAGCAGCTCTTCGGCCAGCGGCTTTTTGATGAGCTCCTGGATGACGCGGGCCAGCGGCCTTGCGCCGTATAGCGGCTCGAAACCGCGTTCGGCCAGGAACTCCTTGGCGGCCGAGGACAGCTCGATGGTGACATTGCGGTCCGCGAGCTGGGCTTCGAGCTGCATCACGAACTTCTCGACGACACGACCGACGATTTCCGGCGTCAGCGAGGCGAAGGGGATGATCGCATCCAGCCGGTTGCGGAATTCCGGCGTGAACAGGCGTTTGACGGCCTCTTCATCCTCGCCCACGCGTACCGCGCGGCCAAAGCCGATGCCGGCTTTCGCCATGTCGGAGGCGCCCGCATTCGTGGTCATGATCAGGATCACGTTGCGGAAGTCGATCTTCTTGCCGTTATGGTCCGTGAGTTTGCCATGGTCCATGATCTGCAGAAGGATGTTGAACAGGTCGGGATGGGCTTTTTCGATCTCGTCGAGCAGCAGCACGCAATGTGGGTGCTGGTCGATCGCATCGGTCAGCAGGCCACCTTGGTCGAACCCGACATAGCCCGGCGGCGCGCCGATGAGGCGTGAGACGGAATGCCGTTCCATGTATTCGGACATGTCGAAGCGGGTCAGCTCGATCCCTAAGGTCGAGGCGAGTTGCCGCGCCACCTCAGTCTTGCCGACGCCGGTGGGGCCGGAGAACAGGTAGTTGCCGATCGGTTTCTCGGGGTCGCGCAGCCCGGCGCGGGAGAGCTTCATGGCCGCGGACAGCGCCTCGATGGCGGCATTCTGCCCGAACACCATCGATTTCAGGTCGCGCTCGAGATTACGTAGCACTTCCTTGTCGTCGGTGGAGATCGATTTTGGCGGGATGCGCGCGATTTTGGCGACCATCTCCTCGACATCCTTGAGCGTCACGGTTTTGCGCCGCTTGCTCTCGGGTTGCAGCATGCGCGCGGCCCCGGCCTCGTCGATCACGTCGATGGCTTTGTCCGGCAGCTTGCGGTCGTTGATGTATTTGGCCGAAAGCTCCACGGCGGCGCGGATCGCATCGTCAGTGTAGCGGACCTTGTGGTGCTTCTCGTAGGCGGTTTTAAGGCCTTTGAGAATTTTCACGGTATCCTCGATCGAGGGCTCGTTCACATCTATTTTCTGGAATCGCCGCACCAGGGCGCGGTCCTTCTCGAAATAGTTGCGGAATTCCTTGTAGGTGGTCGAGCCGATGCAGCGCAGGGAGCCCTGGGCCAGAGCGGGCTTCAGCAGGTTTGAGGCATCCATGGCGCCACCGGAGGTCGCTCCGGCGCCGATAACGGTATGGATCTCGTCGATGAACAAGATCGCGCCGGGCGAATTTTCCATCTCGGTGACGACTGCCTTCAGCCGCTCCTCAAAATCGCCACGATAGCGCGTGCCGGCCAGCAACGAGCCCATGTCGAGCGCGAAGATGGTGCAGTTGAGCAGCACTTCCGGCACGTCGCCATCAATGATGCGCTTGGCCAGCCCCTCGGCGATGGCGGTTTTGCCGACGCCGGGATCGCCCACGTAGAGCGGGTTGTTCTTGGTGCGGCGGCACAGGATCTGGATGGTGCGCTCAATCTCGTGCTCGCGCCCGATCAGCGGGTCGATCTTGCCCTCCTTGGCGCGCTTGTTGAGATTGACGCAGTAGGTGGAGAGCGCGTCCTGGCCGCGCTTGGCGCTGCCTTTTTCCTCGCGCTCATTCGGCTCCACAGGTTCCGAGGAGCCGGTGGGCGTGCGCGGCGCGGATTTGCCGGGGCTCTTGGCGATGCCATGGCTGATGAAGTTGACGGCATCCAGCCGGGTCATGTCCTGTAACTGCAGGAAATACACGGCATGGCTCTCGCGCTCGGAGAACAAGGCAACCAGCACATTTGCTCCGGAAACCTCATCTCTCCCGGAGGATTGCACGTGGATGGCGGCGCGCTGCACCACGCGCTGGAAGCCGGCGGTGGGCTTGGGGTCGCCGGCACGGTCGGTTGCCAGACCCGCGAGATCCTTGTCGAGGAATTCAGTCAGGTCTTTTTTGATCTTTTCAATATCCACGCCGCAGGCGCGCAACACGGTGAGCGCGTCGGCGTCATCCACCAGGCCAAGCAGGAGATGCTCCAGCGTGGCGTATTCGTGCTTGCGGTCGGCCGCGAGTTGCAGCGCCCGGTGCAGTGTCTGTTCAAGATTGCGCGATAGCATGACCATATTCTTTCACGCCGGAGGCCGGCGCTTTGAGTTCCGGGCGGAAAACAGCCTGCCCGGCCGGCTTTACCTTGCGACTCCGGCACGCCGGAGTTTCTGAATACATAGTGACGCTTGGATAAAATAGAGTCTCATTCTTTCTCAATCGTGCATTGCAGCGGATGCTGGTTCTGGCGCGCCAGATCCATCACCTGGGTCACCTTGGTCTCCGCCACCTCATAAGTATAAACACCGCACACCCCCACGCCGCGGCGATGCACATGCAGCATGATCTGCGTCGCCTGGTCGCGGGACTTCTGGAAGAAGCGCTCCAGCACATGCACGACGAACTCCATCGGCGTGTAGTCATCGTTCAGCATCAGTACCTTGTACATGGTGGGCTTGCGAGTCTTCGGCCGCGGCTTCACCACCACGCCGGTATTCGGGCCCTCGGTACCCTTGCGTTTATCGTTGTCACTCATGCCACTCAACATCCTGCACCAATCCGCGGGTTCCATATCTACGCCACGCCGCGTCTTCAGCCGCCTTGATCTTCAGCATATCGAATGGCGTGCCATGATTGAAAGAGGGTTTTTCTTCGCCAGTGACAAAAACATGACTTCGTGAAGAGAGCGTGTACGTGTTCACCCGATATTAGCATGAAAAGGTGGCAAACAGGAAAATCCTCCCAACGCCAGTTTTCCCAATAAAAAAGCCGGCCCATAGCCGGGCCGGCTTTTTTATTTCGTCCAGGCGCCTGGTGCCGCGTGGGCACCAGGCGGAAGGTGGGAGACAAGCCTCAGATTAGTGGGACTTGCCGAAGGTTTCCACGGCGAGCGAGATGCGGGCGGTGATCGGGGCGATCGCCTGCTCGGTCAGCTTCACGGTGGCATCGGTCAGCTTGTTGCTCTCGGCAACCGCCTTTTCGATGGAGGATTTGGCGAAGCCGGTCTGCAGATCGACGGCTTCCTTGACGGATTTCACACCCATCAGCGACTTGCTGAACGCGACGGATTCCTCGATCGAGGCCTTGGAGGAGGCGGCGATGTGCTTGGACAGGTCCTGGAACCCGGTGGCGTAAATCTGGGTCGCCTTGACGAAGGCTTCCATGTTGCCCTTGCTGAAGGCCAGCATTTCCTCGGATGTTTTCACGGCTTTCTCGACGCCTTCCTTGAGCTTGGCCTGAGATGTCTCAAGCCCTTTGGTCGCTTTCTCAATCCCCTCGCGCACGGCGGAGATGGATTTCTCGAAATTCTTCACAGTTGCGTCGTTCGCGGTTTCGATGGTGGCGGACGCGGCCTCGGTGGCGGCGGCGGCTTTGGATTTCGTGGCGCTCATAATCTGATGTCTCCCGCTGGAACAAGAATAACTGCACAAGGCTCCAACCAGGCGAGCGATTACGGCGATACCGCAGTGCAGCAGCGTGGTTATAGGTCAATGCTTTAAACGGCGTCAATCATTTTTTGTGCATTGCACAATATTGTCACGCGGGTGAAAATGTCTTCATGTTGAGGCGGTCCGACCAAAAACGTGAGTGTCCTTCGGTAACGCCTTGGCTTTACATAAATTTCGTAATTTTGCGGGCGTTTTGTCCTCGACAAAACGCGGGGCCGTGGATTAGATGCCAGATGGACATAGTCGAGCAGGGGCGCGCCGCATGGTGAAGAGGTTGGGGCAGGGACGGTTTTTGCCGGTGATCATGACGTCCGTAGCGGGGCTATGCCTCTCGCTGCTGGCCGCTTCCCCCGGTGCCGCCCGCAGTGATCATCACTATATGCGCCATTACACGCATCACTATGTGCATCATTACACGCCGTCCTATGCCCCGGTTTCATCCACGTGGCAGCCTTCGGCCGGCTTTGGCCCGACCTCGCCGGGGGTGAGCAGCATTCTCATCGATGCCCGGTCCGGTGCCGTGATATCCGGCCGTGGCGAGGACGTGCCGCGCTACCCGGCCTCGCTGACCAAGCTGATGACACTCGATCTCGCCTTCCAGGCTCTGGCCCAGGGGCGCATGTCGCTCGATACGCAGATCCCGGTTTCCTGGCACGCGCAATCCGTCGAGCCGGTGAAGCTCGGCCTGGTGGCGGGGCAGACCATTTCCATCCATGACGCGATTCTGGCCATGACCACCATGTCGGCCAATGATGCGGCGACTGCGCTGGGTGAATATCTGGGCGGCGGCTCCGAGCTGCGATGCGCCGAGATGATGACGGCGCGCGCCCATGCGCTCGGCATGGCGCAGACGCAGTTCGCCAACGCCTCCGGCCTGCCCAACCCGGCGCAGGTGACCACGGCGCGCGATCTTGCGATCCTGGCCCGCGACATCGTGCTGAACTATCCGCAATTCCAGAGCTTTTTCGAGGTAACCTCGTTCTACTACCAGGGCCGGCCGGTTTACAGCAACAACCAGATGCTGCGCAGCTATGCCGGTGCCACGGGCATGAAAACCGGCTATACCGACCTCGCCCGGCATAATCTGGTGACCAGCGCCATGCGTAATGGCCGCGAGCTGATCGGCGTGGAACTGCACGAGCCGAGCTGGGACGCCAGCTACGCGCAGATGACCGCCATGCTGAATACCGGCTTTGCCGGGGGCACTATGGCGCCCGGTACCGCCCTGGCCAGCAACGCGGCGCCACGCGCGCGGCCAGCGCAGGTCATCTCACCCGCACAGATCGCCGCGCTGGACAGGCAGCGCCCCGCCGTATTTGAAGAGCCGCATCACCGGGCAATGCGCGCGCCGGTGCAGCGCGTGGCCATGGGTGGCCATGGCGCGATGCCGGGCGGCTGGGTCGCCCAGCTCGGCGTGTATTCCCACAAGACCGTGGCGCGGACAGAGGCGGTTGCCGCGCGCCAGATGCGCGGCATCGGCGTCGCCCGGATTGCCCCGCTCGATCACGATGGCCGCACGCTATGGTCGGCGCAGCTTGCCGGCCTGAGTTACCACGCCGCCCACGAAACCTGCGACGTGCTCTCCGCACACGGCCGATCCTGCCTCGTGCTCGGCCCCTATACCGACCACCTGGCCATGCTAACCGCCGACGCCGGCACCTAAATGCCATTCGCAAATTCGCTCTGGCGGCCATTTGGCGGCGGCGGGCTGCGCTCCGGTGCTCACGTACTTGCGTACGCTCCGCGCCGGTGCTCCCCCGCCACCGCCAACTGACTCACCAGAGCGAATTTTCGAACGGCATTTTCCGGGATGGAAACTGGTTGTTGATATCTGTACCGTTTTCGCGGGGCGAAAGGGTGGATTTGGTGGAATTGAAATCCGGTTCTATGAGCGGGGTTCATGCTGCTCGCCGGACTTATCCCTAGTTTCACCAGCCTGCTCGCCGATGCCGGAGCCTCCTGGCCGCTGCAGGCGGCTATCATCATTGGCGGCACCTTCATTTTGGAGGACGCCGCGACATTGCTGGCAGCGATGCAGGTGGCCAGCGGCGCGCTTTCGGTCGAACTGGCCCTGGCGGCACTTTATGCCGGCATCGTGCTGGGCGATATCGGGCTGTACGGGCTGGGCCGGCTTTCGGCCACGAATGCCTGGGCGCGGCGGCTGGTGCCGGCGCAGCGGCGCGATCTCGGGCATAAATGGGTGAGGCAGCGCGTGTTCCCCATCGTCGTGGTCAGCCGCTTCATTCCCGGGCTGCGGTTGCCCACCTATACCACGCTCGGCTTTCTGCACGCGCCGCTTGGGCAGTTCGCGCTGGCCGCCATCGCCGCCACCTTCGTCTGGACCACCGCGCTGTTTTTCGTCTCGCTGAAACTCGGCGTGCTGATGATGCATTATCTCGGGATTTGGCGCTGGGCCGGGCTTGGTGTATTTTTGCTCATGATCATCGCTGTCGGGCGTCTCGCCGCGCGTGCCTATAATAAGAGGACAAAGCCATGAGCGACCTGGCCCTTCCCGCACGGACCGCAAGGTCCCGGCGCAGTCCGGTCTCGTTCTTCGAATTCTGGCCCGGCTGGCTGTTCTATATACCGGTCGTATTCTTCTGGGTGCTGCAAGCCCTGCGCTACGGCAGCGTGACTTTGCCCTCGCTGAGCAACCCGCGAATCGCCGCCGGGGGAATCTGCGGTGAATCGAAAAACGACATACTGGATCTGGCCGGCACGGTGGCACGGCCATGGATTGCGCCCTATGCCGCCATGGTAACCCAGGGCCACGCCGATGCAGCCGACCTGCCCGTGGCCCTGGCTGCCATGGCTGGTGCGGGCCTTGCTTTTCCCGTGGTCGCCAAGCCGGATATGAGCTGCAATGGCGTCGGCGTGCGCGTGGTGCGTGATGAGGCGGAACTGGCCGCCTATCTCGCCGCGTTTCCCCGCGCCACCGCGCTGCAGTTGCAGGAGCTGGTGACGCATGAGGGCGAAGCCGGGATTTTCTATATCCGCCATCCCGATGCGGCGCGCGGGCGCATTACCTCCGTCACGTTGAAATACCCCCCTGTCGTCACGGGCGATGGCCGGCGCGCCGTGCGGGCGCTGGTCGCGGCGGATGAACGGCTCAATGCGGTGTCACATCTGCTGCTGCCCAAGCTCGGCGCCAGGGCCGATGCCGTACCGGCGCCGGGCGAGCGCGTGACGCTGGTATTTGTTGGCAATCACTGCCGCGGCTCCACCTTCAAGGATGGGCTCAACATCGTCACCCCGGCGCTGGAGGCGCGAATCGATGAGATCATGCATGATGTGCGCGATGTGTATTTCTCCCGCATCGACCTGCGTTACGAGTCGCTGGAGGCGCTGCGCGAGGGGCGGAACTTCAAGATTATCGAGTTCAACGGCGCGGCCTCCGAGGCGACCAATATCTGGGATCCGGAGATGACCTTGGGCCGCGCGTATCGTGAACAGTTTTTCCATTATGGCGAGTCGTTCAAAATAGGTGCTGCAATGCGCGCGCGCGGGCTGAAGCCCGTGGGGTTGGTGGCGCTGGCCGGGCTGTGGCGGCAGCAGAAACGCCTGATGGCGGTCTATCCCGCGAACGACTGAGGCTCTGCCCGGTTGGCGCATGGGTGCCGCGCTTGGCGGTTGTTGCCGGTCTGCCGCTTTCGCTCCAATTTGGCGCATGAGCCCCGCATCCGGGGCCTCCGCGAATCGCTTGCGGAGACGAGGGAGGACCAGACCATGCCATTACCACGCTCGGCGCCACGCCAAATGCTGCATCTGCGCGATATCACGCTGCGCGGCTATGAGCGCGAGGACGGGCTCTTCGACATTGAAGGGCACATGACCGATGCCAAGACCTACTCGCTCGGCACGGTGGAGCGTCCCGGCTTCGCGGCGGGCGAGCCGGTCCATGACATGTGGCTGCGCCTGACCCTGGCGCCGGACATGGAAATCCGCGCCTGCGACACGAATATGGACAAAACCCCTTACAGCTACTGCCTCGGCGCGGCGCCCAACATGCAGCGCATCGTCGGGCTGCGTATCGGCAAGGGCTTCATGAAGGAGGCGCTGGCGCGGCTCGGCGGCGGGGAGGGCTGCACGCATCTGCGCGAGCTGCTGCAGCCCATGGCCACCGTGGCGTTCCAGACCATGATCCGCGGCCAGGCCAAGGCGGCCACGCAAGGCCCCGCCGAGCCGGATGCGCGTGGGCGGAACAGCTGCTACAGCTATTCCGACCACAGCCCGGTGATGGCGCTGGTTCAGGGCGCGGTTCAGGGCGCGGTTCAGGAGTAACGCTAAAACTATTGTTAAGCGGAAGAGTTACATACACTTCCGGCCTTGCTGTCCCCTATCCCCTATGTTACTGCCCCGCCCGGGCCTCCTGGCGGGGCATTTTGTATACGACCACGGCAGATACGGGAAAAAAAAATTGGCCGAAATCACAGGCACAGGCGAGACCGGACTTACCGCGCGTTACGCGGCGGCTTTGTATGCGCTGGCTTTCGAGCGCAATGCCCTTAATGATGTGGTCGGCCAGATGGCGGCGCTCGGCCGTCTCATTGCCGAATCCCCGGCGCTGAAGGCGCTGCTGGCCAACCCGCTGACCGATATCGCCAAGGCCGGACCGGCCTTGAACGAGGCGCTTTCCGCCCAGGGCGTGGGCGAGCTGGTGTGCAATTTCATCGGCGTCGTGGCCGCCAACCGGCGGCTGCGCGACCTGCCGGCCCTGGTTGCCGGCTTCGCTTCCTATGCCGCCGCCAAGCGCGGCGAACTGCCGGTGAAGGTTACCACCGCGCATGAACTGACCGATCTGCAGCGCACGCAGCTACGCGCCCGTCTCACCGAGGCCGGGTACGGCAATGTCATGCTCACCGAGCGCGTCGATGCCGGGCTGCTCGGTGGCATGGTGCTGCAGGCGGGTGCGAAAATCTACGATACGAGTTTGAAGTCACGCCTTAACCGGCTCAATTATTCTCTCAAGGGAGCTGCCTGATATGGAGATCCGCCCAGCCGAAATCTCCGAGATTCTGAAGCGTCAGATCGCGGATTTCGACACCGAAGCCAATGTCGCCGAGACCGGCCAGGTTCTCTCCGTGGGTGACGGCATTGCCCGCGTGTTCGGCCTTGCCAATGTGCAGGCCGGCGAGCTGGTGGATTTCCCCGGCGCCGGCGTGAAGGGCATGGCGCTGAATCTCGAAGCCGATAATGTCGGCGTCGTGATCTTCGGTGACGACAAGGCGATCCGCGAGGGTGACACCGTGACCCGCACCGGCCAGATCGTCGACGTGCCGGTGGGCAAGGGGCTGCTGGGCCGCGTCGTGGATGCGCTGGGCAACCCGATCGACGGCAAGGGCGCCATTGAAAGCACCGAGCGCCGCCTGGTCGAGACCAAGGCGCCGGGCATCATCCCGCGTAAATCCGTGCATGAGCCGATGTCGACCGGCATCAAGGCAATCGACGTGCTGGTCCCCATCGGCCGTGGCCAGCGTGAGCTGATCATCGGTGACCGCCAGACCGGCAAGACCGCGCTGATCATCGACAGCATCATCAACCAGAAGACGGTGAACGCTGGCACGGATGAGAGCAAGAAGCTCTATTGCATCTATGTCGCCATCGGCCAGAAGCGCTCCACGGTGGCGCAGCTCGTGCGCACGCTGGAGGAATACGGCGTGATGGAATACTCCATCGTCGTTGCCGCCACCGCCTCCGACCCGGCGCCGATGCAGTATCTCGCCCCCTATACCGGCTGCGCCATGGGCGAATATTTCCGCGATAACGGCATGCATGCGCTGATCGCTTATGATGATCTGTCGAAGCAGGCTGTCGCGTACCGCCAGATGTCGCTGCTGCTGCGCCGTCCGCCGGGCCGCGAGGCCTATCCGGGTGACGTGTTCTACCTGCATTCGCGCCTGCTTGAGCGCGCCGCCAAAATGTCCGATGCATGCGGCGCCGGTTCGCTTACCGCTTTGCCGGTTATCGAGACCCAGGCCGGGGACGTATCCGCCTATATTCCGACCAATGTGATCTCCATTACCGATGGTCAGATTTTCCTTGAGACCGAATTGTTCTTCAAGGGCATCCGCCCGGCGATCAATGTCGGTCTCTCGGTTTCCCGCGTCGGTTCCGCTGCGCAGATCAAGGCGATGAAGCAGGTTGCCGGCAAGATCAAGCTGGATCTCGCGCAGTATCGCGAGATGGCGGCCTTCGCGCAGTTCTCCTCCGACCTCGACCCCGCCACGCAGCAGCTCCTGGCGCGCGGAGCGCGGCTGACCGAGCTGCTGAAGCAGCCGCAATTCGCCCCGCTTTCGACCACCGAGCAGGTGATTTCGGTGTTCGCCGGCACGCGCGGCTATCTCGACAAGCTGGCGGTCGACCAGGTGCAGGCTTTCGAGGCCGCACTGCTCTCCAGCATCAAGGCGAGCGCGCCTGAAATTATCGGCGCGATCGAGAAGGATGGGCAGATCAAGCCGGAGACGGAGAAGAGCCTGATCGCCTTCATCGAGACCCTGCTGCGCACGTTCGGGTGAAGCAATGCCCTCGCTGAAAACCCTGCGTAACCGGATCAACTCCGTCAAATCGACGCAGAAGATCACGAGCGCCATGAAGATGGTGGCGGCGGCCAAACTGCGCCGCGCCCAGGCCCAGGCCGAGGCGGCGCGCCCCTATGCCGTGCGCATGGGCGAGATGCTGTCGGCCCTGGCCGCTTCAGAAGCCGGCAACCCCAACGCCAATCCGCTGCTGGTCGGCAATGGCCGCGCCAGGACGCATCTGCTCGTCGCGGTCACCGCAGATCGTGGCCTGGCGGGCGCCTTCAACGGCAATATCGCCAAGGCGGTGCGGGCCGAGGTGGCGGCGCTCGAGGCCCAGGGCAAGGTGGTGAAGATTTTCGCCCTTGGCCGCAAGGGCAATGATTCGCTGCGCCGCGACCTGAAAAGCCAGATCAGCGGAACGAAAAACTTCGTCGGCAAGAAAGTGATCGGCTTTGCCGAGGCCGAGGCCGTGGCGGAAGAGCTGGTGCGCGGCTTCAAGGCCGGTGAGTATGATGTGGTGAGCATGGTGTTCAACCGCTTCCATAATGTGATGCTGCAGCGCGTGACCGAGCAGCCGTTGATCCCGGCCGCCAAGCCGACCGCGAACGATAACGCCCCGACTGAAACCATGGAACATAATTATGAGGTCGAGCCGGATGACGGCACGCTGCTCGACCGCCTGCTGCCGCGCAATCTCGCGGTGCAGATATATAGTGCCCTGCTGGAAAACAGCGCAGGTTTCTATGCCAGCCAGATGACGGCCATGGACAGTGCCACGCGCAATGCCGGCGACATGATCAAGCGCCTGTCGCTGAGCTATAACCGGGCCCGGCAGGCGAATATCACCAAAGAGCTCATCGAAATCATTTCCGGCGCTGAAGCCGTTTGAGGGACCACATCATGGCAAGCAACAACACCGGCAGTGTCACGCAGATTCTCGGCGCCGTCGTCGACGTGCAGTTCGAGGGCGCGCTGCCGTTCATCCAGAACGCGTTGACCACGATGGTTGGCGACCGCAAGCTGGTGCTCGAAGTGGCGCAGGAGATTGGCGAGCGGACCGTGCGCTGCATCGCCATGGACACCACGGACGGCATGGTGCGCGGCGCGAAGGTGACCGATACCGGCGCGCCGATTTCCGTGCCCGTCGGCCCCGGCACGCTGGGCCGTATCCTCAACGTCATCGGTGAACCGATCGACGAGCGCGGCCCGGTTGTGGCGACCTCCTACATGCCGATCCACCGCGAGGCGCCTTCCTTTGAGGAGCAATCCGCGTCAGCGGAGATACTGGTCACGGGTATTAAGGTCATCGATCTGCTGGCGCCTTACCAGAAGGGCGGCAAGACTGGTCTGTTCGGTGGTGCCGGCGTCGGCAAGACCGTGCTGATCCAGGAGCTTATCAACAACATCGCCAAGGGCCATGGCGGCGTGTCGGTGTTCGCTGGCGTCGGTGAGCGCACACGCGAGGGCAACGACCTGTATTATGAAATGGTCGATGCCAATGTCATCAAGCTGAATGACGGCAATACGGATGGCTCCAAAGTGGCGCTCGTATACGGCCAGATGAACGAGCCGCCGGGCGCGCGCGCGCGCGTGGCCCTGTCCGGCGTGACGATGGCCGAGTATTTCCGCGATGTCGAAGGCCAGGACGTGCTGTTCTTCGTCGATAACATCTTCCGCTTCACCCAGGCCGGCGCTGAAATGTCCGCGCTGCTCGGGCGCATCCCCTCGGCGGTCGGTTATCAGCCGACGCTGGCGACCGATATGGGCGCGCTGCAGGAGCGCATCACTTCCACCAAGAAGGGCTCCATCACCTCGGTGCAGGCCATCTACGTGCCGGCCGACGATCTGACCGATCCGGCGCCCGCCACCTCTTTCGCGCATCTCGATGCGACCACCGTGCTGAACCGCGCTATTTCTGAAAAGGGCATCTACCCGGCGGTCGACCCGCTGGATAGCACCTCGCGCTCGCTCGATCCGCGGATCGTCGGCGAGGAGCATTACAAGGTGGCGCGCGATGTCCAGCGCATCCTGCAAACCTATAAGTCGCTCCAGGATATTATTGCGATCCTCGGCATGGACGAACTCTCGGAAGACGACAAGCTCGTTGTCGCGCGCGCGCGAAAACTTGAGAAATTCCTGAGCCAGCCTTTCCATGTCGCGGAGGTATTCACAGGCTCGCCCGGCGTGTTCGTGAAGGTCGAGGACACAATCCGCTCGTTCAAGGGCATCGTTGCCGGTGAATATGACCACCTCCCGGAGGCCGCCTTCTACATGGTCGGCACCATCGAGGATGCGATTGCCAAGGCCGATGCCATGGCGGCGAAGGCCTGAGTGCATGACGATCGTCCTGGAAATCATCAGCCCTGAGAAACTGCTGCTGACGCGCAATGTCGATATGGTGGTGATTCCCGGCACGGATGGCGATATCGGCGTGCTGCCGGGGCATTCCAAGCTCATCACCGGCTTGCGCGGCGGGCTTGTGGATATTTACGAGCAGGGGAAAATCTCCAGCCGCTACTTCG
>JAKBAV010000001.1 GCA_021826225.1 Pseudomonadota bacterium | reverse complement strand
CAGCGCCAGAGCCAGCAGGCAAAGCCACAGCACGATGCGCCCGAGCTGGAGCACAGCCTCAAAAATAATCCGGTGGGCTTGACCCTTGCGCAGCTTCATCCTGTGCTGCTTGCCAGATGCAGAGCCCTACCGACAAGCCGGACTACCCCCAACCCGCCGATACCGCGGCGGCGGCGCGGCTCATTTCCGATTTTTCCAGCATCGGCGATGCGGAACGGCAATTCGCGGGTTCGGTAGCGGGTCGCGCGCTGCTCGCCGCCCTGGGCGGCAACGCGCCCTATCTGAGCGATCTCGCTCTGCGCGACTCGGGAGCGCTGCTGACCTGCATGGCAAGCGGCCCGGAGGTGCATATCGCCTCCTTGCTGGATGGTCTGGGCAGACTGCCCGCCACCACGCCGCGCGCCACTTTGGCCGCCGCTTTGCGCCAAGCCAAAAGGCAGGTCGCCCTGGCCCTCGCCATTGCCGACATAGGTGGGCTGTGGCCGCTGGAGCGCATCACCGGCGCGCTCTCGGCCCTGGCGGAACTGGCGCTCCGCGCCGTGGTGCGGCATTTGCTGCTGCAACTGCACGAGGCCGGCCAGATCGTTTTACCAGACCCACGGGACCCGGAACGCGGCAGCGGTTTCGTCGCGCTGGGCCTTGGCAAGCTCGGTGCGTTCGAGCTGAATTATTCCTCGGATATCGACCTCGTCCTGCTCTACGACCCCGATAACCCCGTTTATGGCCCGGAGGCCTCGGGCCAGATGGCCCGGCTCGCCCGCGATCTCACCACCCTGCTCTCGGCGCGGGACGAGGATGGCTACGTGTTCCGCGTCGACCTGCGCCTGCGCCCCGACCCCTCGGCCACACCGCCGGTAGTCGCCCTGCCAACGGCGTTGACCTATTATGAAAGCCAGGGCCGCACCTGGGAACGCGCGGCATTTTCCAAGGCGCGGCCGGTGGCGGGGGATATCGCACTCGGCAGGCATTTTCTCGCCACCATACGCCCCTTTATCTGGCGCAAATATCTCGATTTCGCGGCGATTCACGATATTCACGACATGAAGCGGCAGATCGACGCGCAAAATGGCGGCCGGGGGCTGCTCGGCGCGGATGTGAAGCGCGGCGCTGGCGGAATACGCGAGATCGAGTTCATCGTGCAGACGCTGGAGCTCGTCTGGGGCGGCCAGGAGCCTGCTCTGCGTATTCCGGCAACGCTGACCGGCCTCGCCGCCCTGGTCCGCGCCAGGCATATAAACGATAAGGTGGCCCGCGCGCTGGCGGCGGATTACCGCGAGCTGCGCCGGGTGGAGCACCGGCTGCAAATGGTCGCTGACCGCCAGACCCACGCACTGCCGGCAACCGAGGCCGGGCTCGACGCCTTCGCGGTGTTTCTGCACGCGCCGCATTTCCGCACGACATTTCCGGCCCTGCTTGGCCGTGTCCACCGGCATTTCCATGCTTTTTTCGCCCCCGGCGAAGAACTGCAACCAGTGATCGATCCGGGTACGGAGGGTCCACCGCCCGCGGCATTCACCGCGCATCTGCATCGCCTCGGCTTCCGCGATGACCGGCACATCGCCGAGCGGCTGCGCGACTGGGCCAGCGGCAGGATGCCGGCGTTGCGCACACCGCTGGCGCGTGAAATCCTCGACGGGCTGGTGCCGCATCTGCTTGATGCGCTGGCGGCGCAGCCTGACCCGGACAAGGCCTTCTCGCATTTCGACACACTGCTCGGCCAGCAGCGCGCCGGGGTACAGTTGCTCTCGCTGTTCCGGCGCAACCCGGCATTGTTGCGCCGCCTGGCCGCCGTGCTCGGCGCCGCGCCGGCTTTGGCCGAGCATCTGGCGCAGGATGCCCAGGCGCTGGAAGCCCTGCTCAGCCCGACCGCGCGCTTCGCCGCCCCCAGGCCGGTATTGCGCCGCCAACTGGCCGAGGCGCGGGATCTGGAACAGGCCACCGCCATCACCCGGCTCTTCGTCCGGCGCGAGGAGTTTCACCTCTCTGTCGCCACGCTTGAAGGCCGCATGGATGCCGATGCGGCGGGAAAACTGCGCAGCGCGCTCGCGGAGTCGGCGCTCTCGCTGCTGCTGCCGCTTGTGCTGGCGGCGCATAGACAGCGCCACGGCACAATACGCGGGGCGCGGTTCGCCGTGGTCGCCATGGGCAAGGCGGGCGCCGGGGAGATGCTGGCGGGCTCCGACCTCGACCTGATGATGCTGTATGACCACGCCCCCGCCGCCATCGCCCCGACCCCCTGGTTCGTGCGGCTCTCGCATGCCTTCACCGGAGCGCTGACAACGCGTGGCAAGGAGGGCCAGCTCTACCATGTCGACATGCGGCTGCGCCCCTCCGGCAATCAGGGCCCTGTCGCCGTATCCCTGGCCGCCTTCCGGCGTTACCAGGCGCATGAAGCCTGGACCTGGGAGCGCCTCGCCCTTACCCGCGCCCGCGTGCTGGCGGCGACACCAGGCTTTGCCCCGGTGGTGCGCGCGGCCATTGGCGAGGCGCTGTGCCGCCCCGATCCGGCGCGCAAGATCCTCGCCGACACCGCCGCCATGCGCGACCGGCTTGGCGCGGAACTGCCGCCGCGCGGCATATGGGATGTAAAAGCCCTGTCTGGTGGCATGATGGAGGTGAGTTTCATCGCCCAGGCCCTACAACTCATTCACGGCCCGGCGCGGCCGGCATTGTTCCAGCCCAACACCAAGGCCGCCTTGCAGGCGCTGGGCGAGGCCGGCTTGCTGCGCACCGACGATGCCGCCTTGCTCACCAGCGCCGACATGTTCTGGCGAAGCATCCAGGGTATCAACCGCATCACCGGCCTGCCCGACCACGCCGGAGAGCCGCCGCCCGCCATGCTGGCCCCTTTGCTGCGCGCTACGGACAACATCGATTTTTCCCATCTGCGCGCCGCCATGGATGAAACCGCGCAAGGCGTGCAGGAAATTTTCAACCGCATTATCCGAGAAGGAGGAGGAACAGAATCATGAGCCTGACCATTGGGGCCCCCGCGCCCGATTTTTCGCTGTCCGCCACGGGCGGCCGCACCGTGTCCCGCGACTCGCTGAAGGGCAAACCCTTCGTGCTGTATTTTTATCCGCGCGCCGACACGCCAGGCTGTACCAAGGAAGCCTGCGCGTTCCAGACCGGCCTGCCGGATTTCGCCAAGCTGGATGCCACTATCATCGGTGTTTCCAAGGACAGCATGAAAGCGCTGGAAAAATTCGCCGAAAAATACAGCCTGGCCTTCCCGCTCGCTTCGGACCCCGATGCAAAGGTCATCGAAGCCTATGGCGCATGGCAGGAAAAGAGCCTGTACGGCCGGCAGTATATGGGCATCGAACGCTCCACAGTGCTGGTCGACTCCCAGGGCAAAATCGCGAAGCTCTGGCCGAAAGTGAAGGTTACCGGCCACGCCGAGGAGGTTCTGCAGGCAATTCAGGCCCTATGACCGCGCAACTGCATGGCGGGACACGCGCAACAGCATGCTCTGCCGCCACCAATCATTAACGCGGACGCCTTGCTGGTTGTCTTTTTTTTGTAATCGGTGCGATGGCGCACTGTATTTTACGCATAATTAACCTTTCCATGCGTAAAATGAAGCAGCATTAGGAAAGGTGATTGACGTGAACGAGATTCTTGAAGTCCGGCACGGCGGACCGGCCGCCAAACTCGCCAACCAGATCATCCGGGAAGAGGAGGAGGCCATCCGGCTGCTGACCCTGGACAGCTATGAAATCGTCGATAGCGCGCCAGAGAAATCCTACGATGATATTGCCCGGCTCACAGCCTATGTGTGCGCCACACCAGTGGCACTGATCACATTTTTCGGCCGCGAGCAGCAATGGGTGAAATCGCATTTCGCGACCGGAAATTTCGCGGATAAGCCGCTGCATCTGCCTCCTGGCGCCATGCTGAGCGATCGCATGGCGCAGCAACCGGGCAAGGTGCTGCAGATCACCGATTTAACGCAGGATGAGGGTTTTGCCGGCGCGCTCCTGCTCCATGGTGGCGCCAAGCTGCGCTTCTACGCGGCCATGCCGATCTACTCCCCTTCCGGCGAAATTCTCGGCGCGCTGACCGTGGCGGACCGCCGGGCCCGGGCCCTGGCCCCCGAGCACTGCCTGGCGCTGGAAACACTCTCCCGCCAGATCCAGGAATTACTGGAAATGCGGCGCACGCTGATCGGCCTGTCGGACGCCAATGCCCGGCTCGGTCAGCAGAACATCACCGATGCGCTGACCGGCGTGCCCAACCGCCGCGCCTATGACCAGAAATTGACCGAGGAATATTCTCGCGCCAAGCGCACCGGCGCGCCGCTGTCCATGCTGCTTATCGATATCGATAATTTCAAGGAATATAACGATAATTTCGGACACCCCGCCGGCGATACCGCGCTGCAATCCGTGGCGCGGGTGCTGATGTCGAGCCTGCGGCCATACGACTTCCTGGCACGCTATGGCGGCGAGGAATTCGTCATCATCCTGCCCTCCACCGACCTTACCGATGCCATCGTGGTGGCCGAGCGCGTACGCACACTGGTCGCGGGTTCCGAATTCCCGCACCGCAAATTCACCATCTCGATCGGCATCGCGCGGCTGGATGTCGAGGCCGGCGCTCGCGCCCTGGTCCAGGCCGCCGATAACGGACTGTACCGCGCCAAAGCCGCCGGGCGAAACAAGGTGGTCGTCGGCAAGCTCAATGACACCTCACCCGCCGGCTCGGCGACACCCTAGAATATCCGTTGTAGTCAAGTGAGTTTAGGCCATCTGTTTCGTTCCGCTTTGAGCGGGCTATGGCGAGGATAACGAGCTTTCGGATGATCGCGATGATGGCGTCTTTGGGTGGTTTTCCGGCGGCAATCATGACCTGATATTTGGTTTTGAAGTCCGGGTTGAATCTGGTTGCGACGAGGGCAGAGAGCCGAATGACATCAGTGAGGAGGCCTTGAAAAATCCTTCAAGGTCTGGGCGACTTTTGAAAACTGATAAGGCTTGGGTATAAAAACCGTCCGGGCGGGTAATTCCGCGATCTGAAATCGCATTTGTCCCGATGTGACAATAATCTCAATCGGCGGCCAACGATTGCGGATGGAGTTTGCCAGCCCCATACCGTCCAACGTGCCTGGCATGTCGATATCGGCGAATACCACCCAGATATCGTCACGGTTTTCGAGGATGCTCACCGCCTCATCCGCGTTTGCCGCCTCTATCGCGACATAGCCGGCATCCTCGACAATCTCCTTGGCCAGCATACGGATAAGCGGTTCATCCTCTACAACGAGAACGCATTTTTCAATTGGAAATTCAGCAGTAGCCATTCCGAAATTCCTATCTGGTCCGCGATCATACGGGCGCGTCACTCAGAGTTGGGTCGACGGCGGAGCCGGCACAAGTTAAGCTCTCGTAATCTTGAATGGCGCTGCGGCATGGAGCGTCACAAGCTGGAGGGCCACAATGTGGCGCGCCTCGCCATCCCGCCCGCAATGGACCTGACGCGGGGGATATGCGAAAATCGCGATATGTTCCTGTGCCGCATCTCCCCGGCACTGACAAATCCAGCCGACACCGCACTTGCCTATGCCCTTCAAGGATCATCTTAATGACGAATGACGAAACCCCCAAGAGCCAGGAGCAGGCAGCACCGGTCGAGGCAATCCTGTCGACTCCGGATTTGGCCGACGCCCTGGAAAGCCCGCAATTCCGCCGGTTTCTGGATCAGGTTCCCATTGCCATCGCGGTATCCGAGATCGGCGGCCCCGAATATATAATTTATGCAAATCCTGAATTCGAACGGATCGCCGGATTTGAATCCGCCATGATCGAAGGGATGCCGTGGAACAAGCTAGATGGCCAGGCGGAGCGCGCCGACACTGCCCAGGGCATGGGTGAAGCCATCGTCCAGATGAGCGACTTTATCGGCACGTTCAAGGTTGGCCGGGAAAAATCCGAGCCCTCCCTGGTCGATGTCTATTCAAACATCATCGAGGATGACAGCGCCAAGCCCTGCTACCGGCTGGTCGCCATGGTGGATGTGACCGCTCATGAAACCGAGAAGGAGGAGCTGGATAAAAAACTCCGCGAGAAGGAAACCTCGCTGCTCGAGATTCAGCATCGCGTCAAAAACAACCTGCAGATGATCACCGCGCTCATCCGTATCGAGGCTAGGAATGCGCACGGCCGGATAGACCAGGCGCCGTTCAGCCGGCTGGCGGGGCGCATCGAAGCCATACAATTGCTTTACTCAACCTTGATTGAACACGGCCCGGCCGGAGAGGTTGATCTCGGTCTTTATATCAGTGAAATCACCACTTCCGTGCTGCGCGCGCATGCCAGCGAAGGGATCAGACTCGACCTCAAGGTGGATAGCTATCCGGTCTCCGTGAATGTCGCCATGCCGACCGGGCTGGTCATAAACGAGCTGCTCACCAATGCGCTGAAGCACGCTTTCGTGGGCCGTCCGGGCGGCACGATCATGGTGCACAGCCTCTCCGATGGCGCGGGCTGCCGGATTATCGTCGCGGATGATGGCGTGGGCCTGTCGCCGGACAGTATCTGGCCCAAACGCGGTAAGCTCAGCGCGCTTATCGTCGAGTCATTGCGCTCGAATGCCCAGGCGAAGCTGGATGTGGTGTCCGAACCGGGAAAGGGCATGCGCGTCACCATCGCGTTTACCAGGGCTGCGGCGGCGCCGGAAAAAGCCGATTAAAGCGTGGCCAGCGCTTCAGCGCTGGGTTCGCGCACAGTAAAATGTACTGCGCCCCGCTTGGGTGATGGATTTTATCCCGGCACAGCCCGGCAGCCCCGGACAACGCTCGCATGCCTCTCCCGCCCGGCCATACACCTTCCAGGCGTGCTGAAAATACCCCAGCTCGCCGCTCGGCTGCACGTAATCCCGCAGCGATGATCCGCCCGCCGCGATAGCCTCCAGCAGGGTGGCGCGGATTTCACGCACCAGCAGCTCGATGCGCGGCCGCGAGATTTTGCCGGCCAGGCGGCGCGGGTCGATGCCCGCGCGGAACAGCGCCTCGGAGGCGTAAATATTGCCGATGCCGGCCACCACGCGCTGGTCGAGCAGGGCCGCCTTTATCGGTGTGGCCTTGCCTTTCAGCGCCGCCGCCAGAACTGGTGCTGAAAACGCATTGCCCAGCGGCTCCGGCCCCATGGCGGCGAGCAGCTTGTGGCGATCCTCATCGGCGGTGCGCAGCAGGTCCAGCACGCCGAAGCGGCGCGGGTCGACAAAGCCGACCCGGCCGCCATCATCCGTCTCCAGCACGAAATGCTCATGCAGCGCCGGCATGCCATCAAGCAGCATGCGCCCGGACATGCCGAGATGGATCAGCACGGAAAACCCGTTATCCACCCGCATCAGCATGAACTTGCCGCGCCGGCGGAACCCCAGCACCTTCGCCCCGGTCAGCACCGCCGGCAGCTCAGGCGGCACCACGAACCGGATATCGGGGCGGTTCAGCCGCGCGGACACAATCCGCCGGCCGGTCAGATGGCCGTCCAGCCCGCGCATCACAGTTTCGACCTCGGGGAGTTCCGGCATTGCAAAACAAGGCTATAATAGGGTCCATGGAGCAAAACAATTCCACCCCGTCCACCGATCAGAGCGCTGATCAGACCGCTGATTTCGGCTTCCGCGCCGTCCCGCGCGAGGTAAAGGCCAGTCTGGTGCGCGAGGTGTTCGACAGCGTCGCGCCAAAATACGACATCATGAACGATCTGATGTCGCTCGGCATCCACCGCTTCTGGAAGCACGAACTTCTGTCCGCCATGGACCCAAGGCCGCATTACCGGCTGCTCGATCTCGCGGCCGGCACCGGGGACATCACCTTCGCCTGGCTGAAGCGCGGCGGCGGACCCGTGGTGATGTCTGATATCAACGCCACGATGCTGGGCGTCGGCGAGGAACGCGCCACCGCCAAAGCCCGTCTTGCCGATATCGAATTCCTCGTGGCGGACGCCGAGAACCTGCCACTACCCGCGCAGAGTTTCGATCGCATTTCCATGGCCTTCGGCCTGCGGAACTGTACCAGCAAGGACCGCGTGATCGCGCAGGCCTACCGGCTGCTCAAACCCGGCGGCCGGTTTTTCGTGCTGGAATTCTCCCAGTTGCAGATCGCGGCGCTGGAAAAACTCTACGATGCCTGGTCGTTCAAGGCCCTGCCCCGGCTCGGTCAGCTCATCGCCAAGGATGCACAGAGCTACCAGTATCTGGCCGAGAGCATCCGCATGTTCCCCAACCAGGAGACGCTGAAAACCATGTTCGAGGAGGCGGGGTTCGAGCGCGTCACCTATCGCAACCTCTCGGGCGGCATCGCCGCCATCCATGCCGGCTGGCGCCTGTGAAGCGTATCCTGCTCATCGTCTCGGGCGGCATCGCCGCCTATAAGGCGCTGGAGCTGGTGCGTCTGGCCACCAAAGCCGGCATCGGCGTTACCGCCGTGCTCACGGCGGCGGGAGAGAAGTTCGTCACCCCGCTCTCGCTCCAGGCACTGACCGGAGGGAAAGTGTACCAGGACCTGTTCTCCCTTACCGATGAGAGCGAAATGGGCCATATCGAGCTGTCCCGCGCCGCCGATCTCGTGGTCATCGCCCCGGCTACGGCCAACATATTAGCTAAGCTTGTGGCGGGGCTGGCGGATGACCTTGCCAGCACCCTGGCTCTGGCCACCGACAAGCCCGTGCTGGTGGCACCCGCCATGAATGTCCGCATGTGGGAGCATGCCGCTACGCGGGCCAACATGGCGGTTTTGCAGCAGCGCGGCGTGCTCGTGGTTCCGCCCGATGAAGGCGCCATGGCCTGCGGCGAATTCGGCCCCGGCCGGCTGGCTGAGCCGCCGGCCATCCTCGCCGCCATCGAGGCGGCACTCAATGATGGCCCGCTGAAAGGCAAGCACGCTATCGTCACCAGCGGACCCACGCATGAGCCCATCGACCCGGTGCGCTACCTTGCCAACCGCTCCTCCGGCAAGCAGGGCCATGCCATCGCGGCGGCGCTGGCGGCTCTGGGTGCGCGCGTCACCCTCATCAGCGGCCCGGTGAGCCTGCCTGACCCGTTCGGCATGGTGGTGGTCAAGGTCGAGACCGCGCGGGAGATGCACGCGGCAGTGCGCAATGCCCTGCCCGCCGATATCGCCGTCTGCGCCGCCGCCGTGGCGGATTGGCATGTGGCCCCCGCCGCACAGAAACTCAAAAAGCATGGCAGCGCCACGCCCCCCACCCTCGCCCTCTCGGAAAATCCTGATATTCTCGCGGAAATTTCTAAACCCGGCACGCGGCGCCCGGCTCTGGTCATCGGCTTCGCGGCGGAGACGGAAAATCTCGCGGCGCATGCCACGGATAAGCGTGCGCGCAAGCATTGCGACTGGATCGTGGCCAATGATGTCAGCGGCACCGGCATCATGGGCGGCGACGAGAACGAGGTCCTGCTCATCACCGGCGCCGGCACTGAAAGCTGGCCGCGCATGGGCAAAACCCGGCTCGCGCAAAAACTGGCAGATAAAATTAAGGAATTTTTCGCATGAATGTGCCCGTGAAGATCAAACGCCTGGCCAATGGCGCGGGGCTCGAACTGCCTGCCTACACCACGCCAGGCGCCGCGGGCATGGATGTGCTGGCCGCCGTGGAAAAGCCCATCACCCTGGCTCCCGGCCGCCGCGCGCTCATCCCTACCGGGTTCTCCGTGGCGCTACCGCCCGGCTACGAGCTGCAAATCCGCCCGCGCTCCGGCCTCGCTTTAAAGTACGGCATCGTCGTGCCGAATGCGCCCGGCACCATCGACGAGGATTATCGCGGCGAGGTCGGCATTATCATCCTCAACGCCTCGGAGGAGAATGTTTACATCACACGCGGCATGCGCATCGCCCAAGCCGTGCTGGCGCCGGTGGTGCGCGCCGTATGGCAGGAGGTGGATGAGCTCGACACCACCGGACGCGGCGAAGGCGGCTTCGGCAGCACCGGCCACTGAGCCGCCCCGGCTGCTTCCGCGCGCCCATTCCGCCGGCTGTTCAACCCATATGAGCATCTCGGCCGAACTGCCCTGGACCGCTCCGGACGCGGCATTCCGCGCGCTCGCCGGGCCGGGTACCGCGTTTCTCGACAGCGCGGCGCGGGATGCCCGTGGCGCGGTCAGCTATATCTGCCTCGCCCCGGAAGAGGTTCTTGCGCTGAATGACGCGCCTTATACCGCTTTGCGCAAGTGGATGGCGGCGCATCCCCAGGCGCGAATCCCTCCTGCATGGCCGTTCGCCTTCAAAGGCGGCGCCGTCGGCTGGCTTGGCTACGACATCGCGCGTCAGGCCGCCGGCATAAAAAGCCGTTTCGCGCCGCTGCCCGGCCTGCCAGGCGCCTGGTTCGGACTGTACACCACCTTGCTCGGCTTCGACCTCGCGGCACGGCGGCTGTTTTATCTGGGGCCACAACCTCGTCTGGCGGATATCGCCACGCGGCTCGGCCGGCCGCGCGCGCCCCTCCCGTTGCCACCTTTATCCTGGACCGCGGAGATGACGGCGCCAGATCATCTCGGCCGGCACGAGCGCCTGCGCCGCTATATCGCGGCGGGCGATGTCTATCAGGCCAATTTCACGCTCCGCCACACCGCTGCCCGCCCGCCCGGCGCCACGCTGCCAGCGCTGCACTTAGCCTTGCGCGCCGCCAGCCCGGCCCCATTCGCTGCCTGCATCGATGCCGGAGGCTGCGGCCTGATCAGCGCCTCGCCGGAGCGCTTCATCCGCCTGGATGGCGACGGCCGCGTGGAGACCCGGCCCATCAAAGGCACGGCGGCCCGCGCTGCGGACCCCGAGCACGATCAAGCGGCGGCGTGTGCCCTTGCCATCAACCCCAAGGAGCGCGCCGAAAACCTCATGATCACCGATCTGCTCCGGCACGATCTCGGTCAGGTCTGTGCCACCGGCTCCATTGCCGTGCCTGAATTATGCGCCGTGGAGAGCTACGCCCAGGCGCATCATCTGGTCTCCGCCGTCACCGGCAGGCTGCGCCCCGGGCTGGACGTGTTCGACCTGCTGGCAGCGACCATGCCCGGCGGCTCCATCACCGGCGCGCCAAAATACCGCGCCATGCAGATCATCGATGAGCTTGAGCTCGGCCCGCGTGGCGCCTATTGCGGCATTATCGCCTGGATCGGCTTTGATGGCGCCATGGACAGCTCCATCATCATCCGCACCATCACCGCCACGCCGGACAGGCTTTATGCCCAGGCCGGCGGCGGCATCACCTGGGACAGTTCCGCGCCCGACGAATATGAGGAAGCCATGTTGAAGATCGCCCCGCTTCTGGCTCTTGGCCAGGTCTGAACCGCTCATGTCTGAACCGCTGCTCTGGCTCAACGGCGCGCTGCTTCCGGCACATACCGCCCGTATCGACCCCGCCGACCGTGGCTTCACGCTGGGGGACGGGCTGTTCGAGACCATGGCGGCGCAAAACGGCACGGTGCCCGAGCTGGCCCGGCATTTCGCCCGCCTTACCGCCGGTGCCGTGCTGCTGCGCCTGCACGTGCCGCTCACCCTGGACGCGCTGGAGGCCGCCTGCCGCGATCTGCTTGCCGCTAACGCCACGCCCAACGCCGCGTTGCGCCTCACCCTTACCCGCGGTCCAGCTCCGCGCGGCCTGCTGCCGCCAGCGCAAGCGAACAACACGTTGCTCATCACCACCGCACCGCTGCCGCCGGGCGGCAAGCTGCGGCTCATCACCGCCAGAATCCGGCGCGACGAAACCTCGCCCTTGAGCGCCGTGAAAACCCTGAACTACCTGCCCGGCATCCTCGCGCGCATCGAGGCCGCCGAGCAGGGCGCCGATGACGCGCTGCTGCTCAACCGCCAGGGCTTCGTGGCAGAGACCAGCGGTGCCAACATCTTCGTGCGGCTCGGCGGGCTATGGTTCACCCCACCGGTGGAGGATGGCGCCCTGCCGGGCATCCGCCGCGCCAAGTTGTTGGAAGCCAGCCGGGTGCGGGAAGCCCCGCTGGCGCCCATCCAGTTACGGCATGCCGAGGCCATTTTAGTGGGCAACGCGCTCACGCTCCGCCCGGTCATCGCGCTCGACTGGCATCCGATCCCGGAAGGTGACCCCGCCGCCCTGTCATGAAACCGCAATCCGCCAATGGGGTGACAAACCACCCCACCATGGCTAAGGAGCGGAGAGGCAGAAATCCGACAGCCAGGCGGTGCGATGAACAATTATACCCCCACCGCCCTGGCCGGGCGCCGCTTGCCGAACCGCTGGGATGGCGCTGCCTTGCTGCTGGTCATGGGCCTGCTGGTGGCGCTCGTCGATGTCGGGCGCGGCACCATCGCCACCCCCATCGCCAGCATCCAGAACACTACCATCCATCTCAGCCCCGCCTGGCTCCCGTATTACGCACTACGCTCCACCGCGCGCATGTTCGCGGCCCTTGCCTTCTCGCTGCTCTTCACCTTCACATACGCCACGCTCGCCGCCAAATCCCGCCGCGCCGGCATGGTGCTCATCCCCATACTCGACATACTGCAATCCGTGCCCATTCTGGGCTTTCTCACCTTCACCACGGTGTTCTTCCTCGGGCTGTTCCCCGGCCGCGTGATGGGTGCCGAGCTTGCCTCGGTCTTCGTGATCTTCACCAGCCAGGCCTGGAACATGGCCTTCAGCTTTTACCAATCGCTCACCACCCTGCCTGAAGACCTGCAGGAAGCCTCGCGCAGCTTCCGGCTCAGCCCGTGGCAGAAATTCTGGCGGCTCGACGTGCCCTTCGCCATGCCCGGGCTGGTGTGGAACACCATGCTCTCGATGTCCGGCGGGTGGTTCTTCGTCGTGGCCTCGGAAGCCGTGACCGTCGGCAATACCAACTTCACCCTCCCCGGCATCGGCTCCTACGTGGCCGTGGCTCTGCAGCGCGAGGATCTGCGCGCGATCGTCTATGCCATCATCGCCATGCTCGTGGTCATTCTGCTCTATGACCAGCTCCTTTTCCGCCCGCTCGTCGCCTGGTCCGGCAAATTTCGCTTCGAGACCACGGCCGCCATTTCTCCCCCCGAGCCCTGGATGCTGAAACTGCTGCGCCGCACCGCTCTCTTCCAGGATATCGGCGATGTCCTGAGCGAATGGACCCGCAGCCTGACCCGCCTGCGCCTCGCCTTACCGGCGCGGCATCAGGTGGACGAGAACGCGGCGCCGTCGAAACTGGTGGACGGCATCTGGTATACCCTCATCGCGCTTACCTCAGCCTTTGCCGGCTGGAAGATCCTCGGCTTCATTTCCGCCAGCCTGCATTGGAGCGATCTCGGCACCGCCCTGCTTATGGGCGCCTACACGCTGCTGCGCGTCATCATACTCATGTTCATCGCCGCCGCCATCTGGGTGCCGGTCGGCGTATGGATCGGCCTGCACCCCAAAGCAACGCGCATTGCCCAGCCCATCGCCCAATTCCTCGCCGCCTTCCCGGCCAATCTGCTGTTTCCCCCGGTCGTGCTGTTGATCGTGCATTTCAATCTCAACCCGGATATCTGGCTGACCCCGCTGATGCTGATCGGCACACAATGGTATGTGATGTTCAACGTCATCGCCGGCGCAGCAGCCTTCCCCGGTGACATGAAGGAGGCGGTGGCGAATTTTCACATTCGCGGCCTGCTCTGGTGGCGCAAGGTGATGATCCCCGGCATATTGCCCTATTTCATCACCGGCGCGCTCACCGCCTCGGGTGGCGCGTGGAACGCCTCCATCGTCGCCGAGGTGGCAAGCTGGGGGACACATCAACTCACCGCGCACGGGCTCGGCGCCTATATCGCTGAGGCCACCGCCGCTGGCAGCACGCCGCGCGTGGTGCTCGGGGTGGTGGTTATGTCCGGCTACGTCATCATCATCAACCGCGTATTATGGCGCCCGCTCTTCGCCTACGCCACGCGCCGCACCACGTTAGGGTAACGCATCATGGACAGCTCCCAGCCGCTCGTTACCATCCGCAACTGCCGCCAGGCCTACCATAAGGAGGCCAGCGCCGATCTCGTGGTGCTCGACGATGTCGATCTGACCCTCAATGAAGGCGAGATCGTTGCGCTGCTCGGCCGCTCCGGCTCGGGCAAGTCCACATTGCTGCGCATCGTCGCGGGGCTGCTCAAACCCACATCGGGCGAGGTGAAATGGCGCGGCAAGGACCTTAAAGGTCCGGCTGAGGGTGTCGCCATGGTGTTCCAGAGCTTTGCCCTGTTCCCCTGGCTGACCGTGCAGGAAAACGTGCAGATCGGGCTGGAGGCGCTGGGGGTGGGCCGCGATGACCGCGAGGAGCGCTCGGAGGAGGCCATCGACCTCATCGGCCTAGGCGGCTACGATACCGCCTACCCCAAGGAGCTTTCCGGCGGCATGCGCCAGCGCGTCGGCCTGGCGCGCGCGCTCGTCGTGCACCCCGACCTGCTGCTGATGGACGAGCCGTTTTCCGCGCTCGACGTGCTGACGGCCGAGACCCTGCGCACCGACCTCATCGATTTGTGGATGGAGGGCAAGCTGCCGGTCAAATCCATCCTCATCGTTACTCATAACATCGAGGAAGCGGTGCTGCTGGCCGACCGCATCCTGGTATTCTCCTCCAATCCCGGCCGCGTCGCGCATGAGCTGAAAATCCCCTTCCCGCACCCGCGCAACCGCTTCGATCCCGCCTTCCGCAAAAAGGTCGACGACATATACGGCATCATGACCCGCCGCGCCGCCGCTGCGGTGCAGGCTCCCGCCGCGACGCCGCCCACCGGCTTCGCCACACCGCTGCACCCGGTCAGCACCAACCTGATGTCCGGCCTGCTGGAGACCCTCTCCGCCCCACCTTATGATGGCCGCGCCGACCTGCCAGCGCTGGCCGCCGCCCTGCAATTCGAGGTCGACGAGCTCCTGCCCCTGGGTGAAACCCTGCAGCTCCTCGGCTTTGCCCTGCTCGAGGAAGGCGACCTCATCCTCACCGATATGGGCCGCAAATTCGCCGATGCCGAGACCGAGGACCGCAAGAAAATTTTCGGCGATGCGCTGCGCGCGCATGTGCCGCTCATCAATGCCATCCGCGCCGTCATCGACCAACGCGGCAACCATCGTGCCTCGTCCTTGCGGTTTCTCGATGAGCTGGAGGACCATATGTCCCCCGAATACGCTACCGAGACGCTGCGCGCCGTAATCTCCTGGGGCCGCTATGCCGAAATCTTCGAATATGACGAAGAAGCCCAGCAGTTTGGGCTGGAGGAAGAGGACGAGGAAGAAGAGGGGTAGGCTATTGGCACCTCACAGCATGGCCGGTCTCGCGGCATTGCGTCACGCCTCGCGGTAAAGCTTTGGATAAAAGCAGCCAGCTTCCCTGATACTGGCAGGAAACCCAGATATTTTCGTCGTGCATCTCGCTGAAATTCCAGATGCCGGTTCCCGCGCCGCCAGCATCAGGCATCAGCCAGGTCATTTGTTCAGGAGAACCTTCTGAAAATTTGGCACCACTCAGTTTCAGCGTCGTGATGAATTTATTTGTCTTCGTGGAAGGATTACCGTCTTCGTAGGCCATAAAGCCCGCGGGTGGATGAATAATGTATGGTGCGGTGACTGTTGGAGGACAAGGATAGACCGTCGCCTGTGCTGCCTGCCCCAGCAGGACAAGGACAAGGACAAGAGCGGCAGCGCGGCGCATCATTCGATCACCGAAAATGCGTCACCGTTATTGCTAGGATCTATATATTTTCCCGAATGCAGCTTGCCTTTAAATTTCAAATAACGTTTTGTGATGCCGCTTGGCTGGCCGCTCGGAGTCATATATTGATCAGCCACCCAGATACCACCAGCATCTTGGCTGATATAAAAGGCTGCGTGATTGCCACTCGGGTGACTTGGATATTTTCCGTCCACGAATGTGGCGATCGCCGCATCTTTTGGCAGCGTCATATTGCCCCGCACCGATCCACCTTGTTTCCAGTATGCGCCGGCAGGACGAGGCACATTGGTATAGGCCTCTATCAGAGCAACACATTCACCTGTGCCTAAATTTTTCCTGGGAGGGCGTCGTGAGCAGCGAATCAACGGCGGAATAGACATAGGACATGACTGAGATTTTGTTCTTTTTTTCCGTAAATAGCCGATTAACCTTGAGCCATTCCATCAGCACGCGAAGTCGTTTTGATGTAACTACAATCATATACACAGTCAAGCTTTGCGGATGAGTGACCAGTATACCGGTTGCCGCCCGGCCAGGATAGCCTTGGCCTCATAGCGCGTGGGTGGCCATCCTGCGGGCCGCTCCGTTACGCGCGTTACGGCAAAAACCCGCTGTCCCGCCAGTACCTCATCGGTCCAGGCCTGATAAGTTGGATCATCCGAGGCAATGCGCCACTCCCCGCCGGGCCGTAGCGCCCGCGCCACCTCGGCCACCAGTTCCGGGTGCACGAAGCGGCGCTTGGCGTGGCGTGCCTTGGGCCAGGGATCGGGGAACATCAGGAAGAGCTTCGAGAGCGTCGCATCGCCCATCGCGCGCAGCAAGGGCCGCGCATCATCGGTGAACAGCCGCAGATTAGCTGGCGGCTCGGGGGTTTCAAAATGGTCCGGGGCGATGCGCGAGAGCAGCGAGCATATGCCCGTCTCGAATACTTCCGCGGCGATATAGCCCACATCCGGGTTCTCCGCCGCCAATTGATACGCATGTTCGCCGCCGCCGAAGCCAACCTCGAGCCAGATTTCACGCGGCGTGATGCCGAATTTCTGCGCCGGCCATGACACAAGCGGCAGAAATTCCGCGAGCAGAAATTCCTGCCGCGGCCGCAGGGCTTTGCCCTTCTGGCGGCCATAAAGCCGGTCCGGCGGCGGCTTGACACTCATGCAAGGCCTCAAACTTAAAGGGCATGGGCAGCAGCCCAGCCGCACCCCATGCCCCGGTTACAACAAGACTAAACCGCTTTTTCTACCTGCTGAACGCGCTCTTCAGCGACGGCACCAGATCGGTTTTTTCCCAGGTGAACGTGCCATGCTCGGCATCCGGTGTCCGCCCGAAATGGCCGAAGGCCGAGGTTGGCACATAAATAGGCCGGTTGAGCTGAAGATGCTCACGAATCCCGCGCGGCGTGAGATTGACCAGCTCGCGCAGGGTACGCTCCAGCTTGCCTTCCTCGACATCCCGGCCGGTCCCGTGCAGATCTACATAGAGCGAGAGCGGCTGCGACACGCCGATGGCATAAGAGAGCTGCAAGGTGCAGCGCTCGGCCAGTCCGGCGGCGACCACGTTCTTGGCGAGGTAGCGGCACACATAAGCGGCTGAGCGATCCACCTTGGTCGGATCTTTGCCGGAGAAGGCGCCGCCGCCATGCGGGGCGGCGCCGCCGTAGGTGTCCACGATGATCTTGCGGCCGGTAAGCCCGCAATCGCCATCCGGCCCGCCGATTTCAAAAATTCCGGTCGGATTGACGTAGAATTCATCATCCGGCGGCATCCAGCCCTCCGGCAGAGCAGCTTTGACGATCGGGCGCAGCAGCGTCTTCACCATCATCGGTGTCATTCCGGCCATGTGCTGGATGGACACGACCACGGAGGTCGCCCCTACCGGCTTGCCGTCGACATATTTCAGCGTCACCTGGCTTTTGGCATCCGGCAGCAGGCCCTTCACCATTTCATTGCCGGCGCGCCGCAGTTCGGAAATGCGGCGCAGGATCAGGTGCGCGTAATAAATCGGCGCCGGCATCAGCGCCTCGGTCTCGGTACAGGCATAGCCGAACATGATGCCCTGGTCGCCGGCACCTTCGTCCTTGTTGCCGGCTGCATCCACGCCCACCGCGATATGCGCCGATTGCGCGTGCAGATGCACCGAAACCTCGGCATTGCGCCAGGAGAAACCCTCCTGGTCGTAGCCGATATCATGCACCGCCAGGCGCGCGAGATGCGCGAGATATTCGGCCGTTATGGTCTCCGGACCACGGACCTCACCGGCCAGGATGATGCGGTTGGTCGTCACCAGGGTTTCACAGGCGACGCGCGCATACGGGTCGGCGGCCAGATAGGCATCGACGACCGTATCCGAGATACGGTCGGCCACCTTGTCCGGATGTCCCTCCGAGACCGATTCCGACGTGAACAGAAATTCTCCGCGATCGCGCATGGCAAAACCCCAAAAGTTCCGGCGGCCCGGATGGCGTATCCTTGGGCGCCGGTCAATAGCCTGGAAAAACCCAGGGAATTAAAGGTGAAATTACAGGTGAAGAAAATCCCGCATGGTATAAAGCCCGGCGGGCTGCGGATGCAGCCAGAGTGCCGCGCGCACGGCACCGGAGGCGAACACCCGGCGGTCAAAGGCGCGGTGCGCGATGATGATCTGCTCGTCCCCCGCCGTGAAGCGCACCTCATGCTCACCGACGATCTGCCCGCCGCGCAAGGCGGCGAAACCGATATCGCCGTCGCGGCGCGGTTCGGTATGGCCATCACGGCCCGAGACGATCACATCCGCAAGTGCGACCCCCCGCCCGGCGGCCACGGCGCGGCCCAACGCCAAAGCCGTGCCCGAGGGAGCATCAAGTTTCTGGCGATGGTGCATTTCCAATATCTCGGCATCGTATTGCGTACCATCCAGCGCCGCGCCGAGCTTTTCCGCCAGCAGCAGCAGCAGGTTGATCCCGGTGCAGAAATTCGGCGAGGAAATGATGGGGATGATTTTCGCCGCCGCCGCGATGGCGGCCTCTTCCTCGGCGCCATAGCCGGTGGTGCCTAGCACCCATGGGGTTTCCGTCGCCGCCAGGGCCTCGGCATGGGCGGTAACAGTGCTGGCATGGGTAAAGTCGATCACCACATCCGATTCGCGAGCCAGGGCCGTGATATCGGCGAAATGCGGCGCGTGGCCCGCCATTGCAGGGCGCGACCGGCTGGTACCCCCGGCCAGGGTGGCCGCGGCGGCGGCCTCCTCGGCCAGGTAAATCCCCATACGGCCGGTAATCCCGGCTATGCCGATGCGTATGGTCACATGCCACCCGGATAGTTCGGGCCGCCCGCGCCTTCCGGCACCACCCAGTTGATGTTCTGGGTAGGGTCCTTGATGTCGCAGGTTTTGCAATGGACGCAGTTCTGCGCGTTGATCTGCAGGCGCGGCGTACCGGCCTCCTCGCCGACAATTTCGTACACTCCGGCCGGACAATAGCGCGTCTCGGGGCTGGCATATTCGTTATAGTTCACGTTGATCGCCACGGCCGGGTTGAGGAGCGTGAGGTGCGGCGGCTGGTTGTCCTCATGGTTGGTGTTGGAGAGGAAGACCGAGGAAAGGCGATCGAAGGTGAGTTTGCCATCGGGCTTGGGATAAGTGATGGCGGTAGAGTCCTTGGCCTTCTTGAGCATGGCATTATCGGCATGGTGGTTGTGTAGCGTCCAGGGCGTCTTGCCGCGCAGTATCATTTCGATACCGGCATTTATTGACCCACCCCAGAAACCCCATTTGGCGAAGCCCGGACGGACGTTGCGGACTTCATGCAGCTCCGGATAGACCCAGCTGGCTTTAAGCTTTTCGGAATAGGCGGTCACCTCGGCGGGCTTCTCGCCGGCCAACGCCTCGGCAATGGCCTCGGCCGCGACCATGGCGGATTTCATCGCGGTATGCGTACCTTTAATTTTCGCCACGTTGAGCGTTCCGGCCGCGCAACCGATAAGCACGCCGCCCGGGAAGGTCAGTTTCGGCAGGGATTGGTAGCCCCCCTCGTTCAGTGCGCGGGCGCCGTAGGATATCCGCTTCCCCCCCTCGAACATCGGCGCGATGGCCGGATGCGTCTTGTAGCGCTGCATCTCCTGGAAAGGAGACAGATAGGGATTGGTGTAATCAAGCCCGACTGCGAATATAAAGGCGACCAGATTCTCACCGAAATGATAGATCGCCGCGCCCCCATAGGTGTCGCTCTTCAGCGGCCACCCGATGCTATGCACCGCCAACCCCTTTTTGAACTGTTCTGGCCTGACCTCCCATAATTCCTTAATGCCGATGGCGTAGGTTTGCGGATCGACGTCCTTGCGCAAGTCATACTGTTTTTCGAGTTGTTTCGAGAGCGAGCCGCGGCAGCCTTCCGCGAACACTGTATAAGTGGCACGCAATTCCATGCCGCGCTGGTAATTATCCGTGGGCTCGCCATCCTTGCCGATACCCATATCGCCGGTGGCAACGCCGACCACGCGCCCCTCCTCGATCAGTAGTTCCGCGGCGGCGAATCCGGGATAGATTTCCACCCCCAGCTCCTCGGCCTGCTGGCCGAGCCAGCGCACTACATTGCCAAGCGAGACGATGTAGTTGCCGTGATTATTCATCGTCGGCGGGCAGATCGGCGAGGTGAAGGCCCTGGTTTCCGTGAGGAACATGAATTTGTCCTCGGTCACCGGCGTGGCGAGCGGGATCATCCCGACATCGATCTCGGGGAACAGCTCTTTCAGCGCCCGCGTCTCGATCACCGCGCCCGACAGCGTGTGGGCGCCGACCTCGGAGCCTTTTTCCACGACGCAGACAGAAAGGTCCGGGTTGACCTGTTTGAGCTTGATGGCGGCCGACAGCCCGGCAGGCCCGGCGCCGATCACCAGCACATCGAATTCCATGGCTTCGCGCGGCGTCTCGCGCGGCGACAGTTCCTCTGACATTCAAGGCTCCCTTCTGAATTGCCACCCTGCTTTATTCAATATCTTGCCTGGGGGGAATACCAGCCGGTACTGGGCGCGGCGCCGCGCCGCTGCGTTGCCTTTCGCGGAAGTCTCAACGGCCTCCGGCATTGGCCGATTTTGGTCCGGCCAGAGGAGGCGTTATAGAGACGGCATGGATGTTTTGGCGGCTTTGCGCCTACAATATGAATGGGGGGCCGACGAGGCGCTGCTCGACGCGCCACAGGACCGTCGTGGCGCCACACCCGCCATTCCCCCGGCAACCCTCTCCCCCGCAACGCCACCTGCCCGCCCGTCGCCGAGACCAGCCGCACTCCCCGGCGGCCCAGCAGAAGCCGCGCGCGCCGCCGCCGCCTGCCACAGCCTGGACGAACTGAAAGCCGCGCTGGACGGCTTTACCGGCTGCGCCCTGCGCGACACCGCGACACAGCTCGTCTTCGCCGAAGGTCCCGAGGATGCCCGGCTCGTCATTATCGGCGAGGCTCCGGGGGCGGAGGAGGACCGCGCCGGCCGGCCCTTTATCGGCGCCGCCGGGCAGTTGCTCGACCGCATGCTGGGCAGTATCGGGCTGGACCGGCGCCGGGTTCGCATCATCAATACCGTACCCTGGCGTCCGCCGGGCAACCGCGCCCCGTCCGAGTCAGAAATCGCCCTCTGCCTGCCCTTCCTGCACCGCCATATCGCTCTCATCCGCCCACAACGGCTGGTCACGCTTGGCGCCATCGCCACCAGGGCGCTGCTCCCGGAGGCTGGAAACCAGGGCATAAGGCGGCTGCGCGGCGCCTGGCGCCCGGCCACGATCCAGGATCTCGACTCGCCATTATTCTGCCTGCCGAGCTACCACCCCGCGTATTTATTGCGCACCCCCACAGCAAAGCCAGAGTCTTGGCAGGACCTTCTGCTGCTGCGGGAATGGCTTGAGTCCGGCGATTATCACGAAAACGTGATATGAGAACCGGGCCTTAACACCCTGAATAGGCTCAAATCGTCTCAATAAGAGAGAATCATCTCACCCACAGCTCTTGCATCTCACCCAGATGCTGTTGTACGGGTTTGCCCATGCGAGGAGCCTCTCAAACGCTCTCCCGCCTGAATGTGAATCGTACGGCAATGATCACCACCATGATCGCCACGATGTCCATTTTCGCTTGCGCCCTGGTGGTTCCCACCAGCGCATTCGCGAAGTCCCCGGATCTGGGACAAGGGCAGGGAACGGCTACCCCCCCAACAGCGCCGCTTAGCGCCTTGAACGGGGATAGTGTGGCCTATGCCGTGCCGCGCAACGCACCGGCCGGCAATGTCGAAATCATGCTGCCGCAGCCGCTCTCGCCGTCTGATGTCGCCATCTACCAGCGCATAATGGAACTGCAGGCTCAGGGCGCGTATACCCAGGCCGCCAGCATGGCCACGCGTTTGAGCGACCCTTCCGCCATGGGTGCTATCCTGGCGAGGCTTTATCTGAGCCCCAGTTACATCACGAAGCCAGCCGAGCTGACCGCCTGGTGGGCGCATTATGCCGCCGAGCCCGAAGCCCCGGCGATCTATCAGCTGATGCAGCACAAGCTGGCCCGCGATGAGCTTCCGCCCGCCCCGCATGTGGCATTGCTGCCTGAACAGACCCTGGTGCCCAGCGCCGCCGCCCATCCCGTCTCCGCGCCTGACGGCGCCGCCTGGCACCGTCAGTTCGCAGCCGGCCTCGCCGCCTGGGAGCAAGGCGATATCGTCACGGCCGGCCAGGATTTCGCCTTTTCCACCAAGCTTGCCGGTATTTCCGCTGATGACCGCGCCGCCAGCCAGTTCTGGACTGCCCGCGCCGCCCTGCGCTCGCAGCAGCCCACGCAATATCTGCAATGGCTGCAACAGGCCGCTGCCCAGCCGGAGACGTTCTACGGCATGCTGGCTGGGCGCCTGCTCGGCCAGGGCTTTGGCGATAGCGGCCTCGCCGGGCCGCTGACGGAAGCCGATATCACCGCCGTCGACGCCACGCCGCAGGGCCATCTCGCCTTCGAGCAGATGCAGATCGGCCTGACCGGCGATGCCGCCGATAATCTGCGCGCCCTGTGGCCGCAGATGCAGGCCAGCCCCGACCTTGCTCATGCCGTGCTGGCCGTCGCCGCCCAGGCGGGCCTCGCCGATGTCGCCATCGCTCTGGCCAACACCCTGCCCTCGCCGGTCGACGAGATTGCCGGGGCGCGGCTGCCTTTGCCCGCCATGCACCCCACCGGCGGCTTCACCGTCGATCCCGCCCTCATCTATGCGCTGGCCCGCACCGAATCGGGTTTCAACGCCAATGCGGTGTCGCGCTGCGGCGCGCGCGGGCTGATGCAGCTGATGCCGAGCACGGCAGAGGTGATGCACCGCCATGCCGGCATCTCGGGCCCGCTTTCCGACCCTTCGGCCAATCTCGCTTACGGTCAGGCCTATCTCACCTACCTCGCCCGGCAACCGGGCATCGACAACAATCTGCTCGCCGTGCTCGCCAGTTATAATGCCGGCCCCAACGCCGCTGCCGGCTGGATCGCGCAGCTACAGGACAGTTCCGACCCCCTGCTCTTCATTGAGACCATTCCCAATGCCGAAACGCGCCGGTTCGTCCGCCAGGTGATGGCCGATAGCTGGCTCTATTCTGAGGAGATCGGCATGCAGCCCGCCAGCCTCGACCAGTTGGCGCAAGGCAATTTCCCCACGCTGGGCACCATTGATACTGTCGCCAGCGCGAATTAAGTAGGGCGGATGTCCAGCACCGATCAGATCGACGAATCCGTCCGCTTCATCCCTGTCCGCATTGCCATCGCCACAATCTCCGACACCCGCCAGCTTGCCGATGACATATCAGGCGACACGCTGGCCGCCCGCGTTACCGAAGCGGGGCATGTTCTGGTCGCCCGCGCCGTCCTGCTCGATGAGGTCAGCGACATCGTGGCGCATCTGGATGCCTGGATTTCGGCTCATGATATCGACGTGATCATCACCACCGGCGGCACCGGCGTCACCGGCCGGGATGTCACCCCGGAAGCCTTCAAGCGCGTGATCGATAAGGAAATCGAGGGGTTCGGGGAGCTGTTCCGCGCTATCTCCTACAACAAGATCGGCACCTCAACCATGCAGTCCCGCGCGCTGGGCGGCGTGGCCGGCGGCACGTACCTGTTCGCGCTGCCGGGCTCGACTGGTGCAGTGAAAGATGGCTGGGACGAAATTCTCAAATTCCAGCTCGATTCGCGGCATAAGCCGTGCAACCTCGTCGAGCTGATGCCGCGGTTGAACGAACACCTTAAATAAAGCCACGCAAAATAAAAACCGTGCGGCCGCCAAAAGCCACCAGAAAGTTTTATTTGTTCTTATTTTGTTCTTGACATAAGAACCCGGAATGACCTTAATCAAGGTCAGAACGGAACATGAACATGAACATCTCAACACGGCTGAAAGTCAAGAGTGGTGTCCCCCCCGGTGCCATTAAAGGGCGCGGCACGGCCGCCAATCCACCCCATCGCTTCGCGGCGGAAAGGTTGGAAGCCTTTGATGATGGCTGGGATTTTCCCGAGGATAAGGCGCGCCCCCCGCAGACCACGCTGATCCGCGATGCGACTCGCACGATTATTACCCGTAATGATAGCCCGGACATCTCTTTTGCACAAAGCGTGAACCCTTACCGGGGATGCGAGCATGGCTGCATCTATTGCTTCGCCCGTCCCAGCCATGCCTATCTGGGCTTTTCCGCCGGGCTCGATTTCGAAACCAAGCTCATCTTCAAGCCGGAAGCCGCGAAACTACTGGAAAAAGAGCTGTCGAAATCCAGCTACAAGCCCGACGTGATCGTGCTCGGCAGCAATACAGACCCGTATCAGCCGGTCGAGCGTACCCTGTCCATCACCCGCGCCGTGCTCGAGGTGCTGGAGCGCTTCGGCAACCCGGTCGGCATCATCACCAAATCCGCCGGTGTGCTGCGCGATGCCGATATCCTGCACCGTATGGCGGCTAAGAACCTGGCGAAAGTGCATATTTCCATCACCACGCTCGACCCCGTTCTCGCGCGCGCCATGGAACCCCGCGCTGCTTCCCCTGCCCGCCGCCTAGCTGCGATGCGTGAACTGCGAGAGGCCGGCATCCCGGTTGGGGTTATGGCCTCCCCGATGATCCCCGGCGTGAACGATGCCGAACTGGAAAACATCCTGGAATCAGCCGCCCAGGCCGGAGCGCAAAGCGCGCATACCGTGCTGCTCCGCCTGCCGCATGAGCTGGGCGCACTGTTTTCCGACTGGCTGCAGAAGCATATGCCCGAGCGTGCCTCCCACGTGCTCAGCCTGATCCGGCAAAGCCGCGGCGGGCGCCTCAACGATCCGGATTTTCACGGCCGCATGAGCGGCGCCGGCCCCTATGCGGACATGCTGCAGAAGCGCTTCGACCGCGCGGTGAAGCAATTCGGCCTCACGGGCGGTGCCGGCATGCTCGATTTCAGCCAGTTCACCATCCCCCGCACCCAGGCCGCCACGGTGCAGATGAGTCTGTTCTAGTCCACACAGAAAACGCCCCCGAAAGGAGCAAAACATGTCTGATATCACGCTTATAACCGGCCTGGCTTCGATGTTCGGCTGCCTGTGCTTGTTTTTCGTCTGCGCGGCGCAGGTGGCGGTCTTGTTCACCACTGCTCGCCAAACCGGCGCCATCGGGCAGGCATGGGACATGCCTCAACCCGCCCGCGCCGTGCCGGTTGCCTGGACCAGCGCCGCGCTGCACCGCGCCATGGCTGCGTGATCCGCGCCGGAAAGACTACAGCAGCTCTTTGACCAGCTCCGCCGGACGGCAGGCTTTGACGCCCTTGGGCGTCACCACCACGGGGCGGTTGAACAGGATGGGATGCGTCGCGATGGCATCGAGAATGACCTCCTCGGCAGCACCTTTCAATCCCATCTCGGCGGCCAGCGGCTCCTTCTCGCGCAGCAGCGCGGCCGCCCCGCCGGCTCTTTTGGCAAGTGCCGCAAGCTGCCCACGACTCAGCGGGTTTTTCATATAATCAATGATTTGCGGCTCGATACCGGCATCCCGGATGAGAGCCAGCGTGTTGCGTGCCGTGCCGCATTTGGGGTTGAAATAGATTATCACTTCGGCCATCGGCATCGTTCTCGCAATTGCTGGATAGTCAGTTACTTGTGAATCATGGTGCCGATGCCGCCTTCGGTGAACAGCTCCAGCAACAAAGCATGCGGTACGGTGCCATCGAGAATGGTGGCGCCACGCACGCCGAGCGTCACGGCCTCCATGCAGGTTTCCACTTTGGGGATCATGCCGCCAGATATGGTGCCATCGGCGATCAACTCGTGCACCTGGGCCATGGAAAGATCCGGGAGGAGCTGCTTGTTTTTATTCAGCACGCCCGGCACGTCGGTCAGCATCAGCAGGCGCTGGGCGTTGAGTGCGCCGGCTATGGCACCGGCCGCAGTATCGGCATTTATATTATAGGTCTCACCCTCCTCGCCAGTCCCGACCGGGGCGATAACCGGGATCAGCCCGGCGCCAGTGAGGGCGTGGATGACCCGCGTGTCGATAAAGGCGGGCTCACCGACATGGCCAAGATCGAGTACATGCTCGATATTGGAACCCGGGTCCTTCACCAGGCGGCGGAGCTTGCGGGCGCGGATCAGCCCGCCATCTTTTCCTGAAATACCAACGGCTAAGGCGCCAGCCTTGTTGATCAACCCGGCCACCTGCTTGTTGACAGACCCGGCCAGGACCATTTCCACGACCTCGACCATGGCATCATCGGTCACGCGCAGGCCATCGACAAATTTGCTTTTAATATCAAGCCGTTTCAGCATAGCGTTAATCTGCGGGCCACCGCCATGCACGATGACGGGGTTGATACCGACCTGTTTCAGCAGGGCGATGTCGCGGCCGAACTCGTTGGCCAGGGCACCACCCATGGCGTGCCCGCCATATTTGACCACGATGGTGGCCCCGGCATAGCGGCGCAGAAACGGAAGCGCCTTGGCGACGATATGCGCCTCATGCGCGGCGGATTTATGGGTATCGGTGCTCATGGCCGGTCATTGCCATGAAAGTGCCGGGAAGTGAACCGTCCCCGGCACGGGGGCAGCCCTAGATCAATCCGGAAATCGTCGCGCGCAGCATCTCAACGCCAGTCCCCTTCTGGCTGGAGGTCGTGATCACCTCGGGAAATGCCGCCGGGTGTTTGGCGGTCAAAGCCAGAACGCTCTCGTATTTGCGCTGCAAGGCGGCGGGCTTCACGTCATCGGCCTTGGTAAGGACGAGCTGGTAAGTGACAGCGGACTGGTCGAGCAGCTCCATCACCGTCTCGTCGGAGGTTTTAATCTCCACCCTGGCATCGAGCAGCAGGAATACGCGGCGCAGATTCGGCCGGCCGCGCAGATAATCCAGCATCAGCCCCTGCCAGTCGCGCTTGATGGATTGCGGCGCCTCGGCATAGCCGTAGCCGGGCATGTCCACCAACACCAGAGGGGCCGCCTCACATTGGAAGAAGTTGAGTTGCCGCGTGCGGCCAGGCTGGTGCGAGACGCGCGCCAGCGCGCGGCGCCCGGTAAGCGCGTTCAACAGCGAGGATTTGCCGACATTGGAACGCCCGGCAAAGGCGATCTCGGCGCCGCGCGGCTCCGGGAGGCCTTCCAGGGTCTGCGCGGCGTAGAAAAATTCGCAAGCGCCGGCGAAGAGTTTCCGTCCCGCCTCCAGCGCCTCCGGCGTTGGACCTTCGGGCCGGAAATTCAGGCCTTGGCCGGAAGCGTCTTCTTCGGCATCGCCCGGCGCATGATCAGCCATTGTTGCCCCACGGATAAAAGGTTGTTCCAGGCCCAGTACAATACCAGCCCGGCAGGCGAGCGCGCCAGCATGAAGGTGAAGAGCAGCGGCATGAACTGGAACATGCGCGCCTGGGCCGGATCGGCCGCCGGCGGGTTGAGGCGCTGCTGCAGGAACATGGTGGCGCCCATGATGATCGGCAACAGCCCGACATGCAGGAGCGGGTTGATGGTGGCCGGGTCCCAGGGCACAAGGCCGAACAAAGTGAACAAATTGGTCGGGTCCGGCGCGGAAAGATCATGGATCCAGCCATAGAACGGCGCCTGGCGCATCTCGATGGTGATGAAGATGACCTTGTAGAGCGAGAAAAACACAGGAATCTGCACCAGCATCGGCAGGCAGCCGGAGGCGGGATTGATCTTTTCCGCTTTGTACAGCGCCATGGTGGCCTGCTGCAGTCCGGTCTGGTCGTCCTTGTACTGGTCCTTCAGCGCCTTGATCTTCGGCTGCACGTTCTTCATACGCGCCATCGAACGGTAGGAATAGCTGGCCAGCGGGAAGAACAGCAGTTTGACGCCGACCGTGAAGATAAGGATGGCCAGGCCGAAATTGCCGGTCAGCCCGTTCAGGTAGTCGAGCGCGAAGAAGATCGGCTTGGTGAGGATATAGAGATGGCCGAAATCCACTGCCTTGTAGAGGTTGGTGATGTGGTATTCGGACTGGTAAGCATCCAGAATGCGCACCACCTTGGCGCCGGTGAACAGATGGCTGGTGAAGCCGGCCTGGCCGCCGGGCGGCGCGATGATGGCATTGCTGGTGATGAAACTGGTCTGATAGGCACCGCCATCGCCATCCTTAACCGTGCCGTAGCTCATGCTGGCATTCATGGCGGCACCGGAATCGGGCGCCACGGCGGCCAGCCAGTATTTAGTGGTGATCCCGGCCCAGCCACCTTGCCCCTTGGTCGCGGTGGTGCCGTCTGACGGCCAGACTTTGTCGTTCTTGAGTGCCTTGTAGGATTCCTGCTGCAGCGTGCCGTCGAATACGCCGAGCGGGCCATCGAACAGCACCCAGCTTGTCTGCTCCACAGGCTTGTAGTCGCGCACCACCCGGGACCAGGGGAACAGCGAAACCGGCGCCGTACCGTGGTTGATCACGTTCTGGTTGACGGTGAACATGTATTTGTCATCGACCGAGAGCAGAAGCTGGAAGGTCAGGCCCTGGCCGTTATCCCAGGACAAAGTGACAGGTGATGCCGGGGTCAGCGTGGCGCCCGAGGCGGTCCACAATGTGCTGTCGGTGGGCACCTTCACACCCGCCGGGCCGCTCCAGCCGAATTGAGCATAGGTCGGGGTGGGGCCGCCGCGGCGGCCCATGATCTGCACCAGCGGGGAATTCGGGTCGATGGTCTCATGATAGGCGGGTAAGGTGATATCGTCGAACACCGCGCCGGTGAGGCCGATGCTGCCCTGCATCAACGGGGCTGCGATGGCGAGACGCGGGCCGGGGCTCGCGGCGGCGGGGCTCGTGCCGGCCGTTATGCCTGTCGGGGCGAGAGGCTGGGTGGTGGCCTCCTCCTGCGCCGTTTTACCCGCCGGGCCGCTCGCCGCCGTACTGGTCACGGCGGGCTGGTGCGGCAGGAAATGCGTGTCGATATAATCGAACGCCCCCAGAACAGCGAAGGAAAAGAGGAGGGCGAGGAGCAGGCGCTTCTGGTCCATGAAATTCAGGAATCCTTAGCTGAGTGAGCGGGGGCTGAGTGAGCGGGAACCGGGTCGTAGCCGCCCGGGTTGAAAGGATGGCAGCGCAGGATGCGCCGGGCGGCCAGCAGGCTGCCGCGCGTGGCGCCATGGGTGTGGAGCGCTTCGCGCGCATAGGCGCTGCAGGAGGGTTCGAACCGGCAATTGGCGCCGATGAGCGGCCGCAAGGTGAGCTGGTACACCCGCACCGCACCGGACAGCATGTAGGCGGCGGGGCTCATGCGGTGAACTCATCCACGGCCTGCGCCAGATTGCGGCATAATGTGGCGAACGGCATGGTTCCGGTTTCGCGCCGCGCCACCAACACGAGTTCGAGGCCGGCGGCATTGCGCCCGGCCAGAACCAGGCGCGATGCCTCACGCAGGCGGCGCTTGGCGCGGTTGCGGATGACCGCGTTGCCAATTTTTTTGGTCGCGGTGAACCCCAGAACAGGGGCGGGCGCAATGGATGGCGCTTCAGCTTCCGCCATCTGGCGCAGCGCCTGGAGGACAAAACCCGGTTTAACGAGCTTGCGCCCCTGCGCCGCGAGGCGGAGAAAGTCGGCCCGCCGCTTGAATCGCTTGGGCAGAGTCTGCCTTGGCATGGCGCGCCCCCCGCTTTGGGCGTGTAAAATTAGGCGGAGAGTTTGGCGCGGCCCTTGGCGCGGCGGTTGGCGAGCACCTTGCGGCCGCCAACAGTTGCCATGCGGGCGCGAAAACCATGCCGGCGCTTGCGGACGAGTTTGGAAGGTTGATAGGTCCGTTTCACGGCAGTCACTCCACAAATAAACGAATAACACGACAAAAGACTTTGGCCCGGGCCGTCGCCGGCCGGGCACGCTGGCGCGGTATAGGCGGGGGATGGCCACGGCGTCAATGCATGAAACACCCAGGATGACCGCCCTGGAAGGCTTGGCCACACGCCCGTGCCATGGTGAGATGGCGCGACCACAATGCCGGAGTCAAACAATGTCGTTCGATGATTTTGCCAACCACCAGCCAGATGCCGTGGCAGCGTTGCGTCAGTTGAGCGGCGCCGCGACGGCGCATGGGCTAGAGCATGGGCTCGTGGAACTGGTTAAAATCCGCATCAGCCAGCTCAATGGCTGCGCCTTCTGCCTGCAATTTCACCTGGGCCTGGCCCGGCAACTGCACGTGGCGGAGCGCAAGCTGGATCTGCTGGCGGCATGGCGCGACGCGGAGGCGTTCGATGCGCGCGAACGGGCGGCCCTGAACTATGGCGAACGCCTGACCTTGCTGGGCGGGGCGCATCTCGGTACGGCCGACCGCCTGGTGGCCGGCGCGGAATTTTCCGCCTCCGAGATCGAACAGCTCACCATTGCCATCGCCGCCATCAATGCCTGGAACCGTATTGCGGCGGCGCTACATTTTCCGCCACGGGCCTGACAAGCTTGCCCCGCAGCGCAACAAGGCGCAGCGTGGGATTATGGTTTTACGCGTAACTTCTCCCAAAACATCCCCGGCCAAAGTGGTTTCCCGTAAATCAACCCCTCCACGGATCGTCCTGGCCCTGCAGGGCGGCGGCGCGCATGGCGCCTTCACCTGGGGGGCGCTGGACCGGCTGCTCGAATCGGGACTCGAATTTTCCGCCATCACCGGCGTCTCGTCAGGCGCGATGATCGCCGCCATGGCGGTGCAGGGCCATGTGCGTGGCGGCAATGCGGGGGCGCGCGCGGCTGTCGCGCTGCTGTGGGAGCGCGTCGCCTCAGCGCATATCTTCAGCAACGGCATGCCGGCCTCGCCGCTCGACTGGATGTGGGGCAAGGGCATGGAATTCGGCAATGAGCTGGCCATGACCGGCTTTACCAATGCCTTGCGCATGTTCAGCCCGAGCCAGCTCAACCCGATGGACATCAACCCGCTGGAGCCGGTGCTGCGCGGGCTGCTCGACCCGGCGGCGCTGAACGACCCCAACGCTATCAAGCTCTTTGTCGGGGCCACCGATGTAGAGAGCGGCGAGACCAAAGTGTTCACGAACAAGGAGGTCGGGGTGCGGCATCTGCTCGCCTCGGCCTGTATTCCGATGATGTTTCCCGCCGTGGAAATCGCCGGGCGGCATTACTGGGATGGCGGCTATAGCTGCAACCCGCCGCTCACCCCGGTGCTGAGCCCCCTTCCGGACCGGCTCATCCTCATCCGCGCCCAGCCGCGCCGCCGGCCCGGCGTGCCAAGCTCCACCGCCGATATCGTGCACCGCCTGCATGAAATCGCCTTCCAGGCCCCGCTGGAGGCCGAGCTCTCGCTCCTGCCGCCGCATACCAGCCTGCTGGATATCCCCGCCGATGCGGCCCTCGCGCACCACCCCCTCACCTCCAAGATGAACACCGAGAAGGGCTTTCTCGACGATCTGTTCGCCGCCGGGCGGGCCGCGGCGGATACTGCCTTACGCGAGACATGAGCCCGGTTGGCCGCCGCCCTGGCCGTCAGCGTTTCGAGCTGTTCGGCGATTCGCTCTCCGGGCGTGTCCTCTGGCTTACCGTGGCGGTTATTCTCGGCATCGAGCTGATCGTATTGCTGCCCGGCCTTGGCCAGTTGCGTAACAACTGGATATGGGAGCGCGTCAACCACGCCCAACTCGTGCTCTATGCGGTGGCGCAGAGCGGCATGCCGGTAACGCCGGATATTCAGCATAACATGCTCGATTATGCCGGCGCGATGAGCATTAGCCTGGAGTTGCCAGGCCGCGCCCCCGTGGTGTTGCAAAGCGCGGATATGCAACGACTGCCACCGCGCATCCGCGCCGAGATGGCCACGCAGAATGTCGGCTACGGCACCTGGCATGCCGTGCTGCGGGTTGCCGGGTTCGGCCGTCCAATTCTGGATATCCAGGCGCCCTCACCCCTGGAGCCCGGCGCCATGGTGGAGGTGATCGCCGATGCCGGCCCGCTGACCCTGGAACTACGCAACGATGCCGCGCATGTCTTCATGGTCACGGTGATCGTGGCGCTGATCACCGGGCTGCTGGTATTTGCCATGCTCGACCGGCTCCTGGTGCGGCCGATGCGCGTCATCACCACCAGCATCATCAATTTCCGCGAAGACCCGGAACAGGACGAGGCCTCGGACCTCGCCTGGTTGGCGGCGCGGCCGGATGACGATATTTCCACCGCCGCGCGCGAACTCAAGATCATGCAGGATGAGATGCGCGCCGCCTTGTGGCGTAATGCGCGCCTCGCCGCCGTGGGCACCTCCGTGGCCAAGATCAGCCATGACCTGCGCAACATTCTCGCAACCGCGCTGCTCGTCGCCGACCGGCTGCAAAGCGTGGACGACCCGACCGTGCAGCGCGCCACCCGTACCTTGATCCCCGCCGTGGAGCGCGCCTCCCAGCTCGTGACCCGCACGGTGGATTTCGCCCGCGAGGGGCCGCCACCGATCACCCGTAGCGCGGTGGAGCTGAACGAGCTGGCCGATGAGGCGATCTCGATGGTGCGGCCGCTCTCGCCGGATGTACGCTTCATCAACGAGGTGCCCACGGATCTGGTCCTGGCGCTGGACCGGGCGCAGATTTACCGCGTGCTGGTGAACCTGATGAAGAACGCCGCCGAGGCCGGGGCGAAAACCATCCGGCTGGCGACCGAGCGCGAGGGTGTGCTCACGCAGTTGCGTGTGAGCGATGACGGGCCGGGCCTGCCGCTGCGGGTGCAGGATAATCTGTTCAAGCCCTTCACCAGCTCCGGGCGCTATGGCGGCACGGGGCTGGGCCTCGCCATCGCGCGCGATCTCATCCGCGCCCATGGCGGGGATCTGCTTCTGGAGACTACCGGGCCGCGCGGCACGGTGTTCTGCATGGATCTTGCCGTCTCCGACACATGAAGGCGGCGTCACGCCGGTTCGGGGCAATAACCACAGTATTTTAATAGGGATAAGAGGGGGCAGGTTTGGCGGGGAAACGCCCGACGCCGCAAAATAATTGCGCGGCTTATGGCAAACAAAGCAGAAAATCTTTATTTCTTCCTCTGCATTGCATCCGTGGAAAAAATCCTTTCTTGGAGGATCATGCTTCCCATTGCTCTCAACCCCTCTGCCGTGCGAATCGGCCTGGCCGGTGCCGGTGCGCCTGCTTTGCGGCGGCTGAACGCCCTGCGCGCGGCCGGAGTCGCGCCCGTGCTCTTTGCGGCGGATGCGGCACTGGGCGCGCAGGCCGGGGCGCAGAGCTTTCCGCCGGATGAAACGGCGCTGGCGGCCCTGCACATGCTCTATGTTGCCGGGCTGGAGGCGGCGCAGCATGTGCCTTTGGTACAGGCGGCACGGGCGGCGGGCGTGTTGGTGAATGTCGAGGATGTGCCGGAATTTTGCGATTTTCACGCCGTCGCGGAAATCCGGCGGGGGGATCTGCTGCTCACCGTTTCCACCGGTGGGGCAGCACCTGGGCTGGCTGGCGTAATACGCCGGGCGCTGGAAAACCTGTTTCCCCCGGTCTGGGCGGAGCGGGTGGCCGAGGTCGCGGCGCTGCGGGAGGGGTGGCGCGCGGAGCGGATTCCCATGGCCGAGGCGGCGCGGCGCATTGCCGATCATGCCGTTGCGCGCTGTTGGCTGCCAGCGCCGAAAGCCGACTAGCCGCCATGGATAAAAATTCGCCTCAGGACAAGCCAATGCTCGATAATGTCACCCCGCCCGATGCCCAGACCATTCTGACCGATGCCATAAGCCGCAATTTCGCCGGACGGATCGCGCTGGTTTCGTCATTCGGCACCGAATCCGTGATTTTGCTCCATATGGTGGCGCAGATCGACCCCGGCCTGCCGGTGATCTTCCTCGAAACCGGCAAGCTGTTCCCGGAGACGCTGATCTATCGCGATGCACTCGCCGCCCGGCTGAGGCTCACCGATATCCGCTCCATCCGCCCTTCCGGAGCGCAGCTTGCCGCTTACGACCCGAATGGCCGGCTATGGGAGAAGGATACCGACCTGTGCTGCGCCATCCGCAAGACCAACCCGCTGGATGAGGCGCTGACCGGCTTCGAGGCTTGGATAACGGGGCGCAAGCGCAGCCAGTCCGGCACACGGGCGGATTTGCGGCCGGTGGAAACCGGGGCTGATGGCCGCATCACCGTCAACCCGCTGGCTTATTGGGATGATGAACAGATCGACGCGTATTTCCTCGCCCATGATCTGCCGCGCCATCCGCTCCAGGCGCAGGGCTATACCTCGATCGGCTGCGCCACCTGCACGGCCAAGCCGCTACCGGGGCAGGATAAGCGCTCGGGGCGCTGGGCCGGCCAGGAGAAGACCGAATGCGGCATCCATATGCCGCGCGCCATGACCGAGAAGAACTGGCCGCAGGATCTCTCCTTCGACGTGTAGCCCGAAGGACGGACGGGTTGAAACATCGCCAAAGATAGTCCACGCTATCCTTGGGGTGAAGGAGGCAAAAATGGGCAATCTTGATGGGCTCGGCTACCGCGGCACGACCGCCATCGTCACTGGCGGATCGTCCGGCATGGGCGAGGCCGTGGCGCGGATTCTCGGCGAGCTGGGCGCCAGCGTGCATATCGTTGATATCGTCGATCCGAAAATCCCCTGTGCCGGCTTCCATAAAGCCGATCTGTCCGACCCGGACCAGGTAAGCGCCACGGCCCAAGCGCTACGCGGCATCGGCCCGATCGACTTCCTGTTTCCCTGCGCGGGCGTGCCGCCGCATGCCGTCGGCGCGCTAAAATGCATGCTCATCAATTATGTCGGCGCACGGCAATTCATCGAGGAGGTTCTGCCGGCCGTGAAGGATGGCGGCGGCATCGCGCTGATCTCGTCAGATGCATGTCTCTCATGGCAGAAGAACCTCGCCCAGAACCTCGAACTCCTGGCCATAGGCGACCCGCGTGAGGCCCGTAAATGGTGCGAGGCCAACCCGGACAAGCTGCGCGATGGCTATACCACATCCAAGGAAATGCTTGCGGTGTGGGTGCAGAAATTCTCCATCGAGCTTGGCATGAAACGGCGTATCCGCCTCAACGCCACCGCCCCCTGCCCGACCAAGACCGCCTTCATGGAAGCCTCCGTGGACGTGCTTGGCCAGGACTTCCTTGATAATTTTCCCTATCCGGTGCTGCACCGCATGGCCACCGCCGAGGAACAGGCCTGGCCACTGATTTTGCTCAACAGCCCGCTGAACGCTGTCGTCACCGGCGCCCTGCTTTATACCGACCAGGGTTTTGTCAGCGGTCTGTTCACCGGTGCCATAAACTCCTCGGCCATGAGCGGCGGCAAGAAAGCCGGCGCTTAGAGACTGTTTCAGAAGTCGCTCTGGTGAGTCGTCAAGTGGTGATTTTCGAGCACCGGAGCGCACAAAATCGCCGCTTGACGGCCTCCGGAGCAGACTTATGAAACAGTCTCTTGGTTCAGGAGCGGACCTGACCGGCCGGAGTGTCGAAGTCGTACAGGATGGTGGCTGGGGCCGGGAATTCGGCGATTTGTTTCGTGTGCCCATGCATGATCTGGCGGGCGCCAGAATCACCTGTGAGCTGTTGCAGATCCGGAAAGAAGCGGCGGGCCCAGAGAACAGGGTTGCCGCGTTTGCCAGCATGGACAGGGATGATGATTTCGCGGCCCTCCGCGGGGTCGAAGGCGGTGATGATGCGGTTCAGCGTTTCGGGCGCCACCAGAGGCATGTCGCCCAGGCAGACAAGGACGGCGCTCGCTGTCGCGGGTAACGCGGCGATGCCGGCGCGCAACGATGCCGACATGCCCGCGGCGTAGTCCGCGGCATGGGTGAACTGCACCTGTCTGCCGGCGAGAGCGGCTTTGATTTCGGCATCCTGATGGCCGGTGACGACGATGACCGGATTGGCACCGGAGGCCAGCGCGTGGTCCACGGTCTGGGCGATCATCAGGCGGCCGTCCGGCATGGGGAGCAGGAGTTTGTTGGCCGGCGCCATACGGCGCGACAGGCCGGCGGCCATGACGAGGGCGGCGATTTGCGGGCGGGTTCTCGGCGCCGCGCCGATGCCCGTGATCCGGGCCCTGGCCCGCGGCATTGGACGGCTATCGGTTTCTTTGAGCAGGCCGCCCACGCCCATCGCGGCGATGTCAGCCGATGTGATGGTTTCGCCCACAAAAATACGGTCGAGCACCCAGTCTATGCCGTTGGCGGCTGGGCTGCGGGCACAGCCGGGCAGGATGATGGCGGGCAGGCCGGCGATTTCGCCGAAACAGATGAGATTGCCCGGGTCGACCGGCATACCGAAACGAGTGATCGTGCCGCCGGAAGCCACGACGGCGCGGGGCGCGACATCCTGGCGGTCGGTCACCGCCGAGGCGCCGGCGATAAGGATGAGCCCGGCACCGTCTGCCAGAAGCTGGCGTATAGCCGCGGTCAGCGGTGCCTCCTGATGCGGCGTGCGCAGGGCCGGAAGCATGGTGCCGCCGCGCGCCGCGATGCGGGATTGCGTGGCGGCGATGGTGCCCTGCAGCGTGGCCTCCTTCACATGCGGCAATTCGGTCAGCACGAGTCCCACCGTAAGGGCCTGGAAGGGTTCGAGGCGGAAGGCCGGCGCACGCAGAATGCGTTGCGCGGTATCCATGGCGGCGGCGCTGACCGCGAAGGGGATGATTTTCAGCGTTGCCACCATGTCGCCCTCGGCTACCATGGCACGATCCGGCAGGGTCGCCAGGGTGACCGATTCATTTGCCCGATTGAGGCGCTCAATGACGCCAGGGGCGAGACGCAACAGACCACCGACCTGGCTGAATATATTCACGCGGCCATTGATAGCGGCGGAACGGCGCAGATGCGGGCCGAGCAACAGGGCGCCGAGCCGGATGGCGGCTTCCCCCTCAGGCACATCGCCCGGTTCGAGCTGGGCGACCGTGATTTCGCCATGGCCGGCGGCGGCGATGAGCCGGGTCGCGGCGGCGTCGATGAGGGCGCCCTTGCGCAGCATTTTGCCGCCGGATCTGAGGCTGTGGGCGAGGATGCCGCCCAGGGCCTGGGCCAGCGGCAGGCGGCCGAATTTCATGAGCGGGTGGCGAGCGGGCTGCCGCGCCGGGTGGCGATGATTTCGGCGATGATGGAAAGCGCTATTTCGGCCTGGCCCGAGGCACCTATGGCGAGGCCGACAGGGGCGTGGATGCGGTGCAGCGCCGCCGCGCCGTGGCCGCGTTCAGCCAGGCGCTGCAACCGGGCGGCATGGGTTTTGCGCGAGCCGAGGGCGCCGATATAGAACGCCGCCGAGTGCAAGGCGGCATCCAGCGCCGGGTCGTCGAGCTTGGGGTCGTGGGTGAGGGTGACGATGGCGGTCGCCGCATCGGGCCGCAGCGCCGCCAGCGCCGGGCCGGGCCACTCGGCCAGAATAGCGATACCGGGGAAGCGCGCCGCCGTGGCGAAGGCGCCGCGCGGGTCGATGATGGTGACCTCATAGCCGGCGGCGATGGCGAACGGGGTGAGATGCTGGGCGATATGCACGGCGCCGACCAGGATGAGGCGCGGTGCCGGGTTATGGGCTTCGATGAACCAGAGCACGCCATCAATTTCATGGGTGACGGTGTGGTCGCGGCGCAGCGCCTCGGCGGCGGCTTCATGCAGTGCCAGCGGCGCGGCCGGGGCGGGGAGCAGAAATTCCGTGCCATCCATGAGGTTTTTGGCCAACGCGACGGGGTGGCGCTGCCGCTTTGCCTCGGCCAGGGCCGCGATGGTGGAAATTCTCATGAAACCGGCTCGACGAAGATTTGCACCTTGCCGCCGCAGGCGAGGCCGACCTCCCAGGCCATCTCATCGGTGACGCCGAAAGCCAGCAGCACGGGCTGGCCCGACGCGATGACCTCCTGGGCGGCGTGGATCACCGCGCCCTCAATGCAGCCGCCGCTGACCGAGCCCGCGATGCGGCCGGATTTCGTTACCACCATGCGGCTGCCGGGCGGGCATGGCGAGCTGCCCCAGGTGCTGGTAACGGTAGCGATGGCGACCACCTCCCCGGCCTCATGCCATTCCACCGCGAGGCTGAGCGCATCCGGTGGGGCAGCGTATCGCGAGGGGGATGAATTATTCGCCATCGGTTGCGGTTATGGTATACCGTGGCGCAAAACTCCAGAGAGATAACGTAAGGGGACGTGCCACATGCAGATGACCGGAGAAGAACGGATTGCCGCGCCGCGGGCAAAAGTCTGGCAGGCGCTCAACGACCCCGCCGTGCTGCGGCAATGTATTCCGGGATGCCAGGCGCTGGAGCGCGAGCCGGATGGAAGGCTGCGCGCCACGGTCGAGGTGAAGATCGGGCCGATCGGGGCGCGCTTCAACGGCGTGGTCAGCTTTTCCGATGTCGATGCGCCGAATGGCTATACCATTACCGGCGAGGGCCAGGGCGGCACGGTAGGACACGCGAAAGGCGGGGCGAAGGTGCGGCTGGCCGATGATAATGGCGGCACGCGGCTGAGCTATGAGGTTGAGGCGCAGGTCGGCGGGCGGCTGGCGCAGCTGGGCGGCCCGATCATCGACAGCACGGCGAAGCGGCTCGCTGGACTGTTTTTTACCAAATTCGGCGGCGTGGTGAGCGGGGCGGCCGTAGCCGCGCCGGTACAGGCGGCGGCAGGCCCGCCGACGGCTGCGGCACCTGCGCGGGCGCCCGCGAGTGGTGTGCCGATAGCGTGGATTCTGGCCCTGGTGGTGGCGGGTTTTGTCGGGTTTTTGGCCGGGCGCGGGTTTGGCGGGGTTGGTTCGGACGGGATGGGGCTGGCCATCGGCCTGCTGGTGCTGGTGACGGGGTATGCCGGGCTGGAACTCGGCCGCCGCGCGGCCACACCCGTGGTGATGCTGGACCCGGCGCTGCTGGCGCGGCTGCTGGCCGGAGCCGGGCAATGAAGCCGGCACCTTTCGATTACGTGCGGCCGGACACCATCGAAGAGGCCTGCGCCGTGCTGGCGGAAGCCGGTGGCGGGGCGCAGGTGCTGGCCGGTGGGCAGACGCTGATGCCGCTCCTGGCGTTGCGCATGAGTCAGCCTTTCATCATGGTCGATATCAACCGCATCGCCGTGCTGAAAGGCATCGTGACGGGTCCGGAGGGAACGCGGATCGGCCCCATGACGCGGCAGAATGAGGTGATCGCCGATGCGGCGCTGGCCCGCGCGCTGCCCATGCTGGTAACCGCCGCGCGCCATGTCGGGCATCATCAGACACGCAATCGCGGCACGATCGGCGGCTCTATCGCGCTCGGTGAGCCGGCGGCCGAAATGCCGGCGGCGGCCGTGGCGTTGGGCGCGTCGGTGACGCTGCGTTCCGTCCGCGGCAGCAGGACCATCAAGGCCGAGGATATGTATCTCGGCCCCTATGCCACCGTGCTGGAACCCGATGAACTGCTCACGGAAATATCCTATCCCGCCTGGCCCGTGGACAGCATCACGATCTTTCGGGAAATAGCGCAGCGGCCGGGGGATTTCGCCCTGGTTGGGCTGGTGGGCACCGTGGTGGTGGAAAATGGCCGCATAGCGCGCGCCGGACTCGCCTGGTTCGGCATGGGGCCGACGCCTATCAGGGCACGCCAGGCCGAGGCGGCTTTGCTCGGGCAGGATATCGCGCGGCTGGATGGCCGGGGCCTCGCCGAACTGGCGGTGGCGGACACGGCGCCCTTTGATGATCACCATGCGAGTGCGGAATACCGGCGGACGGTGGGGCGGCGCATTTTTGCCCGGACCCTGACCGAGGCCCTGAACGTGAGGCAGGCAGGATGAGCGAGCATAAAATCGAAATGGTTCTCAACGGCCATAGCCATCGCGGGGCCGCGGAAGGGCGGCGGACGTTATGCGACTATTTACGCCAGGATGCCGGCTGCACCGGCGTGCATGTGGGCTGCGAGCATGGCGTATGCGGCGCCTGTACCGTACGGGTGGATGGCCAGGCGGTGCGTTCCTGCCTGATGCTGGCGGTGCAGGCCGACGGCTGCACGGTGACGACGGTTGAGGGTCTGGCGGCGGCCGATGGCACGCTGCACCCCGTGCAGCAGGCCATGCAGGATGAGTTCGCACTACAATGCGGCTTTTGCACGCCGGGGGTGGTCATCACGTTGGCGACGCTGACCGATGTGCCGGAGAAACCCAGCGAGGCAGCGCTGCTGGCCGCCATGTCCGGCCATATCTGCCGCTGCACCGGCTATCAGGGTATTCGCCGCGCGATCCGTCGCCTGGCTGGTGAAGCAACGGGAGAGCGCGCATGAACGAGACCACGCCAATTGCCGCCGGACGCTTCATCGGCCAGCGTATGCCGCGCAAGGAAGACCCGCGTTTGCTGACCGGGCGGGGCACGTTTGTCGATGATATTTCGTTCCCCGGCATGCTGCATGTGGCCTTCGTGCGCTCTCCCATCGCGCGCGGGAAAATTACTGGCATCGACCTCTCTGTGGCGCGCGGCATGCCGGGGGTGCATGCGGTTTATACCGCCGCCGATCTGGCGAAGATCAAGGTCACGCCGCTGAGCTTCTTCCTCACCCCGAGCGAGGTCGAGGTTCCGCTGCTGGCGACCGATCACGTCGCCTATGCCGGCGATCCGGTGGTGCTGATCGTCGCCGATGACCGTTATCTCGCCGAGGATGCCGCCAGCGTGGTGACTGTGGATTATGAGGAGGAAGACCCGGTCGTCAGCCTGGCCGATGCGCGGAATGGCGCGCTCGTGCATCCCGGCACTGAATCCAACGTGTCCGCCGCCATGGGGCTCGATGAGGATGAGGATGGCGAGGCGCTGCTGGCGGGAGCGGCGCACCTGATCAACCGAACCGTCATTCACCAGCGCATCTCGCAATCGCCGATGGAGACGCGCGGCATCGTGGTGAGCAAGCAGGGTGCCGGGGAGTTGCTGGTGCATATCACCTGCCAGAGCCCGCATATGATCGCGCGCTACCTGACCATAGCGCTGGGCATGCCCGAATACAGCATCCGCGTGCTGGCCAAGGATGTCGGCGGCTCGTTCGGGCTCAAGAACACGCCATGGCGAGAGGAGTTGGCGGTGATAGCGGCGGCGCTGCTGCTGGGGCGGCCGCTGAAATGGATCGAGGACCGGCTGGAGAACCTGATCTCCGCCAATCAGGCGCGCGAGCAGGAAATGACCATGCGCGTGGGTTTTGACGGACAGGGCAAACTGCTTGCCGCGCGGGGGGAATACAGCAGCAATAACGGCGCCTATCCGCAAGGGGCTGACGCTAATGTCGCGGTGCACATGTTCATGTGGGCGGCCTATAAAATTCCTTATTACAGTTTTTATACCCAGGGCTGGTATTCCAACACGGTTGGGCTGGCGGCGTATCGCGGCCCGTGGGCGCTGGAATCGCTGATCCGCGAGGCGATGCTGGATATCGCGGCGCGGCAGCTCGGTATCGATCCGGTCGAGATCCGGCGGCGCAACCTGGTTACGCTGGCGGACCAGCCGACCGCGACGACGATGGGCATTCCGCTGGAGGACATCACCCCCGCCGAATGTCTGGAAAAGCTGCTGACGGTACTGGATATCGATGCCTTCCGCCGGGAGCAGGCGGCGGCGCGGCAGGAGGGCCGGCATCTGGGCTTGGGCATCGCCACCTATATCGAGCCCACCGGCTCGGCCGGCTCCATGCCGGTGATGACCGGCGAGCTGGCACAGTTGCGCGTGGAGCCGACCGGCAAGGTGACGGCGACGATGAGCACGCATAGCCAGGGCCATGGCACGCAGACGACGATGGCGCAGGTCATCGCCGACCGGCTGGGCGTGCCTTACGAGGATGTGACGGTGTTCGAGGGCGACAGCGCGCATGGCGGTTTCGGCCCTGGTGCCGCCGGTAGCCGCCAGGGGGTGATCGGCGGCGGCGCCTCGCTGAAAGCGGCGGGGCTGCTGCAGCAAAAGGTCAAAACCCTGGCAGCACATCTGCTGAATGCCAATGTCGAGGATGTCAGCCTGGAGGGCGGCGTGATCCATGTCGCTGGTTCGCCGGAGATGACGCGCTCCTTGCGGCAGATTGCCGAGATCGCCTATGGCGAGCCGGCGCGGCTGCCACCAGGCTTTGAAGCCGGGCTGGAGGCGCAGTATCGCTACACCCCGCCGCCGATGACCTTTACCAGCGCGGCGCATGGCTGCATCGTCGAGGTCGATATCGAGACCGGGTTCGTGAAGATTCTGCGTTGGATTTCCAGCGAGGATTGCGGCAATGTAATCAACCCGGCGGTGGTCGAGGGGCAGATCGCGGGCGGGTTGGCGCAGGCCATCGGCATGGTGCTGCTGGAGGAGGCTGGCTACGATGCGCGCGGCAATCCGATTGCCGTGACGTTCAAGGATTACCTGCTGCCGGCCATCTCGGATGTGCCGGATTTCGAATATGTCCATGCCAGCACGCCGTCGCAATCCGAAGGCGGGTTTCGCGGCGTGGGTGAAGGCGGGGCAATCATCGGGCCGCCGACCTTGTTCAACGCGATTGCCGATGCGTTGAGCCCGTTTGGCGAGGTGCCGCTGACATTGCCGCTGACACCGACCCGGCTGCTGGAGGTAATCGAGGGGCGCTCGATGACATCTGTCGCGCATGCGCCGGCGCCGGTGGCACCTGTCGTGACCGAGGTGGCGCCGGCGCCGGTCGCTGCACCGGCGCCGCCTGCCGCACCCGCGCGCGTGGATGGGCTGTGGAAGATGGTGATGGCAAGCCCGATGGGCGGGCAGGAGATGAAAGGGCGTTTGGCGACCGAGGGTACGACGCTGACCGGCACGCTGCTCAGTGATCAGGGTAACCAGGATTTCGCCGGAAGCATCGAGGGCAACCGGCTGAAATGGGAGATGAAGGTGACCAAGCCGGTGTCACTGACGCTGAAATATGATCTGGTGGTGGAGGGCGACAGCATCAGCGGCAAGGTGAAGATGGGCATGTTCGGCACCGCCAAGCTCACCGGGGAGCGCCTGGAATAGATCAGGCCCCAGCGGCCAGCATATGCGCCCGGCGCCACGGGCCGTAGCGGTAATAGGCGAAGGTCATCACCATCGAGGCGAAGGAACCGGCCGGGAAGCCCCAGAGAATGCCATCCACTCCCGTATGGGACAGGAGGGTGGCAAGGGGGATGCGGATGCCCCAGATGGCGATTACCAGGATCAGGAGCGGGGCGATAACGGCGCCGGTCGCGCGCATGACACTCGCCAGCACGAAGGCGATCCCGAATAATATGTAAGACCAGGACACGATGGCGTGCATGTGCTTGGCGATGGCAATGGCGGCGGGGTTGTGGCCCAGAAACAGCGCGAAGGCGGCGTTATCTGAGAAGGTGACGGCGGCGATAAGCGCCAGGGTAAGCACGATGTTGTAGAGAACGCCCGCGGTCGCGATGCGGGCGACGCGGTCCCACCGCCCTGCCCCGATATTCTGCGCCGTCATCGAGGATACGGCGCTGCCGATCGAGAGCGCGGGCATCTGGATGTAGTTCCAGAGCTGGAAGCAGGCGCCATAGGCCGCGACGGTGAGTGAGCCGTAGCGGTTGACCAGGCTGATCATCATGATCATCGAGGATGATACCACGATGACCTGCAGGCCCATGGGTATGCCCTTGGTGAGCAGGCTGCGCAGAATGGCGCCGTCGAACCGCAGGTAGCGCTGCTCGCCGGGCATGATGCAGAGCACGTGCTTGCGCGAATACAGCCAGCCCATCAGGGCGATCAGTGCCAGCCACTGCGCAATGGTGGTGGCCAGCGCCGAACCCGCTATGCCGAGCCCGGGCAGCGGGCCGAAGCCACGGATGAATAGCGGATTGAGGGTGACATCGAGCACCGCCGCAATGGCCATGAAGACGAAGGGGGTGCGGGAATCCCCCGCGCCGCGCAAAGCCATCATGAGGAAGGTGAAGATGAAGATCGCGGGTATGGCGGTGAAGATGATGCGCAGATAGGCGGCGGCGAGCGGCGCGGCGGAGGCCGGCGTGTCCATGGCGCTGAGGATATGCGGCGCCACCGCGAAACCCACCGCCGCGATGATGACGGAGGAAACGCCGAAGAACATGAAGGAGGTGCCCATGACACGCTTGGCCATGACCATGTCGCGCGCGCCGAAGCTCTGACCGATGAGGATGGTTGCGGCCATGCTGAGCCCGAAGCTGACGCTGAGCAGGAAGAACAGCAGCGAGTTGGCGTTAGCGCTGGCGGTGAGCGCGTTGGCGCCGAGCAGATGGCCGATCCAGGCGGCGTTGATGGAGGCATTCAACGATTGCAGCACACTGCTCGCCAGTATGGGCAGTGAGAATAGGATGAGCGTGCGGGTGATCGGCCCTTCGACGAGGCGCGCCGCGCGGGATGTTTTCGGACGCGGCGGCGCCGGGGCGGGGGTGTTGCTATCCAAGTTTATACTGCTCCGCTCGGCGGCATCGCCAGCCTCTGGCTCACCCAGCGCCGTTCACAAACCTATTATAGGAGCTAACGGCCTACTCGCCTAACGCGGCGGCCCCGCCAATTTGTCATGGCTCCGCCGCGTGATGGCCGCTCATGCTCTCGCCGGCATGGCGGTCCAGCCGGGCGCAGAATGGGCTCGCCAGCAGGGCGATGAAGCTGACCACGATAAAGGCCAGGGCGTAATCGGCCTTGGTCGCCTGGGTGTGGTGGTGCAGCCGGGAAGCGATATCGAGCGTGGTGGCGCCGACCACGATGCCCAGGGTGAGGGAGAGCTGCTGGATGGTGGAGTACAGGCTGGTGGCCGCCGACATGCGGGCGCGTGGAATTTCGCCATAGGCGATGACGTTAAAGGCGGTGAACTGCAAAGAGCGCAGGAAGCCGCCGGCGAAGAGGATGAGGTTCATGACAATCGAGGGCCAGGTCTTTTCGAAGGCGGCACACAGGCTCATGGCCAAGGCGGCGAAAACACCGTTCCAGACCAGCACGTTGCGGAAGCCGAAGCGGGCGAGCAGCGGCGGGGCCGCCGGCTTCATCAACATCGCCCCGGCCGCGGCGGTGAAGGTGACGAGCCCGCTGGCCAGGGGGGTGAAGCCGAAATCAAGCTGTAGCATCAGCGGCAGCAGGAACGGCAGCGCACCCACGGCGATGCGGAACAGCGAGCCCGCCAACGCCGGGATGGCGAAGTTGGTAATGGCGAAGAGGGTGAGGTCGATGACCGGATGCGGGTGGCGCCGCGCGTGCCGCCAGTACAGCGCGCAGGCGGCGAAGCCGGCGGCGTAGGCACTGGCGGTCCAGCTTACAGGCACCAGATCCCGCCCCGTGGTCTCGAACGCCATCATCAGCAGGGCCATGGCGAAGCCCGAGAGTAGCAGCCCCCAGGCATCCAGCCGGCCGCCCTGGCCTTCCTCGCGTACATCCTGGATGTACAGGCTGACGGCGATAGTGCCGATGATGCCGATGGGTACGTTGATGTCGAACACCCAGCGCCAGGTCGCGAAGGAGACGATGAAGCCGCCGAGCGGCGGCCCGATGACAGGGCCGAGCAGCGCTGGCACGGTGAGCCAGGACATGGCCGAGACCATTTGGGAATGCGAGATGGAGCGCATGAGCACCAGCCGGCCGACCGGCACCATCATGGCGCCGCCCATGCCCTGCAGCACGCGCGAGCCCACCAGTACGGGCAGGCTGGGGGCGATGCCGCATAATACCGAGCCGATGGTGAACACCACGATGGCGGCACGGAACACCTGGCGGGCGCCGAAGCGGTCCGCCACCCAGCCGGAGGCGGGGATGAACACGGCGAGCGCGATGAGATAGGAGGTGAGTGCCACGCTCATATGCAGCGGTACGGTATGAAAACTGCGCGCCATGGCGGGCAGAGCGGTGGCGATGATGGTGGAGTCGAGGCTCTGCATGAACAGCGCCGAGGCGACGATGACGGCGGTCAGCCGCATGCGCGCATTGCTCCATGCCGGCTCGGTGTCCTCGGTAGGCGCGGTTTCAGTCTGATGCTCCGCCATGCTCAATCCCGCCCCAGCCCAGCTTCCTCCAGCAGGCGCAGGTAGCGTCGCCACCTTATGTTTTGCTCGCGACCCAGCTCCGCCAGGAGGTCCCAGGAATAAATCCCGCTATCGAAACCGTCGGAAAATTGCAGGCGCAGCGCGTAGGTGCCGACCGGCGCAGCAGCGACCAGGCTGACGAGCCGCTTGCCGCCGATTAATCCGCTCTGGCCGGGTGACGCCGGTGGAAACACACGCAGCAACTCGGCCGGCAGGGAAATGACGCGGCCATCTTCATAGGTGAGTTCCAGCCTGTGGGTCAGCCGCCGCACGCGGATACCGAGCGGGGCGCTCACGTTTCGAGCGGCCGCGCCTCGTCCACCAGCATAATGGGGATGCCGTCGCGAATCGGATAGGCCAGCCCGGCCTTGACGGAGATTAGCTCGTTGCGGGCGTGGTCGTAGACCAGCGGCGCGCGGGTGAGCGGGCAGACCAGCATCTCCAGGAGGCGGGGGTCGGGTTTCTGGGTATTATCCATGGTTTCAGGCCTGGGGCTCGGGCGAGTCATCACCCAGCGAATCGATCTCCAGCAGCGCGTGCAGCGCCTGAGCGCGGGCGGTCAGATCGCGGGCTTCAAGCAGCGCCTGTTTCTCCTCGGTACTGAACGGGCAGGCCATGCAGAGTGAGGTGACCAGAGCGGGATCCGCCATGTCGGCAATGGCGTCCCAATTGGCTTCCGCCCCGGCCGTGGCGAAATAGCGGCGCAGGCTGTCGAGCAGGATCTGGCGCGGGAAGGGCAGGATACCGGCAGGGGAGCGCAGATCGGCGGCAAAACCGGCCAGGCCGGCGGCGACACGACGGTAGCCGCGCTGCATCTCGACCTCTTCGGCGATGGTGAAGCGGATGATTCCAGTGAGGGTGATGAGATAGCGCCCGTCATCGGTCTCGGCGAAAGAGGTGATGCGGCCGAGACAGCCTATGCGGTACAGGCCGGGGCCGGTCTCACCGCGCGCCAGCCGCTTATCGGGTTGCACCATGCCGAAATAGCGCCCCTGCCCCAGCGCGTCATCGACCATGGCGAGGTAGCGCGGCTCGAAGATGTTGAGCGGCAGATGGCCGCCGGGAAGCAGCAAGGCGCCGCCCAGGGGAAAGACCGGAAATTGCTCCGGGAGATCGTCGAGCTTGAAATGCGGGGCGTTCATCTAACTGAACAGCAAAGCCGAGAGCTTGCGCCGGGCCGCCATGGTGGCGGGGTCATCCATGCCCCATGCCTCAAAGAATTTCAGCAGTTGCAGCCGGGCGGCGCCTTCGTTCCAGGCGCGGTCGCGGCGGATGATTTCCAGCAATGCGGCGGCGGCCTCGGCGCGGGCACCGGAGGCGTTCAGCGCCGTGGCCAGCTCGTAGCGTGCCTCGAAGTCATCTGGGTTGGCGGCCAGGCGGGTTTCCAGCCCGGCCAGCGCGCCCTGGGCCTGGCGCCCCTCGGCGGCGAGGGCGAGAGCCGCGCGGGCGCCCGAGATTTCGCCATGCTCGGCGAGCTTGGCGGGCACCTGGCCCAGCACCTGCAGCGCCTGCTCCTCATCGCCCAGGGCCAGCAAGGCGCGGATGAAGCCGGCCCAGCCTTCAGCCTTATCCGGGTCTTCCTGCAGGGCGGCGGCGAAATACTGGGCTGCCTGCTCAAACTCGCCAGCTTCCATCAGCGCCTTGCCTTGGGCGATATAATCAGCCGCCGGCGGGGCGGAACCGGCCAGCTTGAGTAGCGACTCGACAAAACGTTTGACCTCGCTCTCCGGCAGGGCGCCGGAAAACGGCTCGGCGGCGATCTGCCCCTGCCAGAAGGCGACGACCGTGGGCACGGATTTCATCGGCAGGCCCATGCGGGCGAGCTGGGCGACCAGTTCCTGGTTTTTATCGACATCGACCTTGGCCAGCCGGACTCGCCCGCCTTGGGCGCGTACCACTTTCTCAAGAATCGGGGTCAGAGTCTTGCAGGGGCCGCACCAGCTTGCCCAGAAATCGACCAGGACCGGGAATTTGGCCGAGGCATCCACGACCTCGGCCATGAAGCTGGCCTGGGTGACGTCCATGACCGGGTCGGCGGCGGGGACGGCCTCGGCGGTGGTATTGAAGAGCGTGCTCATGCGTGACAATCCGTATGTGTTTTCAAACCATATATAGTACGCCGCGCCGCTCTCACAGTCCGGTTTTTTGTCGGCGTCCACGCTTGCAATAAATGGCGCCGCTGTATAAAGAGCCTCCACCGCGCCGTGAGCGGGCGTAGCTCAGGGGTAGAGCACAACCTTGCCAAGGTTGGGGTCGAGGGTTCGAATCCCTTCGCCCGCTCCAGTGGAAAGCCCAGGTTTCCTGGGATTTTTTCGTTATAGCCTCCTGCCCTCTGTTGCAAATCGGCCTGCCGTAGACCAGATCAGCCCAAAAACATACAGGTCATCGGAGCCAAATCCGTGCAGATGTTCTTGGGCTGTTCCCAGATTACGCATATTCAGGCTGGGATTGCCACGCCAACTCCGAGTGTAGACGCTTCAATCCACGCTTATGGTGACCGACCACCATTGCCACCCCTTTGAGCCATCTACCGCAAGTTTGCGCCCACCTTGGTCATATACGGGTCTGTTACCGATAACCGCTGTCTCACAATTCGGTAATCGCCCAATAGTCCAGTAAATCATCAGGGAATATGTGCGTTAGCTGAAAATCAGCTGCCATGGCATGATAATTATCGAATGATTTTTTGAACAACTCCCCGCTCCGGGACACCATATCCTGCAATTCCGCCAGAAAATCACGGTTTTTTATATCTATCTGTATGCAACATTTCGCAATCTCGGAACGGTCCCTCGTTCCCAGGGAGACTGTAGCCCGGCCACATCGCAGCGCCGCCATCACCCGCATCAAAGAGAGCCATTTCCAGTCAGTCCGCTGCGGAATATTTAACACCAGACGGCCGCTGCGGCTGAAGCGATCTCGCGCCTTTCGCGAAAGAAAACCGTCCGGATTATGTACAGTCAGCTTTGTCCTCGTGATTTCGAGAATTTCCACGCGGAAGCGTGTTACAGCGCCGGTAAAAACAAGATCCGCTGGTAGCTCCGCCCATTCCGCATGATCCGACGGGGGGGGTAGCTGTGGGAATGGCAGCGTTCTCACAGTAATTCCGGGCAACATCATACCCATATTCAGAAGTTCTGGAAGATCCCCCAGAACAAAAAAACCTCTGATATAGGGTGCACAATCCATCAGGCTCCGGATACGGGAAACCTGTGTTGCCGGATGCATATAGTCATTCTGATTCCACATCATGTCACCATGAATGTAGATTTCATTGTCAATAAAATCGATATGCTCGGTCATTATGACACATACGCGCTTACCACTCTCGCGGCAATATTGTCTCAAAATATCCGATGTGGCATCTGAAAAATTCTCTATCACAACATTAAGAGCGTCATGCCGCGGATTGCGCCCTACTGACGGTTTGTAACCATATTGCTGCATGATGGCGCAAAAGAAATCGATCTGATCACTGATTCCACTCAGAGGATGATTGTAAATCCACAGATGAACCGACGGGCGTGCGGGAAAGTAAGCGGTCATCTTGCGTAGGATGAAATTGCATGTTTCGTATCATCCAGTGTTATGCCGACATGAACATGGCTATACCCACCTGCAAGAGCCCGCTGATGTTCGAAAGTACCTTCACCTTGAGGAACAGCAAAAAATTTATCCGCATATCTGATGATATTAAATCCTGAAAACCCCTCCTCAACCAGAATTGGCGCGTCCTCTCCGACAATGGATTGTGGCGAGATAGGACCCTGGGCCGCCTCGTATTCCATGATTTTTCCTAGAACACGCCGTAGCGTACTGGCTTTAAAACACAGGCGATATCCTCCGCTATTCGCTTTTTCCTCAGAAAATGCACCGCCATCCTGTGGGATCGCATAATAGTGATCTTGAGCGCGGACCACATTCATTCCAGATATATTCTGCGCGACAAGCTGAATGTCTATATGTCCTTCTTCATTCCGAATACCATATGAGTTCATAAACTTTCGGAATTTCTTGTGCAGCCGCGCTACAAAACGGTGGAGGCGGGGGTACGGAAACAGCAATACAGACAGATACGTGGCAAATGAGTGGGAGGCCAGCACCCGACTCTCCGTGAGGTATTTTCCGCCCAGTTCGCTTATGTCATTGACATAGCGGAGGGCGGGCGCACCAGATTTATAGTATTCAGCCGCAACGCACCAGTCATGCAGCCCGACTTTTGCATTTCCCGCAGAGTACACGAAGGCGCCGGCCAATTCCGTGACACGCCCTCGCCCAGTGTAAATTCTGGTCATTGGCTGTGGTACGCTCTCAAATATCCGCGGCCAGTCCGCCGTATCCACCAGGCAATGCTCCAGAGGGGGGATCAACTTATAGGCATTATCGTATTGATATTTTTGACATCCATAGCGATCCCAAAGAGACCGCACCTGGTTCCAGAAGTCTTGGCTGAATTCTTCACCTGAAAATTTCGTCCCGGCTGATACCATTGCGCGCAAACGGATTGCGTTGAATTCTTGCGGCACATCAATCAGCCGAATTATATTTTCTTCAATTTGCTGTACTAGACTATCTTCTAGATCCAGATTTCGGTGAAAGCGATCTATCAATATATTCGTATCAGCATCAGCTTTCCAATTATTCGCGTGAACGCCATTCAATACGATACCATCGTGCCCATGCGTAACATACTGATTTGTTCCGACTGTATCAGAAACGACTGGTACGGCGCCGTTGGCCATCGCCTGCATTATTGATACGGAATGCAGAGACGCGCTGGGAAGGAGAAAGAAATGAACATGGAACATGAGGCGATCTAACTCATTGCTTCCGATAAAATCCTGAATCCATATGATACTCTGCGATTCTTCTCGGCGCAGATGAGTGAGATCGACGCCGAGTTCGGAAAGAATTTCATCCGTAGGACGCCTACACCGCAGGTAAAGCTTCGCACCTGGAAATCGAGCATTGAATTTGAACCAGAACCGCAAAATTATATGACCGCCGCGATGAATGAAATTTTCTGGGTTTTGATTGGCCGAGTTTATAAACAAGAATCTCGGCGCTCGAAGCTGCCTTACTTTTACGTCATCCGACAGTTTTGATGCGCGTGGGGTGAGGCCGATGCGGGATGGATATAGCTTCGCATTGATGTCGGGGGATCCGAAGAATTTTTTTATTTCCTCAAGTGTATGTGGTATGTGTGAAAATATGCCCAGGCATAATGGATTTGAAAATATTTTTCCGTAATGTTCTCGCAAAGCCTCAACATTATCGATATTTCCACTACCTTGCTGCATGAAGGGGAAAAAAATGGGTGCAAATGATTCGCAATGAAATATAAAAGGACGAATCATGCTCGGGAACGGAGCGGTATGATGAAATTCGATATCGCCAGGCAATAGAGATGTCAGAGCGATGTTTGGTACAAAAAAAGCATCCGTATATTTTAGCGCCAGGAGTGACTCGAATTCAGATTTATACCTATTTTGCTCCTGCATCACATGTGCCAACAATTCTTTACGAAAACGACCATCACCACGCAATGCATTGGACAACTCGGTGTTATCCCAAGCGCTCATCGTAATATTATCGGGCCGATGGTCGAATAATGACTGATAGAGTGGGTGAAAACCATTCAAGGGAATATAATGACTTAAGCTCCAAGGAACCGCAACAGATAAGGGTCTCTGTGTCATCTCTTTCGTTCCATAAAGTGCCGCACATGATGCACCAGACGAAGCAGCCAGGTATTTTTCATGGCTGCAATCAGTTTAGCCTGACGATCCAACTCCGATTGTTGTTGTGCTAGAACCGACAGGAGGGTGATCTGCATTTCCTCATGTGCCGAATCGATAGATTTTCTCAGCTCCACCATAAAGCATTCCTGCCGATTCGCCTGATCGGCCAGAACCTCCTCTAACCTTGCTGAGTTTGAAACGACAGAATCATCCACAATATGACTTAACCTCAAAAAATTCCGTTCAGACTCCACTCTTAGCTGTATTAGCGTATCATCAGTCAGACTGATTTTTTCTAAAAGCTGTCGATCAATGTCCACTACTTTAATGTCTACGGCAACGGACCGATTCTCAAATGCGGTTCTTGCTTCGCGCAATTCGCTCTCCAGCGCTCCGAGTTGCTCAACCGCCCTGGAATTTTGGAAACTAAGCCATTGTAGCGCCTGGGCTGAGCTATCTTTGTCCTGACAATATTTGACATCTTTTTGGCCGTTCGTCCGTAGAATCCACTGCTTTAGCCTGGAGTGCGAAGAAATCCGGTCAATCTGATCTCTTATCTCCAAGATATGATAGCCAACCATGACATCGTCCATAGAATAGGACGACAATGTAGTATCGAGATTCTTTGTGAGATCGACCTCCCCCAAAGACTGGCGTATTCCGTAAAATCTATTGTTGAAGAATACTATATTGTTACCTTTATATTCTTCTACAAGGCAAGGAGCATTTGCATGATTCCAGAAGGGAATGAAACCCTCCAGCGCTTCCCTGCCAGACAGGGCATCGCCCAATTTATGCAGGGCATTCAGCCGCTGGTCGAGACCTTCAAGACCTATTAAAAGAAGCGTCTTCAATTCGCAAAGGGTAGCCGCGGAGGGCAATGCCGCCAAAAACTCTGGTGAAAGTTGCGCCATATGCAATGCGCCGGCATTGATTGGCAAAGCATAAATTCTTCCAGCATATCGGACCAAGTTGCATCCAAGAAATCCAGATTCTAGCTTAATCGGATTATCGTGATAGTCGTGATTTGAATAGGAGAGCCGCTGTGCTCTATGCCGCTGCCTATGCGAAGGCAACATTGCCTCTCCATTTACATTGAAACCAAGCTCAACAAGGATATCATGGTTCTGCCGGGCGAAGCTTTCAATGTTTTCCGAAGAAAGTTCTTTTCGATAGCTCCCAATCTGCCCTGCGCGAAAGGTCGCAGCATTACAATTGAACAGTTTCGCACAAACATCATCCGGATTTCCCGGCACCTGTAGTTTTAACAGAAGAGACCATATAAGATCCCGCTGCTCTGTGTCGCTTCCTCCTCCCGCTGCACCGACCAGTTCTTCAAAAGACAAATTTATGACATTCGGAAACTCAAGCCATGGCAGAAATTTTCTTATACGATCTCGGAATGGAAGCAAAATTCTGCCATCATTCAATAACCGATCAACCCGGGACGAAAAATCAAGCCCATCAAACCATCCTGCGAATGCCGTCTTCCCGTCAAGGTGATAATAATGTGCCTCGGACACAAGTATGTCGAGCGGATGACGGTATATGAAGATCGCCGGTGACCGCATGAAGCTGTGATGCCGATTTCCGAATGGTGAACGACGTACCGTATCAATAAAGAAATCAGATGCTTCAGTGTGAGAATTTTCATATTCCACGCAGTACCAGGTTTTCCCCTGCGGAAATTCCGGCAGATCGACTCCGGGATTAAAGCCTAAAGCACCGGCCAGCTCGTAGAGAAGATGCGTCCCGGATTTTGGGATTGAAAGAAGAAAAAGTGGCCGCTTGCTGAAATGCCAATCGGTAACGGGGGCAACTATGACCACGTCAGAAATCGACAGATAGGACATCAGCTCAAGGTGTAGTGCCGCACCGTTTTCCTCGGTCAGAATTATAAGAGGCGTTTTACCACTTGCAACCAAGAGATCATCACTGTGCAGTGCGATGTTGTTTTGTGTTGCCACCCTGGAAATTTCCCGAGCCAGTTCGTTGTCTCCTAAAATTTGCGGGGAAAACTCATTATTTATCCATAATGGGTTAAGTCTCCTCAGAAAATCCTCCAACGAGGCGAGTTCAAAGAATATTTCGCGCATCAGTATACCGGGATTTCAGCGGAAAAGATGAGCGGATCTGCCTCATCAGACGCACTCGACATGCAGGTAACAAGCGTTTCAGGTGCAAGGTTGATGAATCCCGTGACTCCGGGTGTGTAGGCAAATTTTATATGGGCTACTGACCGGCGGATATCCAGATATTGATCGGTTCCATTTATTATCTGATTCGATCCGATGTTGAGAAAATAATCTCCACCCGCGACCGTCGAGACAAAGCGAAAGCGCACGGCATAATACTCCCCGGCCTTTGCGTTTATCAGTGGCAACTGTAGCATGAACAGATTAGTGCCGAAAATATAAGTTCCATCGACGGTGACGATCGCGAAGCCGATCGACGCGCAGGGAATATCTACATCAAAGCGGATGTTGATGACCAGATCAGTCTCTGCGCGCATTGGTATTTCTGCCGGATTGACCTGCCCATTCGCAATTATATCGAAGCCCACAATAGAGGCGGCCCGGTTGCCCAGACGAACCTCATGGGGGTTATAATTCGGCTTATCCGGGACATGATCTCGGCCATCCCATGCCCCCGTCAATACCCCACTCTCTACGGAAATCGCTGCATCGGTTATGCCGGGCTTATCCGCAGGCGGCCCATACTGGTCGATTTTTTCAACAACCGCGCCGAAAAGAAGATTTTGGTAGTAGTTCACGGCCTCTGCAATCGGGCCCGCAAATTCAACCGCGCCGCTATTCATAACGATACCGCGGCTGCAGATACGCAATAGCGTATCGGTACTATGAGAGACGACGAGGATGGTCTTTCCCTGTTCCATAAACTCCCGGATGCGCTGAAAGCAGCGGTGCTGAAACTTTGTATCGCCGACGCTCAGTGCTTCGTCGACAACCAATATCTCTGGGTCTATATGGATGGCGGCGGCGAAAGCCACACGCACGAACATGCCTGATGAATAGGTCTTGACCGGCTGGTAAAAAAAATCACCAATATCGGCAAAGGTCTCGATAGCCGGTAGCCGGCGTACCATCTCCTGGCGGGAAAATCCCATTATGGCGCCATTGAGCAGGACGTTTTCTCGCCCGGTAAATTCCGGGTTGAAGCCTGCGCCGAGTTCGAGCAGCGCGGAGATGCGGCCGGCAGATTTTATCGTACCAGCTGTTGGCTTCATAACCTCGCAGATCATCTGCAATAGCGTGGATTTGCCGGAGCCGTTTTTCCCCAGAATGCCTACGATCTCGCCGCGATGAATGTCGATTGAGACGTTTTTAACCGCCCAGAATTCGCGATGAAGACGCCGGCGCAGCGGGTGGAGCGCCTCAATGACGCGCTCCTGGTTTGACGAAAATAGTTTGAACTTTTTAGACACGCCAGAAACCGAAATGGCAATACCGGCATCTGTGTTCTGATTAAATGACATCGGCAAACTCCGGCCGAAGCCGCTGGAATACGAAAGCGCCCATGAGCAATATGCCGATGGTCAGGCTCCAGAACATCACAGTCTCGTGGAGCGTCGGCCATATGGGTGATTTATAGATCATCATGCCGCGATAACCCTGCACGATGTAGTAGATGGGATTAGAAGCTAGAATGCCCTGATAGGCGGGCGGCACGATATTCTGTACCCATACGATCGGCGTCATCCAGAACCACATGTTGAGGAAGATGGTTAGTGCCTGGCCGATGTCGCGGTAGAATACCTGTAATGCCGAAAGCAGCCACCCGAGGCCGAGCAGGAGCGTGATCATACAGCCCAGATAATACAGCACCATTACGCGATCCGCGGAGAACGGCACATGGAACACACTCATCATTATGCCCAGAAGAACAAGAAATACGAAATGCGGAAAAAGACCTGATATGATGTAGACAAGTGGCAGTATTTCTGTGGGAAATACTGTTTTTGTTACGAGATAGGCATTCGCCGTTATCGCGTTGGTGATGATCTGCAGCGTATCGTTGAAGAAATACCACGGCGCGAGACCGCATACGAACCACAGAATAAATGGAATATTATTCGGGCCATGCGCACGGAAGCCCACCGCGAAAACGAAATAGAAAATACAAACTGCTGCGATAGGGTGGACGAATGCCCAGACCATACCGCCGAGCGTGCCGGCATAGCGGCTCTGCAGATCGCGCGTGGAAAGCGCAATTATCATTTCGCGGTGCTTCATAACATCAGATACAAAGCGGAGAATACTGGGCTTTTCCATATGCTTTTCAATCCCCCGCCATGGTTTTTGAGTTGAGACGTATGCCATTTTGCAAACCATTTGTCAGATAACGTGCGTTGAACCACCACCATAAAAAAAAACGCCAACGCCCCGGCAGTGCACAGTCGAGAAGAAATTCACGCGTGAACAGCGATAGGGCGTAGATGGGTGAAGTTGGCCGTGGCACGGGGGTGAAGACTGGCAATGCAGACAATGCGTCAGAATTTTTCTCGTCATATGTGCCCTCGATTGCGCTGGAAAGCAGTGCCATAGAGGCGGTGCGGAGCTGGGCCAGGCTGACAAATATCATATCGTCATCGAACCGGCCACGCTGCCCATATGTCTCGTCGAAATCCGCTTTGCCTGCGCGATAATGCAGATGCTCAAACGCGATGTCCGGCAGATAGAACAGGCGCCGATAACCGCTATGTTCGAGGCGCTTAAAAATATCCATAAGGTGATAGTCGATGAACGCGCCACGATAGGCGTGATGATAAGGCTCACGCAATATTTCGCATGTCCGACGAGATAGGATAGGAAACGTGCAAAGCGTCTTCCCCTTGAACATATCATTGCCATAAATGAGATATACTTTGTCCGGAACCAAGGCATCGAGTTGCCGCAGTGCTTCATCCCAACCGGTGGTGCGAATCACGACGTCGTCATTCATCAGCGCTATGATATCTCCGCTGGCCTGTGCCAGGCAGGCGGTATTATAGCCACCCATAGACTGCCGTGGTCCGATGATCCGCAGGATAGTGAGGCCGGTGCAGTCTAGATCATGACTTTCTGCATCGTCCTCATCAGCATAGAGTATGATCTCGACGGATTCAGGATATTGCGCCGTCGTCAAAACACTGCGCAGAAACCGGCGCGCCAATTCCGGACGTTTACGCGTCGGCAGCAGTAGCGAGATCAGGCGCCGGCCACTCAATGCCACTGCCTCCTGATCATATCAACCGCCGCCAGTACATTCTCAGCCCGCGCGATGCCGAGTGAAAGAGCCTCAGCTTCAGCTGCGCCGTATCCTGTCGCCACAAGAACCGGCCTGACACCGGCACGCCTTGCTGCTTCAACGTCGGTCATCTTGTCACCGATCATGAAGGAACTGGCGAGATCGATCTGGTGCTCGCGCGCGGCGCGGAGCAGCATGCCCGGCTGCGGCTTGCGGCAATCGCAGTCGCCCATGGCGCCAGCATCCGGATGATGCGGGCATATATAATAGGCGTCAATTTTCGCGCTAGCCGCAGCCAGCAGACCATCGACATGGCGGTGCAGCGCGTTGACATCCGCCTCCCGGTAATAGCCGCGCGCCACGCCGGACTGATTGGTCACGACAATCGCCAGCCAACCCATGGCGTTGATCTGGCGGATTGCCTCCGGTGCGCCGGGGATCCACTCCCAGTCGGCGCTTCGATACAGGTGATTCTTTTCGACATTCAAGGTTCCATCGCGGTCCAGAAATAATGCCGGTCTCTTATTGTTCACTTCCTGATCTGCTGTGTTAGACATTGCCGTGGACGGAATTTCGTATCATCGTGAAGCCCTTGATCAATTCAGCAATCCCGGCATCCAGTGAAAATTGCGGTTTGTAGCCGGTCTCCTCGATTTTTTTGTTGGACACGATATAGTTACGCTGGTCAGGGTCGCGGCCAGTCTGCGCCTCGATAAAGGTGAAATCCCTGACCTGTATTCTGATCCGATCGCAAAGCTCCCATTTAGAAACATTTGCGTCTGACAATCCAACATTATAGATTTGGCTTTTCAAAGTATCGAAATTATTCAGCCCGTGCTGAAACACGCGCGAGACGTCGCGAACATGAATATAATTGCGCTTGAAATGGCTCTCAAACAGTACGACCGCGCGGTCGTACACGGCGCGATAGGTGAAATCATTGACTAGAAGGTCGATGCGCATACGTGGCGACATGCCAAAGACGGTCGCTAGACGGAAGCTGATTGCATTAGGATGTTCCATCAGCTCCTTTTCGACCGCGACCTTGTCGATCGCATATTTTGAAATTGGGTTGAGTGGGGATGTTTCTGAACATAAGTTTCCTTCAGCACCCGAGCCATAGGCGCTGTTCGTCGTCGGCATAAGCACACGCTGCGCCGGCGACAGCATTTTCAGCATCATGGTTATCGCGTCGTGATTGATTGTTGCGGCCCCGATTGGGTCTATATTGCACATTGGTGCGCCGACCAGCGCGGCCAGAGGAATGATGACATCATTCGCCTTGAGCAGCGGCGCCATCGTCTCGGCGGAGCGGATATCGCCTTTAACGACCGAGAATTTAGGGTGGTAGCAGACATGATTGAGGCTTGTCTGTTTGAATAGAAAATTATCGAGCACGGTTACCTTGTGTCCCGCCGCGAGAAGATCGGGAACCATGATGGAGCCGAGATATCCGGCACCGCCGGTCACGAGTATATTATACGACATCAACCTATCATTCCTCTAGCCAAATCTCATAACCCGTCATTCCGGCGCGCATCACCGCACGTATTCCGGTACTGCTTGCTGCGGTAGCAGCCTCGTCTGGCGCGGAAAGAGCGCTTGCTCCACAACCTCGCATAATGAATGCGCGAGGATCATATGCAACTCCTGGACCGTACTTGTGGTCTCGCCAGGGACTGTGAGGCAAACGCTCGCCAGGCCGGCCGCCGCACCACCGCCGCGGCCGGCCAACATCAGGCCCGGTACACCGAGCTGGCGGCAGACATGCAGCGCCTCGAGAATATTAGGCGAATTTCCCGAGCTGGTGAAGCCGAGAAACATGTCCCGGTCAGTCAGCTTGCCACGCAGCTGGCGCGCGAAAATCTGATCGAATCCATAATCATTTCCGATCGCTGTCAGCAGTGCGCCATCGACATTGAGCGCCTCGGCTGGTAGCGGCGCCCGGTCACGGGCGAGGCGGCTAACGAACTCGCCCGCCATGTGCTGCGCATCAGCGGCAGACCCGCCATTACCAGCAATATAAACCCGTCCGCCACGGCGGAAGCAGTCGATCAACATAGCCGCCATTGCCTCGAAATTGGCAAGCTGAACGTGATCCACGCTCAATGCCCGCATCGCCTGGGCCGACCGTACAAAATTCGCGTGCAGCACCGAAGCCGCGGGGGAAGAGGCACGCGCCGTCATGGCAAGATCTCCTGCGCGCGCCGGTAATCGGCTGGAACGCCGATATCGATGAAAATGCCGGCGCATTCACGCCCGTAAAGCGGCTGGCCTTGCTTGTGCATCAAAGGCAGCATCTCATCTTCCAGGGATAATTTTTCGCCCGCGGGGAAGCCGCAGCCACGTATTGCCGCGGGATCGACCACATAGACACCACCATTAGCATGATCGCCGATTTCACCGCGCCCAGTCGCTAGATTGTCAATCCGCCCATCCGTGCCAAGCTTCACGCCCATATAGCGGCTGGCCTCCCCGGCGCGGAATAGTGACATGGTCCACGCTGCGTGCCGTCCGGCATGGGCATCGAGCAGGCTTCGCGCTTCCACGGCAAAAAAACTATCGCCATTGAGTACCAGGCAGGCCGCATCTCCCGCGCCATGCATCGCATGCAACAACCCGCCGCCCGTGCCGAGCGGGGTCTCCTCAATCGCGTAATCGAGCTTCACACCCTGATAATGCGCGCCAAAAAATTGCTGGATCATGTCATGCTGGTACCCGACCGAGAGCACGAAGCGCTTTACCCCCTGCGCCAGCCAATAATCCATGAGATGCACCAGAAATGGCCGCCCATTGACCAGCGCCATGGGCTTTGGCCGGTCGGGCACAACCGCGCGCAAACGCGTGCCAAGCCCGCCAGCGAGGATAATGGCGCAGGTCATGGCCTAGGAGACTGCATTCAGGATCGCGCATATCTCATCAATCTCCTCATCCCGCAGGTCCGGGAAATTACCGATATAGCAACCGTAGAAATGGATATGCTCGGTTTGGGGAAATTCCCGATAATGGCCATCGGGCACCAGTCCGCGCAGATAGGGCTGGCGCAACTGGTTACCGCCGCCGGCACTGCCACGCCGGAACTCGATGCCGGATGCGCGCATCGCCGCCGTAAGCCGCGCAAAGAGTTTCTCATCCGGTTCGCGCAGGATTAGGTTGAAGGCATAATTGCTCGATCCCTCAAGTTTGAAATCCGTGCGGTACTTCGCCGAGTCGAGCTGGCCGAGAAAGCGTTCGAGGTTCGCCGTCCGGCGCAGCACATTCTCGTCCAGCCGCTTAAGCTGGTTCCGGCCGAGAATGCCTCCAATCTCGGTATTGCGGACATTATAGGCTGCGTAGGCGAAGATGAAATCAGAATTGAGGTCGGGGTATTGCGCGGCATAGGATTCGCGTATCGTATGATCGCTGGCCTCGCGTACCATGCCGTGTGAGCGCAGCATCCGCAATTGCTGATACAATGCGGGATCATCCGTGCAGATCATGCCGCCCTCGATCGTGCTCATATGATGCGCGTAATAGAAAGAGAAATTTGAAATCCAGCTGAAACTGCCGAGCCGGCGCCCGGCATGCGTCGCGCCGTGAGATTCGCACACATCCTCGATCAACTTCACACCACGCCGTTCCAGTTCGGCGAGTAGCTCATCGGTCAGCCCATCAAAACCTTGCACATGAGTAAGGAATACCGACCTCGTGCGGGTCGTGATTTTTGCGAGAATCTGCGTCGTATCCATCGATAGCGTGCGCGGGTCAATATCGACGAAAACCGGCGTGAAGCCGTGTTGCAGCACCGAGGCGATGTCGGAAATCCAGGTCAATGCTGGTACGATCACCTCGCCACCTTCCGGGTGGCACAGCTTCAGCGCCGCCATGCTCAGAAGATTGGCCGAAGCACCGGAATTCACGAACACGCTGTATTTGACGCCGAGCCAGGCCGACCATTCGGCCTCGAAGGCACGGATTTCCGGGCCATTGGTTAGAATTGGGTCATCCTGCCGCAGATGCATGATCACCGCGTCAAGATCCTGACGTAGGATGTTGTTGCGCATGAGAGGGAATTTCATAGGCTCTCCACTTCACGTTTGGTCCCCGCCGAAGCCTCTAGCGTCGCCAGCATCTCAACTACGGCCCGCAGCACGGCAGCGGGCCCGATACCGACCAGCTCATGCAAGTCAAGCCTTGTGCCAAGGTCGAAGCGGTAGGCCGGCTCCACGCCTATGCACAGCATACGGGCCTTGAGGCAGTGCCGCACCGTGAAGGTGCGGAGCAGCGCATCCAGCCCGCCCCGGCCAGAAAAACCTTCTTCTATCGTTACAATTATGTCATAGCCGGATAGCGCGACTGCCAAGGCATCCGCATTGAAGCGCGCGAGATCGAACATGTCTATAATACCCACAACCTCGCCAGCCTCTCGCAGCTGTTCGGCCACTGCGATCCCCGTATGCAGCATGTAGCCTGTAGCGACGAAAACCACCCTGGCGCCGTGGCGATGCACATGAAAGCCGCGCTCCATGTCCGGCGCGCCGCCAGTATAGATCACCGGTAGAGGCTGGGCATCAAGCCGAATATATTTTGGCCCCGTTTCAACCACACAACGCTCCAGTAACGCCGCCGCGCAGACATGGTCGGCCGGCGAGAAAATCTGCATGTTCGGCAGCACGCGCATCAATGTTATGTCCTCATAGCATTGATGCGTCGGCCCCGAGACGACATAGCTATAGCCCGCCCCCACGCCAATAAGGTTGACATTGAGCTGCCGCGCCTCGGCCAGCAAAGCGAGATTGACGCGGATCTGCTCATAGCAGCGCATAGTGATGAATGGCGCGATGGCATAGGCGAATACGGTATAGCCTTCGAGCGACAAACCCGCTGAAATATTAATGAGATTTTGTTCGGCAATACCGACATTCACGAAACGAGCGGGATAATCGGCCCGGATTTTATCCAATACCGGAGAGCCGAAATCCGCGCTGGCGAAAAAAATGTCCGGGTTCGTCGCCATTTCGTGCCAGATGCGCTCAAGCAGCGCATCGCGCATGGCCAAGGGCTTCATGCTCACGTGTGGGCCTCCAGCAGGATGTCGAGCAAGGCGGGTTTCGGGTTCATGATATGCGCCAGCGGCGCGTTCTCAAGGCCTGGCACGCCGCGCCCTTTCAGGGTACGCGCCACCAGCAGCTTCGGCCGCCCATCAGCCACTTCCTTCTGCGCCAGCAGCGCGCTTTGCACCAGCGCCACATCGTGCCCGTCCACCTCCTCTGTGTCCCAGCCGAAGGCGGCGAATTTCAGGACCAAAGAGCCATGCGCAACGATATCCGCAGTATGCCCCAGCATGCTGATCTCGTTGTTATCGACGACCACATGCAGGTTATCCAGGCCATGATGCGCCGCGAACATAATCGCTTCCCAATTCGCTCCCTCATGCAACTCACCATCGCCGGTGATAACGAATACGCTGCGGGCGCTGCCACGACGCTTCAGACCGAGCGCGATGCCGGTCGCTACCCCCAGACCGTGTCCGAGCGAGCCGTTCAGCGTTTCATAGCCAGGGATGACAGGGTCCGGTATGCCGCCCAGGAAGCTACCCTTCTCGCACACACGGAGCAATTCTTCCTTCGGAAAAAACCCAAGATCGGCAAGGATGGGATACATGCAGATGGAGCCGTGCCCCTTGCTGATGATGCACCGGTCACGCATCGCGGCCAGGGGCTCCCTGGGATCGAAGCGCAGCACGCCGCCGTAGTAAAGTGCCACGAAAATCTCGATCGGCGAGAGCGATGAGGCAATCCTGGTTTCCGGTGCGCGCCGGTGGATGGCCAGGGTCTCGCGCCATACCCAGTCGGCCTTCGCCCGCAATATTTCGGCACTGGGGTTCATACCGGGCACTCCTGCCGCGCCGCGCCGTTTACATATGCACTCCGCAGATACCATTGATATGTCTCGTGCAGTCCGGCCTGCAGACTTGTTTTCGGTTCCCAGCCAGAACTGCGTATGCGGCTGCTATCCAGTAACTTGCGTGGCGCGCCGTCTGGCATGCTCGTATCCCATTCGATCAGCCCGTCATAGCCTATAATCCCGGCAATGCTTGCTGCCAGTTCGCGAATAGAAACATCCACGCCCGTACCGATATTGAGCGGCAGATGTAGCGCAGCCGTGTCCTGTTCCAGCAGCGCGATACAGGCGTCGGCCACGTCATCAGCATAGACGAATTCACGCCGTGGCTCGCCCGATCCCCATAATGTTATCCTCCTAGCCGCTGTCATTTTTGCTTCGTGGAGGCGCCGGATCAGCGAGGACAGCACATGGCCGCGCGCAGGGTCAAAATTATCGTTTGGCCCGAAGACGCTGTTAGGAATAACGGGAATGAAACGCTGTTCCCCAAATTGCTGATTATAGGCCAGGCACATCTGCAATCCGGCCAGCTTGGAGACGGCATAGGCCAGGCTGGTGGGCTCCGGCAGGCCTGTGAGCAGCGCGGTTTCCGCCATGGGCTGCGGACATTCGCTTGGATACATGCAGGACGAACCGAAAAATATGAGCTTCCGAACGCCCGCCCGGTGCGCGGCCTGCAACACATTCAGCTGAATGGCGAGGTTTTCTCGCAGGAAATCTGCCGGATAATCGCGGTTCTCGACAATGCCGCCGACCTTGCCGGCAGCCAGAACCACATAATCCGGCCGCTCAGCGCTAAAAAACCGTTCGACCATCGCGCCATCCAGCAAATCCAGCTCGGCCCGGCGGCGTACCAGCAGCGTTATGCCGCGCTTTTGCAGCCCGCGGATGAGGGCCGAGCCGATGAGCCCGGTATGACCCGCGACATAGATACGTGCGTTGTTATCCACGGGCTATAATCCGTTAGGCTGATACAGGACCACGCGGCTGCCCGTATCATCGAATTGAAATGGCACATGAACGAGCCCGTTCAAACGCTCGCGGATCCGGCCGTGCTCCTCCGGCCGGGCGAAGAACAGCATGAAACCGCCACCGCCCGCCCCCAATATCTTGCCGCCGATAGCCCCGGCCAGCCGCGCCTGCTCATAAATGCCGTCGATATGCGGGGTCGAGACACGGTCCGATAATTTACGCTTATATTGCCAGCTTTCATGTAGCAGCGCCCCAAATTCATCCAGAGAATGATTACCGCCTTGGAGAATATCGATGGCCTGGTCGACCATGCCATGCATGAACGTAAGTTCGCTCTCCCGGCTCGACAGATTATCGATTTTCGATTTTGCGATGTCGGAGGCGATGCGCGAGACGCCAGTATAGCACAGCATCAGATGCTTGTTGAGCGCCTCCTGCCGGTGTTGCGGCAAGATGACCGGTGCGATGCCAAACGAACCATTATGGTTAAATTTGATGCGGTTGAGGCCGCCGAATGCCGCTGAAATCTGGTCCTGCGAGCCGACATTCTCATGGATTATATCCTGCTCGACATGGATCGCCTCGCGCGCCAGGGTCTCCTTATCGATCATGCGCCCGTTGAGCGCTTGAAGTGCGTGCAGTAGACCAACAGTGAAGGAGGAGCTTGAGCCGAGGCCTGAGCGCGCCGGCAAATCACCGTCATGATGGATTTCCAGTCCCTCGCTCACCTGCGCCCAACCAAGCACCGCGCGCACCGCCGGATGCTCTATCTCGTCGATTTCCTGGACGTTTTCGATGCGAGAGTAGACGATGCGATGCTTGTGATTGAAAAAAGGGGGCAGCCGACGGCAGGTGATGTAGCAATACTTGTCGATCGTGGTCGACAATACCGCGCCACCATGATCCCGGTACCATCCCGGATAATCCGTTCCGCCACCGAAAAATGAAATCCTAAAAGGGGTACGGGTTATGATCATGGCTGTGCTCCGCCCTTCATGCGCCGAGAAGCTTGCGCTTCAGGGGGATGCCCGCCATGTCTTCCACGTTCCGCCGCTCGATAATGCCAAATTTTCTCTCCAGAAGTTCGAGGTAGGCGGTATTGGTAAAATAATCCTGCCAGGCATTATCGCGGAATTTTAGAACCTCGGCCGAACTCAGATGTTTCGTCGGCAGCGGCTGGCATTCATACGACAGAAAGGCATAGCCTTCATATGTTTCGGGCAATTGCCAGCCTTTGCTCAAGGCCATATGATACATTGGGCTGCCCGGCAAAGCCTGGCAGGGATACATGTTGGCCATTTCCGTATTCAACTCAAGCGCCAGATCCAGCGTCTCCCGCATCGTCTCCATCGTGTCATCCGGGAAGCCGAATATATAATTGGCGATGATGTTGATTTCGGAATCCCGCACCGTCTGGCAGATGTCACGTATGTTAACATCACGGAATGATCCTTTGGAAACCTCCTGGCGGACCGACTGATTTCCGGCCTCAACCCCCAGTGCCAGCCAGTTCACTCCGGCTCGCTTGAACAGGTCGAGCGTGTCGCGCCGTACTGTATCAACGCGGGAGTAGGTCCACATGTTGAAACCTAAATCATCGGCGATCGCGTTTTCGAGGATCGGAACATAGTATTTCCGGTTAAGAAAAAACATCTCATCGCTGATCCGTAATGTCTTCACGCCGAGATCGGCCAGCTTGCGCATCTCGCGCCGTACCCAGGCGGGGCTCCAGAAGCGCATCCCGCGGGAATTGGCCGCGCTGATGTCATCGCCATTATCGATGCGGTTAACGATATTGATCATACAGAAATCGCAGGCAAACTGGCAGCCCAGCGAAGTGTAGATCGCGGCGAAGGGCGTTCGTCTATCATGGTCGAAGCCGGCGTGCCAGAAATGTGCGCGGTAGAGATCAAGCGGCTTTTCATTATATGGCAATAAATCCCAGGCATAGCCTGGCAGGTCTATGTCCATCCGCGCCTGCGGTACGACCATCTGCGGCGGGTTGAGCACGAGCTCCGCCATGCCGGCCTGGCCATGGCCGCCGCGCTTATACCCTATGCCTTTGATGGTCTCGAGATCGCTGCCGAGATTGCTGGCGAGTAGATCATGCAGCGCATATACGCCTTCGTTCAGCAGCACGATATCGGCACAATCATGCCGTAACACATCCCTGGGGAGGGCGCTGACATGCGAGCCGACAAAGGCGATGGGCGCCGTCACCGCGGCGAGGCGCAGCGTACTGGCGAGCGCCAATGCGCCGATCATGCTCGTGGTGCCAGAATTCGGATTTTGCCCGTAGACGACGAATAATATAAGCCTGGGCTTCAAGGCCTCAACACGTTTCGCGGCTTCTACGAGTGTCAGCCGCTCAGCATCGCAATCGAGAATTCCAACACCATAGCCCTTTGCGCGGCAGGATTCAGCCAGCAACAGCGCCCAGGTCGACGGTTCGATCGCGGAATATAGTTTTGCCAGCCCTTGGTATGCCCTCGCCGACGAATCTGGAACTATAAGCAAAACATCCACTATGGAGGATTCCTAAATTCATTAAGACGCGGTTAATTTCGCGCAGATATCGCGAAATGAATTTGCCGGAGACAAATACGCCGCGCGATGGGCACGCGCAGATGAGCCGCCTTCTTCAGGGCCGGACCAAAAAGCTATCGTCAAGAAGATTGGCGGAGCGGTGGATCAGCCAGGCATCGCCTAAGCCGAACGCCCTGATACGGCTTACTTCAACTGGAGTCTAAGGTCGATTTTTCACCCACGCACATGTACCTCAGGTTGCTCATATGTTCCATGCTATCTCTATGGTTGTATAAAAGCAATCACCTACACGTATCAGGATTGTTTTTTTTCGATTACGTTTCAGCACGGGTCCGGCCGTTCAGAGCCGGCGCAGCCTCTCGCCGAAGTGGCGAGTATCCCAGAGGGCCAGCACATTGGTCAGCATGTGCAGCTGGGTGCGCGCGGCTTCGTTGGCTTTGAAGCGGATATCAAATCGGTCATGCGCCGGGGTGAGATCGGGGATCTGCGCGCGGATGATGGGCGGCGCGTCGAGCAACCAGGCCATGCCCATGGTGGCGATGGTGAGGAACAAATGGTCATGCAGCCGTGCAAGCCTGATTTCGGGACCGCCACGCGCCGCATATGTGCGCAGGAACAGAGTGAGTAATGTGTCGAGATGTGCATCCAGCATCTCAGGTTCCGCGGCGCTCAGTGTTCCCCATAGAGCGAGGGCCAGGCTCATCTGGCCGACACGCCCCCAGTCCAGCAAGCCGCAATGCAACCCCCCGGCATCGCGCCAGAACCAGGCATTGTCGATATTGGCATTCCAGTGGCACAACGCGATAAGGTCAGGGTCACTGACCAGAAAGTGTTTAATGTCTCTCTGGCGTTCCAGGAATAGCGGCATTTCCTCGGCAAGCCGGGCCAGGAAGTCCGGCGCCGCTATGCTGGCCGGCAACAGGCGGGGGAAATCAGAGCTGAAGGAGGCTATGCGGGCGATGCGATTGCGCAACTGGCGGGCATCGTAGCGGATCGGGTCGCTGGCGATCGCGCTTGCCTTGTCGAAGGGGAATACCGTGTCAATACCACGGCCGAGACGGCCAGATTTATGTGCCCCGGCAAGGCACGCATTGGCGGTAAGCACACAGCGGTAATGCGCCAGCGCGTCAGTCAGCTCGTAATCCAGACATTTCTCGTGATGCCGCTCGATAGCGCCGGAACCGAAAGCAATGCGCTCGGTAATGAGCAAGCCGGTACCCGATGCGCGATGGTAATCGCCGAACAGAGATTGCGGCACACGGATGGGAAAGGTGGGATGGCGCGAGATGCCGGCGAACCGCACTTCAGCCTCCAACTGATCCCGCCCACGGTCACGGATCGGGTTGTCGAAATCGCGCGAGAATTTTACGAACAGATCTTCTGGCAGGCCCCCCTGCCGGAGACCAGGCGGCTTCGCGTAGGTGACTGAGAGAAACACCTTGGTACCGGTACTTCCGCCGGGACATTCCTCGAGCCGCGTGATGCTGGCGACCTCATTATCAGCGGCCAATACGCCGCCGACATGGAACGCGGCGGTGAGGAACCCCGTACCACCTTCGCGCAACGCCCGCATGTGCGCCGGGATCGGGAGATGCGTGGCATCACCTTCAACCCAGCCCCCCTCCTCAGCCATGCTACAGGACCCGAGTCATCTCATAATCCCCGGCATCATCCACGCGCGCCTTCCAGCCGGGATAGACGACGATGGTGGTGAAGACCTCCTGAATAATACCGGGGCCGGTGACCTCATGTCCAGGCATAAGACTGGCTCCGAAATAAATTGATGTTTCCGCAAATCCCTGGCCCAGATTGGCCCGGCGCGTCTTGGCCGGAACTGCAACGGTACGCGGCGCTTCGAACCCCATGGGGACCAGCGGCGAGGGTGTCACCACATGGCTTGCCAGCCGCACGCCGATGATTTCCGGCAGCTCATGCTCACGGATATGATTATACTCGGCCAGATGACGCTCGTTGAACAAGGCCAAAGCGCGGGCGCCGATATTGTCATCCACAAAGGACAGGTCATGCAGCCTGCCATTATTGTGAAGCTCGAAGGTGAGGGCGAAATTCTGACCCGCATAGCGCATGTTGAGCTGATAGTTCGCCACGATCTCCTCGGGTGAGAATGAGGCATCAGCGAAATATTTCTCCGCGCGCCCGGCCAGCTCCGTCCACAAGGCTTTCAGTCGCGCGGTGTCGATGGCATTGGTGCGGGCGGCGTAACTGCGCTCCTCGTCAATGCTCGGATTGGCCACCAGCGTGCCGAGTGCCGAGAAGCTGGGCGAGGCTTTTGGCACCAGCACGCGGGAAATACCGAGGTCATCGGCCTGAATGGCGGCAAAAGCCGGGCCGTTGCCGCCATAGGCGAGCATAACCAGTTCCTTCGGGTCGATGCCGCCCTGGCTCGCTGTGGTGCGGCGTACGCCTTGCGACATGTTGGCATTCACCACGCGCCAGCAATCGAAAGCGGCATCCTCCGCCGAATAGCCCATGGCATCGCCGATTTTCTGGAATGCCTCGGCAACGCCATGTCTATTAAGGCCGAAGCTGCCGCCAGCAAAATTCTCATCCGCGGAGAGAATTCCCAGCATCACCAGCGCATCGGTGATTGTCGGCTGCGTGCCACCCTTGCCGTAGCAGATAGGACCGGGGACAGATCCGGCCGAAGCCGGCCCCACTTTCAAGGCGCCCCCCGTGACGTGGCAGATCGAGCCGCCACCAGCACCTAGCGTTTCCACCTTCACCATCGGCACGCCGATAAGATAGCGATGATGCATGTTCCAGCCCGCCTCGGCCGGTGCCGCACCATTCAGTACCAGCGACATGTCGTAGGAGGTACCGCCAAGATCGACGCAGAGCAGGTTCGGATAGCCCTTCGCCAGCCCGACATGCGCCGAGCCGACCACGCCGCCGACCGGGCCTGAGGCCAGCACGCGGATCGGCGCGCCATCGATATATTCTTTCGTCATCACGCCGCCATTGGCCTGCATCACGAGCAACTGGCGGGTATACCCGTTCTCCTGCAGCCGGCCCGCCAAGCGCTCAATATAGGCAGTCACCGGCGGGGCGATATAGGCATTCACCACCGTGGTGCTGGTGCGGTCGAATTCCGGACCGCGCGGCAGAACCTGATGCGATAGCGAGATGTGCACGCCTGGCATTTCCTCGGCAATGATTTCTGCGATGCACCTCTCATGTGCCGGATTGACGAACGAAAATAACAGCGAAACCGCAACGGATTGGACGCCTTGTTTGCGTAGTTTGCGGCATGCGAGACGTACCGAATCTTCATCGAGCGGCTTATGCACCTCACCATTGAAAAGCACGCGCTCGGATACGGTGAGGCGGCGGCGGCGTGGCGTGATCTGCTTCGGCGCAGCCAGCCGCACATCCCAGATATCCTCTTTGAAACCGCGGCGATATTCGATCTCGTCGCGAAACCCCTCGGTGGTGATCAGGCCAGTCATTGCCCCGTTCATCTCGATCAGCGTGTTATCCGCCACGGTGGTGGCGTGTACGATAGCGTCGCACTGGCCAAGGAAGGCGCTGAGGGAAAGCCCTTCGAGATCGGCGAGTTTTGTCAGCCCGTCCATCACGCCGATGGAGCGATCCTCTGGTGTGCTAAGGTTTTTATGGACGATGACCCGCGACTCTTTGAGAAAGGCGAAATCCGTGAACGTGCCGCCGATATCGATACCCACGCGAAAACCCATATTATTGATCCTCCCAACCGGCTTTCGCCATCCACTCAAAAGGGCGGCCGAAAGCCGCCCCTTTTTCATTATATCAGCCCCGGCTGCGCTATTCGGCCGCCGGCACGCCGCGCATCTTCGCCCGTAGCGCCATGGTCGCCGCCATATCGACTTCCAGATCATACTCGTCGAGACTGCCGGTCAGCACCACGCCATATTTGTCGCGTGCCGCCGCCAGGCTGACATACTCGTCCAGAACATCCTCCTTCACCGCTGCAGGATCGCGCAAAATCGCCGGGCCGAACCCGGCCCCGCCGCCATGCTGGTAGGCGATGGTAGCGCCGCTGGGCAGTTGCGCCTGCGCGGTGCGCTCGATTTTGTATTCGTTGGGTGATCCGACCTCAAAATGATTTGTGTACGGTATCGCATCATCACCCCCGCACATGCCGCGCAAGGGGTGGATGGCCGAGACCATCCAGGCCACCGCCATGGTCGGCGCCAGCACGGTCTTCACGTTCAGGCTGCCCGGCGCGCCGCGCCATTGCCCGGCACCGCCGCCATCGGTCTTCATCTCGCGGCTGATATTGAGAATGGGGAAGCGTGTCTCGGCATCCTCGGCCTCGGAGAGCAGCAGATTGCCGAGGCTTACCGGGCAGGAGCCCCAGCCATCGATGCCCTGCACGGCGGAGGCGTCCATGGAACGGCAATCCACCCCCTGGTCCATCCACATCATGCCATCGGCACCGAAGCCCATAACCGCGTTGGGCATGCCGATTTTGTAAAGCTGCGGTGCCGCGCGCGCCGGCACCACATGGCTCAGCGCCAGGCACACCGCCTCGGTAATCTCGCAGGCAGGATGGAACGAGCCGAGGGCGGCCGGCTTACCCGGCGGCGGCTGAGCGATGCAGCCTTCGGGGATGACGATCTCAACCGCGTTGAACAAACCTTCATTTTTGTCAATGGAAGGGTCGATCGCCGCCCCCACCTGCGTCATCACATAGGAGCGGCTATTGGCAAAGGTGTTCCAGACACCAACCAGGTCCTGTCGGTTATCCGTGCCGGTGAGGTCAACCGTGAGCCGGTCGCCCGCAATAGTGCAGGCGACATGCACCTTCACATCGGGCGTGCCCGCGGTGTCGTGGTCGATCAGCACGGTGGCCTCGTACACGCCGTCGGGCCAGTTCAGCACCTCCTCGCGCATGCGCTTCTCGGAATGGCTGATGGCGTGGTTGATGGCGGCCTTCACCTTGTCCGAACCATGCTGACGGATCATGGTCTCCAGTTTCACCACCGCCTGCTGCACGCCACCGATCATGGCCGCCAGATCGCCCCCGAAGGTCGCGAAACGATTGTTACGCTCGAGCATATGGATCACGTCCTTGCGCTTCTGTCCGCGATGCACGAGCTTCAGGCAGGGGTAGGACACGCCCTCGGTATAAATATCGGTCGCTTCCAGCGTGAAGCCGCCCGGATCCTTGCCGCCGGTATCGCCCTGATGCGCCTGCAGAGTCTGGAACAGGATCAGCTCGCCCGCATCGTCAAAGACCGGCGCGTAGACGCAATAATCCGGCAGATGCCCGCCGCCATATTCGGGGTCGTTGGAGAGCAGCACATCGCCAGGACCGATATCATAGGCTTCTACATTCATCAGCGCCCAACGCACCATCATCTGGTTGACGAAGGTGAGATGCGGCGTACCGATGGCGCCCATCGCAAGGCGGCCATTCGCATCCACGATGGCCGCGTTGCGCTCGTTGGACGAATTGATGATGGGCGAGGAGGCGGCACGGCCGAGATGCGTGGCGGCCTCAAAGCAGATGGTCTCAAAGGCACCGCGGATGATGCTCGCGGTCACCGGATCGATATTGGCGCTGGTACGCAATGGCGGCCGCGGCGCTGCCAGCTTCCGGTTCAGATCAAACGACATGTTCCTGCTCCCCTTCCCGACCGCGCCGCCGACCCTCCCGTCTCCGGGTTTCTGATCGGCACGGCTCTAATGTTCCGTGACGTTCGCGCCAGACTCAGGCGGCGGCCCGGCAGCGCCTTCCGGAAGCAGCGGACTGCCGCTCTCAGCGCAGTAGATGCTGACCGCAAGCCCCAGATCCAGCTCACCATACGCATGGCTCGCGGCATCTACCGGGCGTGGCACACGCTTTTCAGCCGGACACCGCTTGCTGGTTTGTCGCATCCCTCGCTCCGGATCTTCACGCTTGCCGCCGGGTTGAACGCAAGCCTTAAGCCGCCTTAGCTACGCGCCGCCGCTGCCCGCAGCAAGCAGGGCAAGGGTACGCTGCCATCTGCGGCAAGTGGGGCTGCATTACGAGACCAGGGCAGCCGAGCACGGTCCGGTATGGAATGAATGGGTAAGAGCCTGTGCTCGATGGGGCATTCACCGCGCCGCCGCTAAATGATAGCGGTCTCAAATCGGCGGCGCTTCAGTTTTAAGGGGTTTTGGGTGGGTCTGGAAAATTTTACGCGCGTGGCAAGGCTCAGCGACCTGCCGCATGGTACGAGGCAGGTTATTGATATAGCAGGAAAAAAAGTGCTGATCTGCAATTTGAACGGGAAGATTTTCGCGATCTCGAATATCTGCTCCCATGCCGAGGAGACGCTCGATTGCGGCCGCATATCCAATGGCTGGATCGCCTGCCCCATCCATGGCGCGCGGTTCGATCTCGCTACTGGCAAAGCCAAGAACCCGCCCGCCAAACAGCCGATACCGGTGTATCAGGTGCGGGTCGAGGATGACTGGATCGAGATTGCGGCATAATCTCCGGCATACGCACCGCGCGGCGGATCGGCATGGCGATCATGCGCGATGCTGCTTGTTTGCACTCCTCGATTGTCTTAAAGTGCATATTCATAAGGCGCACCGGTAAAACAAGGTGCCCGCGGTAAGGAGAGAGGCAGTTGCCTGTACTTGCTTTTGACATGACGACCGCGAATCACGAGCTTCGGCGCCATGAATTTCGCGGCAAGAATAACAGCGATTATTATGAAGGTGAACTGCGCCCGCTCTCGCCGCGCGATGTCGACATGCGCATCGATAAAAGCGTGGCTGGCGAGTATTTCATCTACAAGCTGACCTCGCGTTCCGGCCTCGTATTCAAACGCAACTGGGCGCATATCCGCTCGGACAAGACCAACGTCACCGTGTTCTGGTTTGTCCGGCGCGGGCGCATCACCGTATCCTATCCCGGTGCCAAACATGCTATCAACCCGCAGGAATGCGCCGTCACGCGCTCATGCCGGCCGTTCAACATGGAGCTGACGCCGGATAAAAACGGGCTGCTCGAGGTCATGCACGTGGTCGTGCCCTCGCATGAGCTGCACTCGATCATCAGCGACGGGCTGGAAGCCGGCCGCCCATTCCCGGCGTCCAAAGGCGATCTGTTTCTTGTCGAGCGCATTTTTAGCATGTTGTTCGACGAGGATGACCAGATCGACGCCGATATATCCGAGCAACTTGTCCGGACGTTGCTGACCGGCATCGGCAAGTCGATCACGCGCTTCGGCGGTATTCCCGCGCCGCGCAGTTCCATCGCCGAAAAACGCACCGCCGACATCAAGGCCTGCATCAACCGGCACATCGCCAACCCCGACCTCAATGCCCGCATGGTGGCGGAGCGCTGCGGCATCTCGCTGCGCTATCTCTGCCATATCCTCAAGAAGAACGACCTGTCCTTCTCGCATCTCATCTGGGAGCGGCGCATTGAAATGGCCGAGGCCTGGCTGAAAGATCCTGCAATGCAGCATCACCTGGTCTGCGAGATCGCCTATCTCGTCGGCTTCAAGAGCAGCGCGCATTTCAGCCGTATGTTCAAAACGCGCTATGGCGTCGCACCGCGCGAATATCGCGACCAGCACACGGCCCAGCGCGTGGCCCCGGCACGCGAAGTGGTCCCATAGCAGCCGCAACCGGCAAGCCAGGATGACTGGAAGTGCAGCGGGGCCTGAAGGGCCGCCCATTATACTTTACCGCGTGGTCAGCCTGCGGCAAAATGCTGCATATCGTCGCAAATCATCATCTCATTCGTCCGATTCTAGTTGGACGTTGAAGGAAACGCTATGGACAGGCTTGAGCGCTTGGAGGCCATCGAGGAGATAAGGCTGCTCAAAGCCCGCTATTTTCGTTTTATGGATACGAAACAATTCGACCTGCTACCGGCATTGTTCACAGCGGACGTCACAGTGCTCACGCCCGATGGCGGCATCCATCTGCAAGGTGCGAATGAATTTGCCAGCAGCCTGCGGCATTCACTGGAATATAGCGTATCTGTGCATCAAGGGTTCCTGGATGAAATCGAGATCCTCGACACGCAAAACGCGACCGGCATCTGGGCAATGCAGGATGTCATAGACTGGACGACGACACATCCCGTACAAGGCTGGAAGTCGATTATCGGGCGTGGACATTATCATGAAACCTACCGCAAAACCGGCGGTACCTGGCGCATCGCGACGCTGACATTGATGCGGTTACGGCTGGATATAGTATGAGGAAGCTGGACATGAACAACCTGCCTATGGCCGACCGCTTTGCCGATGAACGCAGCGACAACCCATATTGGAATGAGAGTGTCTGGTTCTCCATCTCCAGGCCGGAAGAAAAAATCCATGGTTTCGTGCAATATTATTTCCGCCCGAACATGGGCATGCTGAATGGCGGGCCGGTGCTGTGGGATCCGACAGGTACCTATCAGTGGAACTGCCTTTACTACAACTGGGCGCATTTGCAGGCATTGCCGCCCGGTGTTGAGAAATTCAACATGAGAGCGCGCAACTCACTGACCGTGAAGGTGGTCGAGCCGCTGAAGCGCTATGCGATCTCCTACGACAAGGACGGCGTCGCGATGGACCTCACCTGGCAGGCGATAGGACCTGTGCATGAGCTGCAGACCGGCGATGCCGGACAACAGAATACCGCGCGATTCCACATCGAACAGCCCGGGCGGATGAACGGCACGATCCGCATCGATGGCCGCGAGATCGATATCGACTGCTTTTCGATGCGCGATACCTCCTTCGGCCCGCGCGATTATGAGGCGCTGGCGAGCGGCGGGTATTTCTGGGGAATCGCGGCGAACAGCTCCTTCCATGCCATCGCCATGGGTGAAGGTACCGAGCAGCAGGTAATCGGCGGCTATATCTTCAAGGATGGCGAGATGTCGAGTCTCGCCTCCGGCACGCGCAAGGTGACGGAATTCGGCAAATATGGCCCGCGCCGCATACTGTTCGAAGCCACCGACAAGCTCGGCCGCAGAATGAGCGCGACCGGGCGGCTCGATGACGGGTTGATCTTCACTGGCTATACCGACCATACCGTCATCTGGTCGATGATCGAATGGACATGGGACGGCACGACCCATTGGGGCGACAACCAGGAGTTCTGCGCCCTGACCCGTTTCCGCGACATCGCCCGCGGCGTCATCCCTGCGGGCCATCAGAGTAGTGCGTCTGCGGGGAGCAGACATTGAAGCCGGGCCAGATCATCATCGTAAACGGCACCTCGGGCTCGGGCAAATCCACCACCTGCGAGCTTCTGGCCAGAGAATCCGAAGACTTCTGGCTGCTCTATGGCATTGACCATTTTTTGAGCGGCACGCTGCCCGCGCAATTCGGCCATCATGGTCCGCGCAGCCGGGAGGGCATCTACGCCCATCCGCTCGACGAAGCCGAGCCGGATGGCCCGTTGCGCTGGAGCTTTGGCCCCCAAGGCATACGGGCCTTCGCGACCCTTCATGAATGGGTCGCCGCCGCTTCGCGCCAGGGCTGCAACATCATCCTTGATCACCTGATGATGATCGACCCGCCAGTGCTGCAGGATGCCATCTGGCGAATGCAAGGCCTGCCCGTGCTGCTGGTTACGTTAAAACCGCCTTTCGAGGTGCTGCAACAGCGCCTCGCCCAACGCAAATACGACAAGAAGCTGCCTACCGACGTTCTCGGCGCGGACACCGTGCGTATTATCACCGACCGGCTCGACCGCCTGCGCCCATGGTTTTACGATGCCGTCTACGCCAACGACATATGCGACCTGGAAATCGACACCGAGCGCCACGCCCCCGAGGTGGTGCGCGCCATGATCGAGCACCGCCTGGCGCAAGGGCCGGGCACGGCGTTCGAGGCATTGCGCGACCGCTTCTCCCGCCTTGCCTGAGTACCCAGGACTGGTTGCCGCAAAATGAGACGCGACTTGATCCGGGCAGCCAAAGCCCGATGAATTCGCCTGATGCGAATGGCGCGGCGGGGCCGACAAGGGTTAAATGGCCGCGCGTACGACTATGCGCGAGAACCATAATCCGAACGAGGAACGGAAACGAATTTGGCACCTGGGATGGAAAATGGCGCGGCCGGCAATGGCGCCCGCACTGAACGGCCGGTTGTACTGATAACCGGCGCAAGTGCCGGCATTGGCGAGGCCACGGCACGGCGCTTCGCACATGCGGGCTGGTACATCGTCGCCGTCGCGCGCGGTCCTGAAAAGCTGGATCGCCTTGTCGCTGAGCTGGCGCCGTTGACGCAGATCGTATCCTTGGCGGGCGATGTCGCCTCCCCCGGCATACCGGGGGAGGCCGTGGCCCTCGCGATGCAGAAATTTGGGCGGCTGGATTGCCTGGTGAATAATGCCGGGGCCGGGCGCTGGGCACCCGTGCATGAAACCGATGACGCGATGCTCGACGAAGTTGTCGATATCAGCCTGAAGGCACCCTTCCGCTTCTGCCGCACGGCTTTGGGCGTGATGCGGCCCGGTGCCTCGATCATCACCGTCGGCTCCACATTCGGCATTGTCGGGGGGTTGAACGGCGGCGTGTATTGCGCGGTGAAGGCCGGGTTGATCGGGCTGACACAGACATTGGCGGCGCAATACGGCGCCAAGGGCATACGCTCCAACCTTGTCGCCCCCGGCGTCATCAAGACCGCCATGACCAGGGATTACTGGGACGAGAAATTCTTTAATCGTATCAACCAGGAAATGACACCTTTCGACCGCGAGGGCACGCCCGAGGATGTCGCCAACGCGATCTTTTTTCTCGCCTCGCCCGAGGGTAGCTACATTAATGGCCAGACCATCGCCCTCGATGGCGGCTGGGCGACGACGAAATACCTGACACCGGAAGCCATGTTCGCCGACCGCATGCCTGCCGCGGAAGCAAGCTAACGGATAAAATGGGAGTTTGAACGATGAACGTAACAAATAGCCCGGGCGTCTGCCCGGTGACCGGAAAAAGCGCTGAGCTTCTCACAAAAATATCGCTGGTAGATCCCGATATCTCGGCACACCCCAACGCCTATTACGATGCGATGCGCGAAGCCGATCCGGTGCATTACGACGAGAAGCTGCACATGTATCTCGTCTCCCGTTTCGAGGATATCCAGACCATCCAGCGCGACCCCATAACCTATTCCGTCAAGCACGGCTACGAGGCGCAATATTCGGCTGGCTTCTTCGAGGAGTTCAAGGACATACTGGAACGCGATGGCGGCGGTTATTTCCCCGATGCCATAATGTCCGATCCGCCCTACCATACCCGTATCCGTGGGCTTATGGACAAGGCCTTCACCGCGCATCGCGTGCGCGAGCTGGAGCCGCTGATCACGGATATCGTGGTGGATGTCATCGGCGGGCTGCCGGCAAGCGGGCCGGTCGATATCGTCAAGGCTTTTTCCGTGCCCATCACAATCCGCGTGATCTGCGCGCAGCTTGGCGTCGCGCAATATAACGCGGATAAAATCCAGCGCTGGTCGGCGGCCGTCACGGCACAGATCGGGCGCATGCAGGACCGTGACAAGATGATCGAGAATGCCAGGGAAATCTGCGAATTGCAGCACTTCCTCATCGAGCACGTCAAGGACCGCCAGGAGCACCCGCGTGAGGATATGATCTCGGACCTCGTGCATGCCAGGATCGACGGCGCAGACGAGCCGACGCTGACCTTCAAGGAGGTCGTCTCTCTGGTCCGCGCGCTGATGATCGCTGGCAATGACACGACCGCGACGGCAATGACCAATCTGTTCTACCTGCTCGGCACCAGGCCGGAACTCGCCGGGCTGCTCGGTAGGTCGGCTGGTGATGACCGTGCGATGTCGCGTTTCGTAGAGGAACTCCTGCGCGTCGAACCGCCAGTGCGGGGCCTCTCGCGCATGACCACCAAGGAGGTCGAACTCGGGGGCAAAATCCTGCCAGCCGGCGCGCATCTTCTGCTCATGTATGCTTCAGCCAATGACCAGCCGGAGGTATTCCCCTGCCCGCGCGATTTCGACATGGAGCGCAGCAATCTCGGCCGCCATGTATCCTTCGGCGGCGGGCCGCATAAATGCATCGGCCTGTCTCTGGCCCGCATGGAAATCCGCGTGGCCGCGCGCGAAGTGGCAAAGCGCCTCGCCAACATAAAACTTGAAGTATCAGCCGAGGAAATTCCGTATCTCAAGAGCGTGGCGACGCATACGATCGAGCATCTGCCGGTCAGCTATACCAAACTATAAAGTGGAGAACGCATTGGGCCAGGAATTAGCCGGCAAGGTCGCCATCATCACCGGGGGCGCCAGCGGCATCGGCCGGGCCAGCGTGGAGGTTTTCACCGCCGCCGGAGCGTGCGTGGTCATTGCCGATGTGAATGACGATGCCGGTTCGGCGCTGGCGCAACAAATCGGCGCCGCCGCGATCTACCAGCACACCGATGTGTCCAAGCCTGATGACATGCAAGCGGCCATCGACAGGGCCGTGGCGCAATTCGGCCGGCTTGACATCATGTTCAACAATGCCGGCATTTCCGGCGGCCGCCACCCCTATTTCCTCGATGACGACCTGGAAAATTTCCAGTCCGTCATCGGCGTGAACCTGTATGGCACCATGCTCGGCGCGCAGCGCGCCGGGCGCCACATGGCCAGGCATGGCGGCGGCGTCATCCTCAATAATGCCTCCATCGCCGGAGTCATGGCCGGGCAGGCGCTAATGAGCTACCGTGCATCGAAGGCGGCGGTTATCCATCTCACCAAATCGCTCGCCATAGATTTGGCGCGGCATAATATCCGCGTCAACTGCCTAGCCCCCGGCCATATCCGCACACCTATCCGGGTGATGACATCGGACCCTGTCTCAGACGAGACCGCGGCGCGGCTGGAGCAACGGCTGCAGCCAATCTGGGATGAGAACAAGCCGCTGAAGCGCGCCGGGGTACCTGAGGATGCCGCCTATGCCGCGCTGTTCCTGGCGAGCGACCGCGCGGCACAGATCACCGGGGCGATCCTGCCGGTCGATGGTGGTATTTCCGCTGGGGATTCGGTAAACCACCTGGATAAATTACTGCGCGCCCAGGCAGAGTTCCTGGCACATGAGGGGAATGGTTGATGAGTGCGTTGACGGTCACGTTTGTCGAGGAAGATGGTACTGTCAAAACACTCGGCGCGGAAACAGGGCAGTCGCTGATGCAGGCCGGCAAGGATGCCGGCGTCGCGGGTATTCTGGCCGATTGCTCAGGTGCTTGCGCCTGCGCCACCTGCCATGTCTATGTCGATGATGCCTGGGCCGATATTGTCGGCGGCCCAAACCCGATCGAGGCGGAAATGCTGGACATGGTGGCCGACGTGCTGAAAGAAAACAGCCGGCTTTCCTGCCAGATCCGGCTGACGCCGGAGTTGGATGGGCTGAAGGTTACGGTCGCGCCGCTGGGTTGAGGCCGGCGCTTTCATAATACTGGTGCCCGATTGCTCTACCGTTTTATCAAAATCGCATGTTTGTTCAGATTGTAGATATATATCCACTCACCCGTTTCGCGCAGCTCATCCACCAGTTGGGTTATGCCCCGGCAACTCGAAAAACCGTAATCGTCAAACACCATAATCGCGCCCGGGGCCAGCCGCGGCGCCACCCAGGCCACAATTTCCGCGGCGGATTGATAGACATCCACATCGATATGGCACAATGCGATCTGGGAAGCGCTGATTTCCGCTCCTGTATCGTCCGGAAATACGCCCTTCAAAAGCGTGATATTATCCAGCCCCTCGGCTAACGCGAGCGTGCGGACAATGTCTTCAGACGTATCGGCATGCTCGCCACCGGTATATTGCGAGTCACGGGATGTTGCTTTCACAACACCCGCAAATGTATCACACAGCCATACATGTGCCTGTGGTTTCCATTTCCGCGCCGCATCGGCCAGTAAAACACCCGTGCCACCACGCCAGACACCGACCTCCAGAATATCTCCAGGGACATGGGTGACCTCCCTGACGAGTTGAGTCAGCTCATAACAACGGAAAAGGTCAACCAGCGTATGATTCTCGATGCGGTTGTGGATTTCCTGGAATGCCTGATCAAGTATCCACGGCGCGAGAACGTCGTCGCATTTCACGTCCTCGTATGCAAAAGAGAGCCTCTCGTGCTCGTATAGACGAATAGGTACGTAGTCGCTTTTAACGACCCGAATAAAGGCGTAGCCAAACCAGCCCAAAAAAGTGTTGAGCGCGCCAGAGGCGCGTTCCCGTATAGTCAATGAGGATACAGGCTGCGACTCGGAATTCATAGTAAAAACAAAAGCTTGTTTTTTAAAAAAAGGAAACTAAAAACTTACATCCCGGGCTTCCGGGGCTCGTTTCCCGTCAGCGCCTCCAGCCTGAATTCGCAATGCGCCGCGGTCTCCTGCAGCTCGATCACATTCCCCTCGGGGTCGCGGCCGTAAACTGATTTTACATGCCCCATATCGATCGGTGCCGGGCTGCCGAAGCTCATGCCGATGCCTTTCAGCCGCTCATATTCCTGGGCGATATCGGTCACGTCCACGCAGAAATGCGTATAGCCTTTATCCTGCGGGTTGAGTGGTGAAACAGGGCGTGGCGCGGGGGCGGTGAACTGGAACATCTCTAGGTAGCAGGTCCCGGCGCGCAGCATGGTGCCACGGGCAGCCGAGCCCGGCACGTCGATGAGCGTGTCGAGCACCGGCTCATCCTTCCAGGCAAAAGCTTCGCCCACCAGCTCGAAACCAAACGCGGCCTTGTAGAATGCCATCATCGCATCCAGGTCGCGGACATGCACGCCGACATGGTGAATCCCCTTGATCATTTCGCCACATCCTCCCTTCCCTGTCCCGTTAAGCCAGCCTGGCGCGCGGCACAACCGATCCGCGTCCTCTGGCAGGGCCAGACAAATCGCGGTGCATCCCCGGTCATTCGATAGCCGGCGGCCCGCGCTGTAAACTGGCGTATGATGCGCGCCAAACGTGCTGGATGAGAGGAACGAAAGCCAATGGGCAGCAAATTGATCACCGGCGCCCGCATCTGGGATGCAACCGGCGCCCCCGCTTTTTCCGGTGACGTGCTCATCGATGGCAACCGCCTACGCGCCATCTCCCGCACCCCCGGCCAGCTCGCGGCGGAAGGCGCGGAGATGATTGATGGCACCGGCCTCACGCTGATGCCTGGCATGGTCGAGGGCCACGCGCATCTCTCCTTCGAGAGCGTTGCCGCGACCGAGGACCTTATTACCCCCACGCCCGAGGAGCAGGTCTTCACCGCCGCCAGGGGTGCCAAGGCCTTGTTGGATGCTGGATTCACCAGCGCCTATGGCGCCTCGGAAGCCAAGCTCCGCCTCGCCGTGGCCGTTCGCAATGAGGTTAATGCCGGGCGCATTCCCGGCCCGCGGATACGCGCCGGATCGCTCGAAATTTCCGTCACCGGCGCCATGGGCGATGAAGGCCGGCTGCACAATGAACGCCCCGGCGGACCGTCCATGATTGTGAACGGGCCGGAAGAAATGCGCAAGGCGGTGCGGCTGTTCTGCCGTGAGGGCTGCGACAATATAAAGCTCGATGTCTCGGGCGACCCGTTCTACCCGAACACGCCGGCCACGACCACGCCGATGCGCCTGGATGAGATCCGCATGGCAGTGGAAACCGCGCATAGCTATGGCCGCAAGGTCAACGCGCATACGCGCTCGATCGAAGGCTCCAAATTCTGCATACAGGCGGGGGTGGATGGCCTGTTCCATTGCGAATATGCCGATGATGAACTGCTCGACATGATGGAGGAGGCGCGCGACCGCATGTTCGTGGTGCCTACCGTGAGCCTGTTCCATACCATCGTGCATGGCGAGGCTTCGGGCTCCGGCCTCACGCCTGAAATCGGCGGTTTCATGGGCATTACGGCATTGCTCGAGGAATCGGCTAAAACCCATACTGCCTTGCGTAAGCGCGGCATTCGCCATCTCATCGGCGGCGATTACGGTTTTGCCTGGAGCCGCCAGGGGACCAATGCGCGCGATCTACAATTTTTCGTAGATTATTATGGCTACACGCCCGAAGCCGCGCTGCTCTGCGCGACCCGCAATGGTGGGATGGCGATGCGTAGCGCGGGCGACCTCGGCATGATTGCCGAAGGCCAGCTTGCCGACCTGCTGCTTGTTGCCGGCAATCCAGACGAGGATGTTTCGATCATGACCGATGCCAGCCGCCTCGTGATGATCATGAACGATGGCAAAATTCACAAGAATACGACCGCCGTGGCGCAACGCCGCGCCGCTGCCTGACAGAGGAATTCCGGCATGAACAAGATGACTGATTTGAAGCCGGGCGAAGCCCGTTGCCCCGCGCAGAGCACGCAGGACATCATCGCCAGGGACAAAATTGCCGCACCGGACTGGGTACGCTCCGAATCCTACAAATATCTGGGCAGCGAGGATATCAACACGCAACGCTATATCGACCCCGACTACGCCAAGGCCGAGATGGAGCGGCTATGGACACGCACCTGGCAATTCGCCTGCCGCGAAGAGCATATCCCTGAGGTAGGCGACTATCACGTGTATGATGTCGGGCCTTATTCCTTCATCATCACCCGCGTGGGCGAGACCGACATCCGCGCCTATTTCAACGCCTGCCTGCATCGCGGCACAAAACTGCGCGCCTCGGGAACGGAAGGCCGCGCCTCGGAATTCAAATGCAGCTTCCATGGCTGGAGCTGGAATATAGATGGCTCCAACAAGAAGGTCGTATGCCCGTGGGATTTCCCGCATGTGGATGCCGCCCGGCTGAACCTGCCGGAAGCGCGGGTTGAACTTCTCGCTGGTTTCGTCTGGATCAATATGGACAAGGACGCACCCACACTTGGCGAATATCTCGGCGCGGAGGCGCTCTCGCATATCAACGCCTGGGGGCTGGAAAATCGCTATATCGCCCTGCATGTGCAAAAGCCCATTCCGGCCAACTGGAAGCTCACAGTGGAGGCATTCCAGGAAGCCTATCATGTTATCGAAACCCACCCGCAGGTCGCGGTCTCCAATGCCGATGCGAATTCGCAATATGATATCTATGGCGAGCATGTCGACCGCTTCATTTCACCGCTCGGCGTGCTGAGCCCGCATCTCGAAGGTAAGTATAACGAACAGGATATTCTGGACCAGTTCACCGTCGGCGATGCTGGCGTGCTCGAAGGTAACAGGCTGATGGTGGGCGACAGCACCGCGCGCCAGGTTATGGCGGACATGTTCCGCGGCATGTTCGAGAAAGCCGCGAGAGCGGATCTGAACAGCGTATCCGATTCGGAAATTCTCGACTGCTTCTCCTACACTGTTTTCCCCAACTGTTTCCTGTTCCCCGGCATCTCACTGCCTATGGTCTATCGTTTCCGGCCCGACCCAAAGGACCATCGCTCCTCCATCTACGAGGTGATGTTCCTCCGCCCGGTGCCGAAGGATGGCCCGCGCCCTACCCCGGCCGAGCCCATAATGCTGACCCTGGAACAGTCCTTCAAGGAAGCCGAGGGCATGGATGCAGGCTTCGGCGCCATTCTCGACCAGGATACGGACAACCTCTTTCTGCAGCAGGAAGGGCTTGAGGCCAGCGCCAAACATGGCCTCACACTGGGCAATTATCAGGAAATCCGCATCCGCCATTTCGAGAAAGCGGTCGATAAATACATGGCCATGCCGCCCAAAAAGCCGTAATGCGCAGCGCCGCCCGAGGCAATTTCCTGCGCCGGGTCAGGCAACCGCGCCGTACCGGCGCGGGCTATTATCGCGGGCCACCGGAGTATTTTTCGTGACCAAGACCGTCGTGACGCTCGATGACCGCTATGAGCAACGCTCCGGTCAAATTTTCATCTCCTCTATGCAGGCGCTCGTACGCCTGCCGCTCGACCAGAAACGCCGCGATGTCGCGGTGGGGCTGCGCACCGGCGGCTATGTCAGCGGCTATCGCGGCTCGCCGATCACCACGCTGGATGCCCAGCTCTGGGCAGCGCAGAAGCAACTCGACGCGCATGATATTCATTTCGAGCCAGGTCTTAACGAAGAGCTGGCGGCGACTTCCCTTCGCGGCACCCAGCAACTCGGCTGGTTCGGCAAAACCCGTTTCGATGGCGTTTTCGCCATGTGGTACGGCAAGGGGCTCGGCGTGGACCGCGCCTGCGAGGCGCTGAAGCTCGGGAATTTTGAGGGCACCCATGCGCAAGGCGGCGTTCTCATCGTGGCGGGCGATGACCATGCCGCCAAATCCTCCGCCTCCGCGCATCAATCCGAGCACACGCTGATCGCCGGTTTCATCCCCATCCTCGCCCCTTCCACCACGGCAGAGATACTCGAATACGGTCAGTCCGGCTGGGAGATGTCGCGCTATTCCGGACTCTATGTTGGGCTTAAAACCGTCACCGATACGCTTGATCTGACATCCTCTGTACTGCTACCGTCAATTTCTGTAATCCGTCCGGCGTTGGCGCCGGGGCAGAACCTCAACCTGCGCCGTGGCCTGCCCGCCCTGGCGCAGGAATCGCTGGTGGTGAATGAACGTCTACCCGCCACCCTCGCCTTCGCCCGCGCCAATGGTCTCAACCGCGTCATCATCGGCCCGGCACGCCCGCCGCTCGTCATCGTCACCGCCGGTAAATCCTATCTCGATGTCCGCCAGGCGCTGCGCGATCTCGGGCTGGACGAGGCGCGGTGCGCGGCTCTTGGTATCGGGGTGGTGAAACTTGGGCTCATCTGGCCGCTGGATCAGGAATTTATCCGCGCCGCCTGTGCCGGGGCGCGCAAGGTGCTGGTCGTCGAGGAAAAACGCCCCGTCATCGAGGAGCAGCTGACCAATGCGCTCTACGGCCTGACGGGCGAGCGGCCGGAGATTCTCGGCAAGCGCGACGAGCAGGGCCGCGCGCTGTTCCCCCAGGATAACGTGCTCGATGCCACCATGGTGCGCCATGCTATTCTGCATCGGCTGGAGCGTCTCGGCCTGGCGGATGCGGCATTGTCCCGCTGCGCCGCCACGTTAGATGCCATGGCGGCCACCGCCATTTCCCCCGCCGCCGCCATACGCCCAGCATTTTTCTGCTCCGGCTGCCCGCATAACACCAGCACCAACATCCCCGCGGACAGCATAGCCCTCGGTGCCACTGGCTGCCATGGCCTCGCCGCCTTCATGCCGGAGCGCCGCACCATGAATGTCGTTGGCATGGGCGCCGAAGGTCTCGCCTGGATCGGCGCCCAGCATTTCGTCGAAACGCCGCACGTATTCGCCAATATGGGCGATGGCACCTACACTCATTCTGGAATCCTGGCGATCCGCGCTGCGGTTTCCGCCAAGGCGAATATCACGTTCAAAATTCTCTATAACGATGCCGTGGCGATGACCGGTGGCCAGCCCATGGAAGGCAATATTTCCGTCGGCATGATCATCAAGGAGTTACAGGCCGAGGGTGTGCAGCCTGTCATACTGGTCAGCGACGAACCGGAAAAATCCGGTTTTCCGGGCATCCGCGTGGTGCATCGCGACCATCTGGAAAACGTGCAGCGCGAATTGCGTGAAATTGCTGGTGTGAGCGCGATCATCTACGAACAGACTTGCGCCAATGAAAAGCGCCGGCGTCGTAAGCGTGGTGATTATCCGGACCCGGATCTACGCCTCTTCATCAACCCCGCGGTTTGCGAAGGCTGTGGCGATTGCTCGCGGCAGTCAAACTGCGTCAGCATCACACCGCTGGAAACTGAGTTTGGCCGCAAGCGCATTATCGACCAGTCAAATTGCAACAAGGATTACAGCTGCATCAAGGGGTTCTGCCCGTCTTTCGTTTCGTTGCGCGGGGCCAAACCAGCCAGGCACGCGGCGGATACGAGCGGGCTCGCGGCGCTGATCAACAAGCTCCCAGTGCCGGAGATTATGGATGCCACGGAAAGTTATTCTGTACTCGTAACTGGTATCGGCGGCACCGGGGTGCTCACCGTCGGCGCCATTCTCGGCATGGCCGCGCACATGGAAGGTAAATCCGCCAAGGTGCTGGACATGACTGGCATGGCACAAAAAGGCGGCGGCGTGATGAGCCATATCCGCTTCAGTGCGTCACAGGATCATATCCCCTCGGCCCGGCTCGGCACTGGTCAAACGGATCTGCTCATCGCCTGCGACCTTATCGTTGCCTCCGGCCCCGATGTGGTTAAAACCATTCGTACTGATACGCGTGTCGCCGCCAACACGGATGTGGTGCCGACGGGTGAATTCCAGACGCGGCCGGATATCGACCTGACACCAAAAAGCTTCACGCGCGCCATAGAGCAGCGCATTGGCGAAAATAAAATTAATCTGGTCTGCGCCAATCAACTGGCCGCCAAGCTGCTCGGCGACACGATTTTCACCAATCTGATGATGGTCGGCTTCGTCGCCCAGAAGGGCTTTCTGCCGGTCGGGCTTGAGGCGATTCAAGACGCGGTGAAACTCAACGGCACGGCGGTCCAGCAGAACCTGAAGGCACTCTCCATCGGCCGTCTGGCGGCCGCATTCCCCAATGAGCTTCTGGAATTCGCAAAATTGACAGGTTCGACCCAGCCACAGACCCTTGCCGAAATGGTCGCCAGCCGGTCCAAGCATCTCGCCGCCTACCAGAACGAAGCCTATGCCGCGCGATATAAAGCATTCATCGATGAGATCGCCGCGCGCCTGCAAAGCCGCCATATCGCCGGCGTAGAAAATTTCCTTATGCATACCGCAGACCAGTTTGCCCGGCTGATGGCCTATAAGGACGAATACGAGGTCGCCCGGCTCTACAGCCTGCCTGCTTTTCGTGCCGAGCTCGCGCGCCAGTTCGACGGCGATTTCAAAATCGCGCTCAACCTGGCCCCGCCGCTACTCGCCTTCCGGCACGATGCCAAAACCGGCCGACCGCGAAAAATAGAATTTGGTGGCTGGATATTTCCCATCCTGCGCCTGTTGAGCCGGCTTAAATTCCTGCGCGGCACATGGCTCGACCCGTTCGGCAATACCGCGGAACGCCGCATGGAGCACCGACTGATAACTGAATATCGCAGCATGATCCTGCATCTTGCGGATAGCATGACAGCGGCCAGCCTCGCACTCGCCACGGAGATGGCCGGCGCGGCACATCTGGTCGCAGGTTACGGCCCAGTGAAGGAAGAAGGCATCCATGTCTACAAGGCGCGCATCGCCAGCCTGGCAACCGCCTATGAAAGCGCAACAACCGAGCCAGCGGAGATGCCCGCGCAGGCAGCGCTGGTATAAATAAGGGGAGCAAAAAATTGGCCGAAACATATGATGTGATCGTCGTGGGCTCGGGTGCCGCTGGCATGACAGCCGCGTTGCGCGCCGCCGATCTCGGGCTGCGCGTTCTGATCGTCGAGAAGGCACATAAATATGGCGGCACCTCGGCCACCTCCGGCGGCGTCGCCTGGATTGCTAATCACGGGCTTGGCGGTACCACCGATACGCGTGAGGAATCGCTCACCTATCTCGATGCGGTCATCCAGGGCCCCATCAACCGTACACGGCTGGAAGCCTATGTCGATACCGGCCGCGAGATGCTACAATTTCTTGTCAGGCTCGGCATTAATTTCATTCCCATGCCATGGCCGGATTATTTCGCCGAGCTCCCAGGCTCGCGCGCCGACCGTTCGCTTGTGATGCCGATGTGGGATGGCCGCAGGCTTGGCGATAAATTTCCACTGGTGCGCGAGCAGTTTCCGCGCTTCAAGCTGTTCAATCGTTACGCCATGAACCTGGAGGAAACATTCACAATCGCGGCACGCGGCAAAGGCTGGAAGCGCATGCTGGCCGGCGTGATCACGCGCTACTGGAAGGACCGGACGACGCGCAAAATAACCAGACGCGACCGCTGGTTCACCTCGGGTAATGCGGTTATCGGCCCCTTGCTGGAGCAGCTTACATCCAAAAATGTTGAGATACGGCTGGAGACGAAGCTTGACGAGCTGATCGTCGAGCACGGCAAGATCACGGGAGTGAATGTCAGCCGCTTCGGCACGGCGCATAAAATATCCGCGCGCCACGGCGTGGTCATCTGCGCCGGGGGCTTTGAATGGAATCAGGAGCTGCGCGACCGTTTTTATCCCGTAAAAACATCCATCTGGTGGACCAGCACGCCGCAGGGCGCCAATACCGGCGAAGCGCTGCTGGCCGCCGAGAAAATCGGTGCGGCCACGGAGCATACGGAGGAAGGCTGGTGGGCGCCGACCATGATCATGCCGAGCGCCAGCGCCTCGAATTTCGAGGAGGTCCACCAGGCGGTGTTCGATGTCGGCCGGCCCGGCGCCGTCTGCGTCAACCGTAACGGCGACCGCTTCGTGAATGAAAGCTGCTCCTATGACCGTTTTGGTGCCGGCATGGTGGCGGACCACAAGGCAACCGGCGCCAACCTGCCGTGCTGGATGGTGTTCGATGCCGTATTTCGCGCCAAGTTCACGGCAGGAGGGTTTCTGCCCGCCGCCATCATGTCCGATAAATCCATCCCCATCGACTGGTGGGATCATTACATCTTCAAGTCTGAAACGGTTGCCGATCTGGCAAAAAAAATACAACTCGATCCAGAGAAACTTATCGATGTGGTCAGGCGGATCAATGAATATGCCGCCCATGGCATGGACACGGAATTCGGCCGCGGCAGCACCATCTACGACCAGGCCTTCGGCGATCCCACCTGCAAGCCCAACCCCGCCTTGGGCCCGTTGCAGAAAGCACCGTTCTACGCCATCCCGATCCATCTTGGCGATCTCGGCACAAAAGGCGGGCTGAAGGCCGATGCCAGGGCGCGCGTGCTGGACCGCAACGACCAACCGATTGCCGGGCTCTACGCCGCCGGCAATGCCACGGGCAGCCCGTTCGGACTCAACTATCCGGGCGCGGGCGGCACTATCGGCCCGGCCATGGTGTTCGGCTATATTGCCGCCAACGAAATCGCCGCCCGTGCAAAAAACTAAGGATATCACATGACTGAAACATTCGACGTCTATTCGACCGCTGAAGACGTGCTGGCCGGTATCGATCTGAGCGGCAAACGCGTGGTGGTCACCGGTGTTTCAGCCGGAATCGGCGTGGAAACTGCGCATGCTCTGGCCGCACGCGGCGCCACTGTTTACGGCGCGGCACGCGACCTGACGAAAGCCAGAACAGCGCTGGCAGCGGTGCATGGCGATGCCACCCACATCACTTTGGTCGAAATGGACCTCGCTTCGCTCGCCAGCGTGCGCGCCGCCACTGACGGCCTGATAGCGCAGGGACCGTTCGACCTGATCATTGCTAATGCTGGCCTCATGGGACCGCCGTTAAGCCGCACGGCGGAGGGGTTCGAGACCCAGTTCGGCGTCAACCACCTGGCCCATTTCCTGTTCGTCAACCGTCTGGTGCCGCATATCCGGGCGGGTGGGCGCGTCGTCGTGCTGGCTTCCTCCGCACATAATATCTGCGATGTCGATCTCGATGATCCGAATTTCGAGCACACGGAATATGCCCCCTATATCGGCTATGGTCGCTCCAAAACCGCCAACATATTATTTGCCGTGGAGTTGGACCGGCGCCTGGCCAAACGCGGCATCCGCGCCACCGCCGTGCACCCTGGCGGCGTGGCAACCGAGTTGGGCCGCTACATGGACCCAGAAACGCGCGCGGCCCAGCGCCGGACGCTGGAACAATCGGGTACGCCGCAAAATGCGAGCTTCGTGCGCAAGAACGCGGCGCAAGGGGCCGCCACCTCGGTCTGGGCCGGCATATACGCGCCGGCGAATGAGGTTGGCGGGCGATATTGCGAGGATTGCCATGTGGCCGAGACACTTACCGCCCCGGCCGCCAGCCTGATGGGCCCGGGCGTTGCCGCCTATGCCCTCAACCCCGCACGCGCCGCCGCCCTATGGGCCAAAAGCGAGGAGATGGTCGGCGAGACCTTCTAACCGTTGCGGATGGCGTTGATGATGCCGGAAAAATCTACCCCGCCCTGACCTGCCGCGACGAAATTTTCGTAGATTTCTGCCGCATGTTTTCCTAGCGCGGTCGATGCACCAGCCGCCGCCGCCGCCTCCTGCGCGAGACGCAGGTCCTTCAGCATCAGCGCCGCGGCGAAGCCCGGCTTGTATGCATTATTGGCCGGGCTCGTGGGCACTGGTCCCGGCACCGGGCAATAGCTGGTCAGCGACCAGCACTGGCCCGATGCGGTCGATGCCACATCGTAAAGCGCCTGGTGCGACAGCCCGACCTTCTCCGCCAGCACAAACGCCTCGCCCACCGCGATCATCGAAATACCGAGGATCATGTTGTTGCAAATTTTCGCTGCCTGCCCCGCCCCGGCATCGCCGCAATGCACAATCCGCCGCCCCATGGCCTCGAGCACCGGCTTCGCCCGCGCGAAATCTTCAGCGCCGCCGCCGACCATGAATGTCAACGTGCCGGCCGCCGCACCACCGACACCGCCGGAGACCGGGGCATCGAGGTTATTCATGCCCCCCTCCACAGCAAGCACGGCTGCCGCGCGCGCGCTTTCAATATCGATCGTGGAACTATCGATGAACAGGGTTCCCGCCCGTGCCGCCTGTAATATGCCGCTCTTATAAAGCTCCAGAACCAGCTTGCCGTTCGGCAGCATGGAAATCACGATCGCGGCGCCCTTAACGGCTTCAACGGCGCTCGGCCGCACGGTAATGCCAAGCCTGGCTCCGGCCTCATTGGCTGCCGGCACCACGTCGAAGCCTTGCACGTCATACCCGGCTTTGGCCAGGTTGGCCGCCATCGGCAGGCCCATATTGCCGAGCCCGATAAAGCCGATCGTTTCTTTCATGGTAAGCACTCCCCGTTATTGCGGCGTCAGCAGGCCGCGCGCGATGATCACCCGCATTATTTCATTTGTGCCCTCAAGAATCTGGTGCACACGCAAATCACGCACGATCTTCTCGATACCGTAATCAGCAAGATAGCCATACCCGCCCAGCAATTGCAGTGCGCGATTGGCGACATCGAAGCCCACATCCGTCACAAAACGCTTGGCCATGGCACAAAGTTTCGTGGCGTCCGGCGCCTTGGCGTCCAAAGCGCAGGCGGCACGCCACAACAACAGCCTTGCCGCCTCCAACTCCGTCGCCATATCGGCCACGCGGAATTGCAGCGCCTGGAACTGGCCAATATTCTGCCCGAAGGCCCGGCGTTCACCCAGATAGGCGATTGCCTTATCCAGCGCCGTCTGTGCCCCACCAAGCGAGGCTGCGGCGATGTTGATGCGCCCGCCATCCAGCCCCGCCATGGCGATTTTGAAGCCGATACCCTCCGGGCCCAGCCGGTTCGCCACCGGCACACGCACATCTTCCAGTATAACCTGGCGCGTCGGCTGCGCGTTCCAGCCCATTTTATACTCGTTGGCGCCGAAGGAGACTCCCGGCATATCCTTCTCGATGATGAGCGTGGAAATACCACGCGCGCCCGCCTCGCCGGTGCGCACCATCACGGCGTAAACCTCCGCCTCTCCGGCGCCGGAAATGAATTGTTTCACACCGTTAACCACATACTCGTCGCCATCGCGCACCGCCTTCGTACGCAACGCCGCCGCATCCGAGCCCGCCGCCGGTTCCGTGAGACAATAGCTGGCGAAACGCGCCATCGAACATAAATCCGGTAAATATTTGTGCCGCTGCGCCTCATCGCCATAGCGGTCGATCATGCCTGCGACCATGTTATGGATGGAAATATACGCGGCGATGGTGGGACAGCCCGTAGCCAGCGCCTCGATGATCAACGCCGCATCGAGCCGCGAGAGCCCGGAGCCGCCCAACGTCTCACCCACATAAATTCCGCCCATGCCCAAAGCCGCCGCGGCGCGCATCGTCTCCAGCGGAAAAATTTTGTTTCTGTCCCATTCCACCGCATATGGCGCGAGATGTTCGGCGGCAAAATTCCGCGCCATCTCGCGTATTGCTTCCTGCTCGTCACCCAGCGCGAAGGACAGACCGCTCTCAAACGCCACCGCAAACGCCTCCCATTGTTGGTGGCACATTAGCTGTGAACAGGCGCGCGCCGCTATGCCGGAATCCGCGCCACCATTGTGCGCGGATTCCCATACCCTCAGCGCCCGTCGAGAAACGCCAGGATCATCGGCGCCAGCAATGGCCAGCGCTCGAAGCGGCCGCGTCCTGGCTCGTTGGGAATACGCTGGCAATTATTCCATTCCTGGTCGGGCCAGGGCGGCTCAACAAGCTGGGCATTGGGCAATAGCGCCGCCGTCTGTTCACTGGCCTCGCGCGTGTGGGAAATATCGCTCCTGCCACTGCGTAGCACGATCACCGGCATGGTCATGCGGGCAAACTGATCGGCGGAAATGCCCGGCACCGGCGAGGTTTTGGAATAGGCATAGGCCTCGGCCCATTGCTGCATTCTGGTGATGAAGTCATCGACATCCCATTGCAGCAGCCGCGCGCGGTTACCTGGGTTGCGGGCGATCTGATCCGCAAAGGCCGGAGAGTTGGCCACCCCCTCCATGCCGCTGCGCACGGCCAGCATGGCGGTATCCCCGCAATAATAAGAGGCAAGCTGGGCCAGCGAGATCGCCCCGCCGCTGATCCACCAGATGAACATCCTGGTCACGCGGGCGGGCACGCGTGCCGCCGCCATCAGCGAGATGCGCGAGCCGGCCGAACCCCCCACCAGCGCGAATCGCTCCAGCCCCAGCGCGCTGGTCAGCCCCACCAGCGTATCCGCATGCAAGGCCGACTCGCTACTCCCCGCGAAGCTGATATCAGAGGCGCCACAGGTCGGGCGGTCCCAGGAGAGCACCCGGTAGCCACCCTTCACCAGCTCGGCCGCCAGTTGCGGCAGGCCGGGCGTGTCACGCGGGTATCGCCCACCGGGTGTCAGAATCACCAAGGGCGCATCCGCCGAGCCGAAAAACTCGTAATCAATCTCTATGCCACCGACATCCTGCTTCGCCATGTTTCAGCTCCCCCCTCATTGCCGCTCCGTGGCGGCTGCATGGGATTTTAGGTTCACCATGACCACGGGTAAACCTGAGATCATCACCATAATCCTGCCATTGCATGACTGTGGATGATCCATGGCGCTCACTACGCCGCCTTGCTCATGATTACATTGTAACATATACAATCGGATTGTAATCTCTCAGCCGGAGTGAAAATGGCGGTTAAACGTAGTCTCAGCGCGGGGCGCATGTTGTCGGTGTTCGAACTGGTGGCGCGCCTCCAGCCGGTTGGGGTGAGCGTGCTGGCGCGCGAGCTTGCCGCCGATAAAAGCGCCGTGCAGCGCGACATCATGACCCTGGCCGATGCCGGCTGGATCCGCGCCGTACCTGGCCTGCGCGGTCAATGGGAGCTGACCCTGCACGCTCTCTCTCTGGCGCGCCCGCCGCATAGCAGCCACTCCCTGCGCCACCGCCTGCGCCCGATGCTGGAGCGGCTGCACGAGGCCACCGGCGAGACCGTGTATCTCACTTTGCCTTATCAGAAGCATTTCATCGTCGTCGATGCGCTGGAGAGCCAGCATCTGCTGCGTGTCGTGCCCTCCATCGGCATGAGCGTGCCCATGCAGGGCAGCGCCACGGCGCGCGCCTATCTCGCATTCCTGCCGCCGCATGAACAGGAGGAACTGCTCGGCGCCCCACCCCCGGCCGCGATGCGTGATGATTTCGCCCTCACGCGCGCCCGTGGCTATGCCATCAACGATGGCGATGTGCATCCCGGCTCCATCGCCATTGCCGCCCCGGTGCTCACCGGCCCCAGCCAGCCGGTCGGCGCGCTGGTCGTGGTTGGCCCCAATGAGCGGATTACCCCGGAGCGCCGCGCCGAGATCGGCCAGGCTCTGAAGGAAGCTGGCCAAGGCGTAATGCCCGCCTGGCCGCGTGATGTCGCCCCGACAACAATCGAGGCATAGCCCCGGAGGCTCTGCCTTTTTTAACAACCGGAAGTCCCGCATGATTGGCCCTTGACGGCATCGCCGCGGCACGTATATGATACACAGTATATCATAAATAGCCACGCCGGCAGATGCGCCCCTGGCAAATGCACGACCAGGATTTGCAGCAGGCTTCGGAGGAGTTGCCATGAACGCCGTAAACAAGCCTGCCCCGCATTGGGACCCGTACGACCAGCAATATTTCGCCAACCCCTACCCCGCATGGTCACGGCTGCGCGAGGAAGCGCCGCTCTATTATAATGAGCAATATGATTTTTATGCCGTAAGCCGCTACGAGGATGTCGAGCGAGGTCTCTTCGACCGCGATACGTTCATCTCGGGCAAAGGCGGCATTCTGGAGATGATCAAGCAGAACGTGCCGATCCCGCCCGGCGTGTTCATCTTCGAGGACCCGCCGCTGCACACCATGCATCGCAGCCTGCTCACCCGCGTGTTCACGCCGAAAAAGATGAACGCGCTTGAGCCGCAGATCCGCGCCTTCTGCGCCAAGGCGCTTGACCCTCTGGTTGCAGGCGGGCGCTTCAACTTTATCGATAACCTTGGTTCCGAAATGCCACTCCGCGTCATCGGCATGCTGCTCGGCATCCCGGAAGAAGACCTCAAGAGCGTGCAGCACCGCGTGAACGAGAACCTGCGCACCGAGCCCGGCAAGGCCTCCGATTATTCCGAGCACAGCTTCGTCGGCGAAGGCTATGAGGATTATCTCGACTGGCGCATGAAAAATCCGTCAGACGACCTGATGACGGAGCTGCTCAACGCCGAATTCGTTGACGAGACCGGCACCAATCGCAAGCTGACGCGCGATGAGATTCTCATCTTCATCAATATTCTCGCGGGCGCCGGCAACGAGACCACCAACCGGCTGATCGGCTGGACCGGCAAGGTGCTCGCCGAACATCCGGACCAGCGCCGCCAGATTTACGAGAATCGCGCGCTCATCCCGCAGGCCATTGAGGAGCTGCTGCGCTTCGAGCCGCCAGGCCCTTCCGTCGGCCGCTATGTCGCGAAGGATACCGAATTCCACGGTCAGAAAGTCCCGGCCGGTAGCGCAATCTTATTCCTCGTCGGCGCCGCAAACCGCGACGAGCGTAAATTCACCAATGGCGAAGCCTTCGACATCCACCGCGCCCGCGTGCCGCATCTCACCTTCGGCTATGGGTTCCACGCCTGCCTCGGCAATGCCCTGGCGCGCATCGAGGGCCGTATCGCCCTGGATGAGATTTTGAACCGCTTCCCGGAATGGCATTGCGACCTCGACAACGCCTATCTCTCCTCCACCTCCACCGTGCGCGGCTGGGAAACCCTGCCCGCCTACACGCCAAAAGCGGGCAAGGCGCCCGTGAGTATCGGCGCGGCCATTGCCAAAGATAATGCGCCTTCCGGTGAAAAATGGAAGTTGCTGCTGAAAACGCCGATGGGTCCGCAGGAAATGATAATGACCCTGACGCGCGACGGCGCCAGCTTCTCCGGCCGCATCGAGAGCCCGATGGGTTCTGAAGCCGTGAATGGCGGAAAAATCGAGGGCGAGAAGTTAAGCTGGGTGATGGAGGTGACCAAGCCCGCCAAGCTGAAAGTCACATTCGACGTGACCCAGAGCGGAGAGACCATGACCGGCACGGCCAAACTCGGTATGTTCGGCAAGGCGGCGCTCACGGGCAAGAGGGTCTAAGCGCCGCTCCATAAACATGCTCTTGCTCGCCACTCGCCGGGGATAGTAATGCCACAGATCACCTACATCGAATTCAACGGCACGCCACATCGCCTAGACGTTGAACCCGGCCTTACCCTCATGCACGGCGCCAGGGATAACAATATCCCCGGCATCGCCGCCGATTGCGGCGGTGCCTGCGTTTGCGGCACCTGCCATGTCTATATCGATGAAGCCTGGCGTGAGCGCATCGGCGGCAGAACAGCCATCGAGTCCGCAACGATTGAATTTTCGAACGAGGTTGCGCCGCATAGCCGCCTCGCCTGCCAGATCACGATAACCGATGCGCTGGACGGCTTGGTCGTGCGCCTACCCGAGAGCCAGTAGCTCAGCTCCGGCGCAATATTTCCCGCGCCGCTTCCGGCTGGAACTCCGGCGCATCGGCGAGGCTCGGCGTCACCACGAGCCGGTCCAGAATATCCGCCATGCGCTCGATGCTTATCTCTTCGCCTTGCTCCAACCACCAGGCCAGAATTTCAAGCGAGGCGCCCACCGAGAAGGCCACCCGCAAATCGCCAGGCAGCCAGGACTCGAACGGCCCCTGTGCCACGGCAATCTGGCGCATCTGCCGTACAAATTCCTGCTTCACCGTGCCCGCCGCGCCGCCGGTGAGCAACGCCGTCCAGATTTTACGGTGCGCCCAGACATAATCACACAACGCCCGCGAAGCGATGCGCGTGCCAGCGCTGTGCAGCATCGGCAATGTCATCGCGCTGAGCTGGCGTATTTCATCGGAGGCAAGATCGTTGAGCAGCGCTTCCTTATCGGGGTAATGCCGAAAGAACGTGGCATAGCCGATCTTGGCGCGCGCCGTGATCTCACGAATCGTCACCTGCTCGAACGGCTTTTCCTCCAGCAGCGTTATGAGCGTGGCGCACAGCGCCGCGCGTGAGCGGGCGGTGCGCGCATCGCCCGGCACCGGAAATTCAGCTTTGCGCGCCGCGCCACTCAACTGCGTGTCATCCTAGCCCTCTACCCTTCATTAGCCGCGATGGCTGTCGATTCCAAGCATCCGCCCGGGCTGACCCCGCCTTCCCACGCGCATTATCCCTTAAAACGTCGAGACCACCCTCACGCCCGCGACAAGTTCGTTTCCCAGCCCGCGCGCCGGGTCTTGGGGGTCGGCGATGCCGGCGCCGGGGTTGACAATGTATTGCACGTCCGGTTGCACCACCAGCCAGGGCAATGCCACCGCCTGATAGGTAAGCTCGAATAATTCCTCATCCGTCTGTGCCCGGCTTGCGGAATCGCGCTCCAGCCCGGCCTTGCGCCTACTCACTTTGCCAAGCCCGAAATCAACGCCCAGCTGGTCAGCATCACGCCCGGGCAACGGCGCCGCCATGGTGATGCCCCCATTGAAGAAAAAATCGATATAATTCTGCGCATCCGGTGCCGCCATGATCCGCCCGAACAGATTGATATTGCGCGATGAATCGCCGGCCGACTGCCATATTGTCTGGTCAGCCACGGCATACATGCTGTGATTGCCATGATGCATCAACGGTGTGCCATTGCTCGCCGGCGCCGCGAGCGACAGCCCATCCGTGCCGTAGCGCTGATCCGGAAAGCCACCCGTATCATACCAGAAGCCGATTTTATACCTGCCCGGTAACCCGAGCGGCGAGGCGGAAACTCCATATTCGGCAATGAACAGCGCCCCGGTCGCGAAGCTGAACCGCCCCCCGCTCCGGTCGAGTTGCTGCCCATCCGCGCTGAAATTTCTACTACCCCCGGGATTATCATCGAACACGCCCGCCAGTATCGACTGATCGCCGGCCGGCTGCAGTTGCAGCCGCGCACCAAGCGAGGCAAGCGGATATGCCGGCCCCCCCGCGTAAAGATCCTCGGAGGGGAGTAACGGCCATCCCGCCATGGTATTGATGAACAGGCCGGAATATTTACTGGTCACAAACTCGTTATCGATGCTCTGCTGGCCGATCTTTACATCGGCGCGCCCCCCGGCAAGAGACTGATCATACCACATCTCCCACAGCCTCGCGCCATCCTCGGCCTCATTGCCGTTGGCCGTCTGTAGGTTGGCGAGGTAAGGTCCGCTCAGCGAGCGGCCATGAATCTGCAAGGCGCTCAAGTGCAATGTCCCCCCCGGCCAGCCAAATGCCTTCGCCGTGTCAAGCTCCAGCGTGCCTGTCGTAACACCCTGCAATGTGGTGCCCGTCTTCACCCCGCCCGCCAGGTTGGCGAGCAAATTCTCGCTATCCGTAAACGTGAGCGATACGCCATGCGCGGCAAGTGCCGGCCGCAAGCCGCCGGCATTGCCGAGCAAGGCCGGGGCTTGCAAAAATGTCTGCGCCAGGGCAGGCCCCGCGCCAAGGGCGCCAATCCCTGCCGCCAGTGCAAAGAACCTGCTGTACCCGCGCGGCAACGCCCGGCCAGATATGTTCATAGGTCACTCCTGTCGAATTAGGTGAAGAAACCCTGGCCGAGATAGCTTTCTTTTGCCACCCCAGCTGGGCGGGCGAAAATCGCCCTGCCGACATGGGTGGTGAACTGTGGCGGTTTATTCGCTGTCAACCGCAAATACTCGCGCGTCATTTACGCTGGCTCGCCGGGTTGACAGCAGACAGCAATCCACGTCTCCTGAGCATACCGAGGGGTGTTCCGTGAAGGAGCTGAGACGTCGCCATGGGATGTTACCCACCGCGATAAACCCTTTGAACCTGATCCGGATCATACCGGCGGAGGGACGGGGATTTGCAACACGACCGAGCCCCCGCTCTCCGTTTTTTATAGAGGAGAGCGCCCATGACGACCGACATCCGCCTTGCCCAGTCCCGGCCCGCGCAGGTCACGACCGGCCCCATCATCGGGTCGCGCAAAATCTATTCGTCCCCCGCCGCCCGGCCGGATATCCTGGTCCCCTTCCGCGAGATCGCGCTGCATCCCACCGCCAACGAAACGCCCTTGCGCGTCTATGACACATCCGGCCCCTTTACCGGGAATGCGGCCATCGACCTCGAAGCCGGCCTGCCCCAACCTCGCGCCCCCTGGCTCGCCGCGCGCGGTTTTGCCACCGTCACCGCCCGCGCCTTAAAACCTGAGGATAACGGCTTCGTTCCTGCGGATCTCCTGGTCCCGCTCTGTCCCGCGCCGCAAATCATACGTGTCGCGCGGGACGCGCAGCTGGTCACGCAATATGAATTCGCCCGCGCCGGCGTCATCACGGACGAGATGATCTATGTCGCGCACCGCGAAAACCTCGGACGCTGCGAAGCCCACGCCCAGGCCGCCGCCCTGCGCGCCGACGGTGAGGATTTCGGCGCCGCCATCCCCAATTTCGTGACGCCTGAATTCGTCCGTGCGGAAATCGCCGCGGGCCGCGCCATCATCCCCGCCAACATCAACCATCCGGAGCTTGAACCCGTCATCATCGGGCGCAATTTTCTGGTAAAAATCAACGCCAATATCGGCAATTCCGCCGTCACCTCCTCGGCCGCCGAGGAGGTCGAAAAACTCGTCTGGGCGATACGCTGGGGCGCAGATACCGTCATGGACCTCTCCACCGGCCGCAATATCCACAACATCCGCTCCTGGATTCTACGCAACGCGCCAGTACCCATAGGCACCGTGCCAATCTATCAGGCGCTCGAAAAAGTTCATGGCGATGCGAGTAAACTCAACTGGTCCGTGTTCCGCGACACACTCATCGAGCAGGCCGAGCAGGGCGTCGATTATTTCACTATCCATGCCGGCTTACGCCTCGCGCATATTCCGCTCACCGCGCGCCGCGTCACCGGCATCGTCTCACGCGGCGGCTCGATCATGGCGCAATGGTGCCTCGCGCATCACCACGAAAGCTTTCTTTACGAAAAATTCGATGAAATCTGTGACATCATGCGCAAATACGATGTCTCCTTCTCGCTCGGCGACGGCTTGCGCCCCGGCTCCAACGCCGATGCCAACGACGCAGCGCAATTCGCCGAGCTGGAAACCCTGGGCGAGCTTACGAAAACCGCCTGGGCCAAAGGCTGCCAGGTGATGATCGAAGGCCCCGGCCACGTGCCGATGCACAAGATCAAAGCCAATATGAATAAGCAGCTGGAAGTCTGCCACGAAGCCCCGTTCTACACGCTCGGGCCACTAACCACCGACATCGCCCCAGGCTACGACCACATCACCTCCGCCATAGGTGCCGCGATGATCGGCTGGTTCGGCACCGCCATGCTCTGCTACGTCACGCCCAAGGAGCATCTCGGCCTGCCCAACCGCGCGGATGTGAAAACCGGCGTAATTACCTACAAGCTCGCCGCCCATGCGGCGGACCTCGCCAAGGGCCACCCGGCCGCCCGGCTGCGTGATGACGCCATCTCCCGCGCGCGTTTCGAGTTCCGCTGGGAGGATCAGTTCAACCTCGGCCTCGACCCCGACACCGCGCGCGACTTCCATGATGAAACCCTGCCCAGGGAGGCCCACAAAACCGCGCATTTCTGTTCCATGTGCGGTCCAAAATTCTGTTCCATGAAAATCAGTCATGACATCCGCGAGGAGGCCGACCGAATTGCCGGGCTGGAGGCGCAGAAAACCTTGTTCAAGGAAAGCGGCAACCAGCTCTACATGCCACTCTCCAATGGCTGAGGCCCAGCCTTGCGCCCGAGCAAATGGCAGATCGCCGATGTCAAAGGCGCCCGATTGAGCGTATAGAAATGGAATTGCCGCACGCCCTCAGCATAGAGCGCGCGGCACATTTCTGCAGCAATCGTCGCGGAAACAAGCTGGCGTGCCTGCGGCTGCGCGTCGAGACCGTCGAGCAGCCGGTCCATCCAGGGCGGAATCGCGCGGGCGAATTTGCGCGCCTGCGCCACATTCACGATCGGCAGAATCCCCGGCACGATTTCAGCGCTGATCCCGGCTTTCAAGGCAGCATCACGGAAGCGCAGAAACACCTCGACATCAAAAAACGCCTGGGTAATGGCACGCGTCGCCCCCGCCTGAATCTTGGCGTGCAAAAACTCCATATCCGCTTGCGCGCTCACCGCATCGGGGTGCGTCTCAGGGTATGCCGCCACCGAAATCTCGAACGGCGCCAACGCACGCAACGCCGCCGTCAGCTCCACCGCATTCGCAAACCCCGCCGGATGCGCCACGAATTTCTCGCCCGCCACCGGCGGATCGCCGCGCAATGCCACGATATGGCGTATCCCCGCCGCCCAGTAGCTGCGCGCAATCTCCAGCACCTCCTCCCGGCTGGCACCGACGCAGGTGAGATGCGCCGCCGCCGGTATGCCGGTTTCGGCCTCGATGCGCGTAACCGTGGCATGGGTACGCGCCCGCGTGGAGCCACCGGCACCGTAGGTCACCGAAACGAAACGCGGATCATACGGCGCCAGAGCCTGCACCGTCTCCCACAAAGCCACCTCCATCGCCTCGGTTTTCGGCGGAAAGAACTCGAAGGAAATATCGATATCACCAGCAAGATCAGCGAATAGCGGCGCGGCACTCATGTCATGTTTTCCTTTCGCTGGCATGTCCCAGCCATAGCTTCACCGTCAACGCGCCACCCGCCAGCGCCGTGGGCGGCGCACCCTCCAGCCCGGCGGCGGCAAACCACGCGGCCATCTGCGCGTCCGAAAATCCTAGCCGTGCATGGGCATGGCGGGTGCGAAACTCCTCGTGTTCATGCGGCGCGAAATCCACCACCAGGAGCCGCCCGCCCGGCGCCAGCAGCCGCGACGCCTCGGCGATCACCGCCTCCGGCGCCGGCGCGTAATGCAGCACCTGGTGGATCACCGCCGTATCGGCGCAACCGGCCGGCAGCGGCAGCGCCGCCATATCGCCCTGGTGCAATTCCACATTTTTCAACCCGGCGCTGAAAACCTTCTCACGCGCCAGGCGCAGCATCTCGGGGCTGCGGTCAACCCCCGTCACGCGCACCGCCGCGCCCCCCAGCAGCGCGATCATCCGCCCCGTGCCGGTACCGATATCAACCAGCCGCCCGACCGACGCCCCCGCCAGCGCCGCGCGAATAGCCGCCTCAACCTCGCTCTCGGCCACATGCAGGGAGCGCATGGCATCCCATTCCGCGGCATGGGCATTGAAATATTCCTCCGCCGCCCGCGCCCGCTCGGCCCGCACCGCCGCCAGCCTCGCGATATCCGCCACCGCCTCGCCACCATTCCAGGCATCCAGCGCGGCAAGCAAGGGTGCCACCACCGCAGCATCACCCAGACCCAGAAACACCCAGGCCCCCTCGCGCCGCCGTCGCAGAATCCCGGCATCCGCCATAATCTTCACATGGCGTGAAACGCGCGGCTGGCTCTGCCCCAGCACCAGCGCCAGCTCGCCGATGGCCAGCTCCATGGCCCTCAGCAGCCCGAAAATCCGCAGCCGCGTCGGCTCGGCCAAGGCGGCGAATATGGCAAGAGCCTGATTCATTTAACTACATAAAGATATCTTTATATTATTGTCAACGCTAGTTGTGCCTGGACGGAATTCCGCCGCCATGACATGTCTCCGGGCACCATCATCGCGAGGAATCATGGACGCCACACCCGCCTTGCCGCCGGCCGCATCGGAGGATATCAACCAGGCCATCGCCGCCGCGCTGGGTTGGCTAGACCTCGAGCAGGCGCCGGAAGGCTATTGGGCCGGCGCCGCGGAAACCAATGTCGCCATGGAAGCCGAATGGCTCCTCACCAGCCATTTCCTCGGCCGCCCCCTCCCCGGCGAGGACAAGGTGATCGCCGGAATTTTGCAGCGCCAGCGCCCGGATGGTGCCTGGGAGGTCTATCCCGGGGCCCCGAAAGGCGACCTCAACGGCACGGTGGAAGCCTATGCCGCGCTGCGCGCCAAGGGCTACGGCCAGGACCACCCCGCCATGGCCAAAGCCCGCGACTGGATCATCGGCCAGGGCGGCCTGCGCAACATCCGCGTCTTCACCCGCTATTGGCTCGCCATGATCGGCGTCTGGCCCTGGGCGGCCTCGCCCAACCTGCCGCCGGAGGTTCTGCGCCTGCCCTTCGCGGTGCCGTTCAACATCTACCATTTCGCGCAATGGGCCCGCGCCACCATCGTGCCGCTCTGCGTCGTCTCCGCGCGCCAGCCCGTATGGCCCCTGCCCGGCGGCGACCTGCTCGAAGAACTATTCCCCCAAGGCCGCGCCGCCTTCGATTTCTACCTCCCCAACAAGCCGGCGAAACCCTGGACGCTCGAATGGGCCTTTGAATATCTCGACAAGGCGCTGCATTTCGTCCAACGCAAAAACCTCATGCCGGGCCGCGAGAACGCCATAAAACTCTGCCTGGAATGGCTCATAAAGCATCAAGACTGGGACGGCGCCTGGGGCGGCATCCAGCCACCCTGGATCTACGGCGTCATCGCCTTGTTCATCGAAGGCTACCCCCTCACCCATCCCGTCCTGCAAAAAGCCTGGGACGCGCTGGATTCGCACTGGGCCTATGAGCGCCATGGCGGCCGCTTCATCCAGGCGACCGACTCCGTGGTATGGGACACCATGATCACCTTGCTCGCCCAGTCCGAGGCCGGGCGCGACATAACCGGCACGCCCAGCACGCGCAAAGCCCTGCTCTGGCTGCTCGATGCCCAGGTGCTGGTGGATGGCGACTGGTCGAAGCACACGAGAAACACAGCCCCCGGCGGCTGGTCCTTCGAGCGCGCCAATCTGCGCTATCCGGATGTCGACGACACTGCCGTCTGCCTCACTTTGCTCGCCAATATCCGCGACCAATCCGGCGATCTGCGCCCACGCATTGAAACCGCGATCCACCGTGCCACCCAATGGCTGTTCGGCATGCAGTGCAAAAACGGCGGCTGGGGCGCTTTCGACAAGGATAACGACAAAGCCATCATCTCCAAAATCCCGTTCTGCAATTTCGGCGAAGCGCTCGACCCGCCAAGTGCCGATGTCACCTCCCACGTGCTGGAAGCCCTGGGCGCGCTCGGCATGGACAAATCCCACCCCGCCATTTCCCGCGCCCTTGGCTTTTTACGTGCCGAGCAGGAGCCCGATGGCAGCTGGTTCGGCCGCTGGGGCGTGAACTACGTCTACGGCACCGGCGCCGTCCTGCCGGCTTTGCGCGCCGTGGGCGAGGACATGTCCCAGCCCTGGGTCCAACGCGCCG